>NZ_CP154859.1:1604380-1925256 GCF_039614725.1 Thauera sp. JM12B12 | reverse complement strand
GCTGATTCATCGTGCAGTCTCCTTGTCAGCCCGCATACAGACCGAGCACGAAGCGTTCGTAGGAGGTCTGGCGCTCGGCCAGGGTCTGCCGCAGCCACGCGAGCGAAGCCTCGGGCGCGCTCGCCGGCCCCGCCTTCTGCTCGACCCGCGTCATCTGCGCGTACAGCTCGTTCGCGGCGCTCACCGCGGCCGCCGACACGGCGCGCCGCACCGAGAAGTAGCCGCTGAGCTCGCCCCGGGCGTCGTGGTCCGGCGTCACGTTGGCGAATACCCAGTAGAAGTCGCCGTCGGAGCTCATGTTCTTGATCACGCCAAAGAATTCGCGCTCGGCCTTGAGCGTCTCCCACATCAGCCGGAACACACCGCGCGGCGTGTCCGGGTGACGCACGATGTTGTGCTGCTGGCCGAGCAAGGCGTGCTCGGGGTAGTTCGAAATGCGCATGAAGGTCCGGTTCACGTAGGTGAGCCGGCCGGTGGCGTCGGTCTTGCTGACGATCATGTCATCGTCGGCGAGCCGGATCTCGCGGTTCGTCGGTGTGATCCTTGGTTTCACTTCCTGTGGTCCTCGCTGCTGGCGGCATCGCCCCCTGACGGGGGCGCCCCTGCCCCCACGCGTCCTTGTAACGGCACCCGGCTGGAAAACTTCAGCCCGCCCCGCACGCGCGATTCATCCGCCGCACGCCCCGGCGATCAGGGCGTCGACCGATCGGCCGTGTCCTCGTCGTCCGCCGGCTTTCCGTTGCGCAGGCAGGCGGCAAGGGCGGTGGCGATGCCATCGGCCATGCGTGCCTGGCGTGCCGGATCGCGCAGCAGCAGTTCCTCGTCGCGGTTCTTGATCACGCCCGCCTCGAACAGCACCGCCGGCATGCGTGCGTGGCGCAGCACCGCGAGACCGTCGTAGTAATGCACCGCGTGGACAGGATCGGCGTAGGCGCGCCGACGTCCGTTTTTGTGCGTCGGCTCGAAGCCCATGCGTTGCAGCCGGGCGCCGATCGCGCGCGCGCACAGGATGCTGCGCGCGGTGTCGGGATTGTCGCGCGACACGAAGAGCGAATGCCCCGCGAAATCGTCGTTGTAGTCGCGAAGCCTCCCCGCCCAGGTCCACGGGCGAAGCTCGTGGGCATTGACCGAATCGTGATGAATGGAGAGCAGAAAGCCCGCCCCGGCCGCAGCCTGCGGTCGCGCCCTCAGGCTTTCGATGCGGCCGTCGGCGTTGATGAGCCCGACCTCGAACCCCCGGCTGCGCAAGCCCTCGACGACACGGACCGCCAGCTCGCGGTTGAACTCGAACTCGCTGCGCCCACGCGCACTGATCGCGCCCGGCGCCTCGAGCGTGTGCCCCACGTCCACGGCAATCGACGGCGCCGTCGCCGCGCCCGCGAGCCCGCTGTCGAAGCCGGCAACCAGGCCGAGGGCGAGCCCGGCGAGAACGGCCGTGGCGAACGGGGGCCGGACTGAGGGAAATGCAGACATGGCGGGATGCTAACCCAAGGCGGATCCTCCAGGCCCCCGCCAGGGCCCACGGGCGCATCCGACCGCGCACGGCCCGACTCTTTCGTCTTGATTCAAATCATGGTGACACCTCCGGGCGACCGGGAGAATCCAGCCACCATCGGCACAACCGTGGATAGCTGCACCCCCTGAACCACCCGGGCAACCTGGCACCTTTTCAACAAAACGAGACAAGCGATGAGGAGTACTCCATGAGCGGTATCTTCACAAAATCAATGGCACGGAACATCTTCTACGGGGGAACGGTGTTCTTCTTCCTCCTGTTCCTGGCGCTCACCTTCGACACCGAACGCGAACTCCCGAATCGCGACAACCGGCAAAACCTCACCCCCGAAGTCGCGGCCGGCAAGCACATCTGGGAAACACGCAACTGTCTGGGCTGCCACACCCTGCTGGGCGAGGGCGCCTACTTCGCGCCGGAACTCGGCAACGTCTACACCCGTCGCGGCCCTGAGTTCATCAAGGCCTGGATGCAGGCGCAACCCACCGGTGCCCCGGGTCGTCGTCAGATGCCCCAGTTCGACCTGACCGATGAAGAGCTCGACCACCTCGTGGCCTTCTTCAAGTACACGGCCGGCATCAACACCGCCAACTGGCCGCCCAACATCGAAGGTTGACCGGAAACCTGGAGACCACAAGGGGAATTTTCATGCAATACAAATCACAAGCGGTCGCCATGCCCTACTTCATCGCGGCGATCGGGCTATTCGTGGGGCAAATCATCTTCGGTCTGATCATGGGCCTGCAGTACGTGGTCGGCGATTTCCTCTTCCCGGAGATCCCCTTCAACGTGGCCCGCATGGTGCATACCAACCTGCTGATCGTGTGGCTGCTGTTCGGCTTCATGGGGGCGGCGTACTACCTCGTGCCCGAGGAGACCGAGACCGAGCTGTTCAGCCCCAAGCTGGCGCTGCTGCTGTTCTGGGTCTTCCTCGTCGCCGGCGCGGCCACCATCCTCGGCTACCTGCTCGTGCCCTACAGCACGCTGGCGTCGATGACCGGCAACGACATCCTCGCCACCATGGGACGGGAGTTCCTCGAGCAGCCGCTGCTGACCAAGATCGGCATCGTGATCGTGGCCCTCGCCTTCCTGTTCAACATCACGATGACCGTGCTGAAGGGTCGCAAGACCGTGATCAGCATCGTGCTGCTGATGGGTCTGTGGGGCCTGGCGATCTTCTTCCTGTTCTCCTTCTACAACCCGGTCAACCTCGTCCGCGACAAGTTCTACTGGTGGTGGGTGGTGCACCTTTGGGTGGAAGGCGTGTGGGAACTGATCATGGCCGCGCTGCTCGCCTTCGTGCTGATCAAGGTCACCGGCGTCGACCGTGAAGTGATCGAGAAGTGGCTGTACGTCATCATCACCCTGGCTCTGGTCACCGGCATCATCGGCACCGGCCACCACTACTTCTGGATCGGCACGCCCGAATACTGGCAGTGGTGGGGCTCGATCTTCTCCGCCCTGGAGCCGATCCCGTTCTTCGCCATGACCGTGTTCGCCTTCAACATGGTGAACCGCCGCCGTCGCGAGCACCCGAACAAGGCTGCCGTGCTGTGGGCGCTGGGTACCGGCGTGATGGCCTTCCTGGGCGCTGGCGTGTGGGGCTTCCTGCACACCCTGGCTCCGGTGAACTACTACACCCACGGTTCGCAGATCACCGCGGCGCACGGCCACATGGCCTTCTACGGCGCCTACGTGATGGTGGTGCTGACGATCATCAGCTACGCCATGCCGATCCTGCGCGGCCGCGCCGCCAACGACACCAAGGCTCAGGTCGTCGAGATGTGGGCGTTCTGGCTGATGACGATCTCGATGGTCTTCATCACGCTGTTCCTCACCGCCGCGGGCATCCTGCAGGTCTGGCTGCAGCGCGTCTCGGACACCCCGATGTCCTTCATGGCCACCCAGGATCAGCTCACGCTGTTCTACTGGATGCGTGAATGGGCGGGCGTCGTGTTCTTCATCGGCCTGCTGACCTACCTCGCAAGCTTCTTCATCAAGGGCAGCGCGAAGGGCGTCAAGGCCTGATTCCAGCAGGTGTTTGGGTAGCAACTCCTGGGCGATCCAGGGGAAGGGGTTGGGGCGGCGAAGGCCGCCCCTTTTTTTTGTTTGCCGCATCACGAAGGGCGCACGGTCGCGCAGCCGCTAGAATGTGCGGCTGCCGTGGCCTGCCACGCCCCCACCCTTCGCCCGCTCCGAGTACGCCGTGCCCTCGTTAGACGCTCCGTCCAAGCCTGTCCCCGCCCCCCCCGCGTTTCGCATCGCGATCAATGGCTACGGCCGCATCGGCCGCTGTTACCTGCGCGCCCTGCATGAGGCGGGATTGAGCGCGCACTTCCGCGTGGTCGCCATCAACGAGCCCGCCGACCTCGCCAGCATCGCCTATCTGACCCGGTTCGACTCCACCCACGGTCGCTTTCCCGGCAGTGTGGACTGCACCGAGGACGCCCTCATCATCGACGACCAGACGATCGCGGTGTCGCACGCGCACACGCCCGAGGAAGTGGATTGGGCCGCGCTAGCGATCGACCTGGTGGTGGAGTGCTCGGGCCAGTACGGCAGCAGGGGCGAACTCGCACGTTTCATCCGCTCAGGCTGCCCGCGCCTGCTGCTCTCGCACCCTGGCAACGGCGCCGACGATGTCGATGCCACGGTCGTGTTCGGCATCAACCACGCGCAGCTCGCCGGCCGCGAGGGTCTGGTCTCGAACGCCTCGTGCACCACCAATGCGGTCGTGCCGGTTCTCGACCTCCTGCACCGGGAGATCGGCATCGAGCAGGCCCTGCTCACCACGCTGCACTCGGCGATGAACGACCAGCCGCTGATCGACGGCTATCACCACACCGACCTGCGCCGCACGCGTTCGGCGATGCAGTCGATCATCCCGGTGTCTACCGGGCTCGCGCGCGGGGTCGAGCGCCTGCTTCCGGCGCTCGCCGGGCGGGTCAAGGCGAAGGCGATCCGTGTGCCGACCCACAACGTCTCGGCGATCGACATGGTGCTCACGCTCTCCCGGGACATCGAGCCGGGCGCGCTCAACCGCCTCCTGCGCAACGCGGCGCACGAGCGTTACCGCGGCCTGATCGCCTACTCGGACGAAGCCCACGCCTCGATCGACTTCAACCACGATCCGCACTCGGCGATCGTCGATGGGGGCCAGACCCAGCACATCGGCCCGCGCATGGTCAATCTGCTGGTCTGGTTCGACAACGAATGGGGCTTCGCCAACCGCATGGTCGATGTGACCCGGCACTGGCTCGGGATCACCACCCGCGGGTCGGATGCGACCGGGTCCAATTAACCACGATCAAGTTAAAACCGTGCGCGCTTGCCTAGACTGCCGCGCATGGAAACGAGCACTGCCCCCCTGCCCGCACGCACGGCGCCCGCGCCCCTGGAGGGCCCACGGCTCGCCGGCGACCTGGCGATCTGGTTCTTCATCCTCGCCGAGCTTCTCGCCTTCGGCGTGTTCTTCGCCGCCTACGCGTTCACCCGCACCAACCACATCGAGCTGTTCAATGCCGAGCAGGCGGCGCTGAACCGCAACGCCGGCGCGCTCAACACCGTGCTGCTGCTCACCGCCAGCTATTTCGTCGTGCGCGCCGTGCAGGCCGCCGAGCGCGAGTCCGCCCGCCAGTGCGCCAACTGGCTGCTCGGCGCCATCCTCACCGGCTTCGGCTTCATCGTGGTCAAGCTCGGCGAATACGCCGCCGCCTTCGAGCACAACATCAGCCTGTCGAGCAGCCCGTTCCACATGTTCTACCTGTCGCTGACCTTCTTCCACTTCATGCACGTGATCCTCGGCCTGGTGATCCTGGTCGCGATGTGGAACGGCGCGCGCCAGGGCCGCTACCGCCCGGGCGACATGAACGGCCTCGAGACCGGCGCCGCCTACTGGCACATGGTCGATCTGGTGTGGCTGATCCTGTTCCCGCTGGTCTATGTCATCCACTGAGGATCCCGCCATGAGCGCCAACGTGCACGGCACGCCCAGAAGCTCCACGATCCTGTGGGCCACCCTCATCCTCGCCACCCTGCTCACCTGGAGCATGGGCGCGCTCGGCGAGACCGGGCGCTGGGGCGTGGCCGCGCTCGCCGTCATTTCCTTCTGGAAGGGCGCGGTGATCATCCTCGATTTCATGGCGCTGCGTCATGCGCCGCTGCTGTGGCGCGCCATCACCATGGGCTGGATGATCGTCGTCTGGGCAGTCATCGCCATCGCATACATCAAGGGACTCGCACAATGAAGCCGGACACCCCCAATCTCGACATCCCGTTCTACCAGCCCGCCGGCGACGAGGTCGCGGTCTTCGAGCACGCCTGGAAGAACCGCCTGCCCCTGCTCATCAAGGGTCCCACCGGCTGCGGCAAGACGCGCTTCGTCGCCCACATGGCGGCCCGCCTCGGCCTGCCGCTGTACACGGTGGCCTGCCACGACGACCTCACCGCAGCCGACCTCGTCGGCCGCCACCTGATCGGCGACGGCAAGACGGTGTGGTGCGACGGCCCGCTCACGCGCGCCGTGCGCGAAGGCGGCATCTGCTATCTGGACGAGGTGGTCGAGGCACGCAAGGACACCACGGTGGTGCTGCACCCGCTCGCCGACGATCGTCGCATCCTGCCGATCGACCGCACCGGCGAACTGCTCGCGGCGCCGCCCAGCTTCATGCTCGTGGTGTCCTACAACCCGGGCTACCAGAACCTCCTGAAGGGCATGAAGCCCTCCACCCGCCAGCGCTTCGTCAGCGTGCGCTTCGACTTCCCCCGCCCCGAGCAGGAGGAAGCGGTGCTGATCGGCGAGACCGCGTGCCCGCCCGACCTCGCCCGCCGCCTGGTCGCGATCGCCGGCGCGTTGCGCGCGCTCAAGGACCGCGACCTCGAGGAGGCGGCCAGCACGCGCCTGCTGGTCTATGCCGCCCTGCTGATCAAGGACGGCATGGATCCGCTGGCCGCCTGCCGGGTGGGCGTGGTCGAGAGCCTCACCGACGACCCCGAGGTCGCCGAAGGCCTGATGGAGGTCGTCGCGGCGACCTTCGGCCGCTGACGCCGCAACCGGACCCTCCTCATGGACATCAACCGCCCCGACCCGCTCAAGCACGTCATGCCCGGGCCGCGCCTCGCCGTCGTGGCCGAGGCGTTGTTCCTGATCAACCTCATGCTGCTGCCGGGTCTCGCCTTTCTCGTGCTGATGGGCGTGTGGGCGATGAACCGCGACCATCCCGATCCGCTGGTGCGCAACCACCTGCGTCAGACCGGCTGGACCTGCATCTGGGGCGGCCTGCTGCTCGTCGTCATCAGCGTTGCCATCTTCCTGCTCGGCGGGTTCGACAATCCCTGGACCTGGGTGATCGGCGTCCTGTACTTCACCTTCGTCCATTCGAGCCTGATCCTGCTCGGGGTGATGGGCCTGTCGCGCGCCATCAACGGCCGCAGCTGGCGCTTCCCGATCTTCGGTCCGCGCGAGCAGGACTGAGTCGCGACCGGATCATGTCTTCAGCGTCCTCGAGCCCCGCCCGCCGCCGCATCATCCCGATCGCACCGGCGGCGGCCGGCGTCGCGCCCACCCGGCCCCAACGCTCGCAGCGGCTGCGCACGGCGATGCAGGTCGGCTTCTTCGTGCTGTTCATCCTCGCCCCCGTCTTCGATCTGTTCCGCTACGACCTCGATGCCGACCACGCCTGGCTGCTCGGAATGGAGTGGCGGCTGGGTCTCGACCCCTTCCTCGCTGGCGAGGCGAGCGCGCTCGAGGCCGCCGGGAGCATCCTCCTCAACCTGTTCCTTCCGTTGCTCGTGCTCGCTGGCGTGGTCCTCGGCGTGGCCTGGCGCTGGGGGCGGCTGTATTGCGGCTGGCTGTGCCCGCATTTCTCCGTGGTGGAGACCATCAACCGCCTGATGGCGCGTGCCTCGGGCAAGCCGACGGTGTGGGAGCACCACCGCCTCCCGGCGTGGAAACCCGATGGCAGCCGCGCCCGGGTGGATGCGCGCTGGTGGGGCGTCGTCGTGCCGGCGGCGGTCGCCTTCGCGTTCCTGTGGGCGGTGGTGCTGCTCACCTATCTGCTGCCGCCGGCCGAGGTCTACGGCAACCTGTTCCGCGGCGAGCTCACCCGCAACCAGTTCACCTTCATCACCGCCGCGACGGTGGTGCTGAGCCTGGAGTTCCTGTTCGCGCGCCACCTGTTCTGCCGCTTCGTGTGCGCGGTCGGCCTGTTCCAGAGCCTGTCCTGGATGGCGAACAGAAACGCCATGGTCGTCGGCTTCAAGCGCGACCGGGCGAGCGACTGCGCCAGCTGCCTCCCGGAGCGCCAGTCGGCCTGCGACGCGGTGTGTCCGATGCGCCTTCGACCGCGCAACATCAAGCGCCACATGTTCACCTGCACCCAGTGCCGGCAATGCATCGACGCCTGCGCACAGACCCAGTCCGGCAACCCGGGCGGCCCGCTGCTGAGCTGGGTCGCCGACGAGGCGGCACGTCAGAACGAAGCCGGCTTCCGCGCGCTCAAGGATCACTGACCATGGAAGAACACGTTGGCCTGCTCTGGCACCGCCTGATCACCCGCGCCGCGGGCGGGCATTTCCCGAAGGCGGCGGTCCGGCTCAAGGAGGTCGAGAAGGTCGCCGGCGTCTTCTTCCGCGCCCTCGGCGGCGATCCGGGGCTGCGCGTGGCTGCGGCGACCGCCGATGCCCATGGCGCCCGCCGCAGCCTGCTGCAGCGTATCGCCGGCGCCGACGAGCGCATCGCCCGCGGTCGCATGGACGTCGCCACGCTGCGCCTGCCGCCCGAGATCGACGCCCTGCCCGAGCCCGGCCTCAACCGCGATCTCTACCTTTGGCTCGCAGCGCTCGCCGCCGGCCATGCCGCGGGCGATGCGGACGCCGATGCCGCCACCAACGCTGCGCTTGCGCCCCTGCCGATCGACGCCCTCGACGCCGCCGCCACCCGCGAGCTGCGCGAGAACCAGCGCGCCACGCTGCGCGCACTGCAGCGCTGGCCCGGCATCGAGACGCGCTACCGCCGCCTGGTTGAGGCCGTGATTGCCCAGCGGCCGAGGCTCGACAAGCTTCAGCCTGCGGAGGCTGCACGCGAACGGCTGTTGCGCCAGGCCTTGCATGCTCCGGGCAGCGTCGGCGGTCTCCCACCGCTTCCGCCCAAGGCCAAGCCCACCCAGCCCGTGCTGCTGTGGCTGAGCGATTTCCGTGGCGCCCGGCACGGCGGATTCACCGGCATGGGCAGCGGCGCCGAGGCTGCCGAGGCCGGCAACAGCAAGCCCGGCCGGGACAGCAGCCAGCAGGCCCACCGCGTCGAGCGCCAGGAGAACGCGCCCGAGAAGCACGGGATGATCATCCCCTTTCGCGCCGAGAGCCTGCTGTCGGTAGCTGAGTTCATCAAGGTCAAGCGCAGCACGGACGACGACCCCGACGACAACGCCGCGGATGCGGCGGCAAATCTGGAGCAGCTCGCCATCACCCGTGACGGCGAGCGCGTCGCCTCCAAGGTGCGCTTCGACCTCGACCTGCCCTCGGCGGCCGAGGACGACGTCGTCCTCGGCGAGGGCATCCCGCTGCCGGAATGGGACTACCGCAAGAGCCTGCTGCGCGAGGATCACGTCCGCCTGCTCGAGCTCACTCCGGCCGCCCACGACCCGCGTGCCGCACCCTGCCCGCTGCCCGAGCACCTGCGCCGCACCGCGCGCAAGCTGCACCGCCAGTTCGCCGCGCTGACCCCGGGGCGGCGCTGGCTCAAGGCACAGACCGATGGCAGCGAACTCGACGTCGATGCAGTCGTGCGCGCCGCCACCGACCGCGCAATCGGCCATCACCCTTCCGACCAGCTCTACCTGTCGCTGGAAAAGCGCGAGCGCGACCTCGCCTGCCTGGCGCTCGCCGACCTCTCGCTGTCCACCGACACCTGGATCTCGTCCGAGGCGCGCGTCATCGACGTCATCCGCGACTCGCTGCTGCTGTTCGGCGAGGCGCTGCTGGCCACCGGCGACCGCTTCGCGCTATGCGGCTTCTCCTCGGTCAAGCGCAGCAACGTGCGCTTCCACCGTCTCAAGGACTTCGACCAGCGCTTCGACGACCGCGCGCGCGGACGCATCATGGCGATCAAGCCGGGCTACTACACCCGGCTGGGCGCTGCGATCCGCCACGCCACCCAGGTGCTCGAGAAGGAATCCGCCGCGCGCCGCATCCTGCTCATCCTGTCCGACGGCAAGCCGAACGACCTCGACCTCTACGACGGCCGCTACGGCATCGAGGACACCCGGGTCGCCGTGGTCGAGGCGCGCAACCGCGGCGTCGTGCCCTTCTGCGTCACGATCGACCGCGAGGGCGCCAGCTACCTGCCCCATCTGTTCGGCCCCGCCGGGTTCGCCGTGATCCGCCAGCCCGATGAACTCCCCGCCCGCCTGCCCATGTTCTATGCCCAACTCACGCGTTGAAGCCATGAACCACTGCGTTCCGCTGTGCCGCGAGTCGTTTCAGACCGTCGCGCCATCCGACCCCCCCACCCCCGAGCTCGAGCGCCTGTGCCGGCTCCTCGGCCAGGCGGCGCTGTTCAATGGCCTCGCCTGCACCGAGATCGCGCGCTTTGCGCGCGGCGTGCGCGAACTCAAGGTGGTCAAGGGCGACATCCTCTTCCACCGCGGCGACCCCTGCACCGGCTTCCACCTCATCCTCAGCGGCCAGGTCAAGCTCGCCTTCACCTCGGCCGACGGCAACGAGAAGGTGGTCGACATCCTCTACCCGGGCAAGAGCTTCGGCGAGGCCGTGATGTTCATGGAGAAGCCCTACGTGGTGATGGCGCAGGCCCTGAGCGACGCCACCCTGCTGCACATCGGCAAGCAGGTGTTCTTCGAGGAGATGGCAGGCGACCCGCTGTTCTGCCGCAAGATCATCGCCGGCCTCGCCCAACGCCTTCACCACCTGATGGCAGACGTCGAAAGCTACTCGCTGCGCTCCGGACGCGAGCGGGTGATCGGCTACCTGCTGCGCGAGGAGGAGCGCGACGGCGAAGGCGTGGCCGAAGGCCAGGTGTCGATCCGCTTGCCCACCAGCAAGGGCACGATCGCCTCCCGCCTCAACCTCACCCAGGAACACTTCTCGCGCATCCTGCACGAGCTGACCAATTCGGGTCTGATCCAGGTCGAGGGCCGCACCATTCACATCCCGGACATCGGCAAGCTGCGCAAGAGCCTGGGCTGATCCGGCGCACGCATCCCGTGCGGGAGGGGAGACCAGGCCCCGTCGAGCGCAGCCCGTGAATTCGACCCTTGCGCGCTCCGGACGACCACCCTATCGTCGATGACAACGCTCCTGCCCAAGGCCGCCCTGATGACCGACAAGGAAGTTTCCCTCCCCAACCGGCCCTCCAACGAGTTGCCGGCGTGCACGCGCTGCCGCGCGCTGGAACCTCTGCCGTTCGACTTCAGCATGGCCTTCCAGCCCATCGTCAACGTGCGCTCGGGATCGATCTGGGGCTGGGAGGCGCTCGTGCGAGGCGTCATGGGCGAAGGCGCGGCAAGCGTGCTGTCGCAGGTGACGAACGACAACCGCTACCAGTTCGACCAGCGCTGCCGGACGCGCGCCATCGAGCTTGCGCATCGTCTCGGCATGTCCGAGCGGCTCAGCATCAACTTCCTGCCCAATGCGGTCTATGAACCGCGGGCCTGCATCCGGGCCACCATCGAGGCTGCGAACCGGGTCGGATTTCCGCTCGACCGCCTGCAATTCGAGATCACCGAGGTCGAGGAAGTGCGCAACGACGGCCACCTGCGCCGGATCGTCGACGAGTATCGCGCGATCGGCTTCGCCACCGCGATTGACGATTTCGGCGCTGGCTATGCCGGCCTGAACCTGCTCACCCACTTCCAGCCCGACGCCCTGAAGCTCGACATGAACCTGACGCGCAACATCGATCAGGATCCTCGACGGCGGCTCATCGTCCGGCATCTGATCGCGCTTGCGAACGAACTGCCCTGCACCCTGATCGCCGAAGGCGTGGAAACCCTCGCGGAGGCCCGCTGCCTTGCCGACATGGGCATCTCCCTGCAGCAGGGCTACCTCTTTGCCCGCCCCGGCTTCGAGTCCCTGCCCGCGCCCGATCCTTCGGTACTGGCCCGCCTGCTCGCGGCCTGACAGGCAGCGGCTGGGCAGTCAGGCCGGGGCCTGCCCCTGACGGCCGGGAGCGCGCGCCGGGCCGTCCCTCACCCCTCCTTGCCATCCACCCGCGCACGGATCAGGAAAGGCGCGTAGCGCCAGAGGTAGAGCACGAAGGCGAGCGACCACAGCGTGGCGGCGGCGTGGACCCCGCCGAACTGTGCGGCGGGAATCAATGCCACGGTCACCACCCGCACCAGGGCGGCGATCAGCACCAGCGCGTAAACGGCGGTCTCGATGCCGCCGGCCACCAGCATGCGCCCGGTGTGGCCGAGCGCGGTGCGGGTGATCATGCCGATGATGAGGCCACCGGTGGCACCGATCGCGAGCGCATGAATGCCGGCCGAGCGCGGCAGCACGCCGAACTGGGTGAGCGCGATCAGCGCGAGACCGAGCGGGATCCACAGATAGGACAGGTGCAGCACCCACAGGATGGGCTGGCCGCGCGTCGCCCACGGATTCCATCCGCCCAGGCGCACCGCCTGCAGCGCAGCGGCGGCGAGCGACACCACGCCTGCCCAGGCTCCCGCCCCGAGCGCCCACAGCAGCAGCGCGATGCCGGTGGCGATCGCTGCCGCCCAGTCGAGCTTGATGTTGCGCCACTGCTTGACGCCGCGCACCGCATTGAAGGTGAACATCGGGATCACCCGCCCGCCGACGATGGTCTCGAGCAGCACCACGAGGCCGAGCGCCAGGTGCATCGCGGTGAGCGGATCGGCCTCGATCACGCCGAGCGCGGCGAGATGGAAGACGAGGTTGGCGAGCGCGAGCAGGGCGGGCAGCGCGCCGACGAAGTAGTTGCGCTTGCTCCTGGCCTTGATCAGTACCTTGAGCAGCATGCCCGCCGCCAGCGGCAGGAAGGCGAGGTCCACGACCGCGACCCAGGCGCCGCTGCCGAAAGCCATCGCCAGTCGCCCGGCGAGCCATACCCCGGCGAGCACCATCAGCGGCTTGCCCGTGGGGGTATCGAGCCCGGTCCAGTTGCGCCCGGCGGTGAACAGGAAGCCGATGATCACCGCCACCGCGAAGCCGAAGATCATCTCGTGCGCATGCCACCAGATGCCCGGCATCGGGAGCTCGAGCGCGCCGGAGTAGGCCACCGCCCACACGGGCACCGCGATCGCGGCGAACAACGCGGCGAGCAGGTAGAAGGGGCGGAAGCCGAGCGCCCAAAGCGAGAAGGTGTCCGGCGGAATGCGTTTTGTCGTGGGTTCGTCGAGGCGGATCAGCGGCATGTTTCTTGTCTCGGTGAAACAGATGGGGTTGTTGAAGTCGGCTGCGGGGGCGGCCACCAGGGGCACGTCGGGCGCGCACGCCGGACGCGCGCCTGCTCAGTGGCTGGTGCCTTCCTCGCGCGTGATCTTGTTCCAGACGTTGTACTTGCCGACCGGCTTTCGCATCGGCAGGCGCTTGACCTCTTCGAGGGTCTGCGCGTCGAGCACGATCACCGCGCCCTGGTCTTCCCACAGGCTGGCGAGCGCGTAGCGGCCATCGCGGGTGAACTCGATGTGGGCGAGGGTCTTGCCCGGCTCGCCGGTGACCTCCTTCACCACCTCGAGCGTGTGCTTGTCGATCACCTGCAGGATGTGCTTGGCCTCCGGGCTCATCATCGAATCGACGAAGGCGTAGCGGCTGTTGGCGTGGCTGCGCAGGAAGAAGCCGGGGCCGCGGGTCGGGATGCGCTTGACCACCTCCCAGGTCTTCATGTCGATGACCGTGACCTCCCCCGCCTTGAGGTTCGTGCTCGCCATCACCGTGCGCGGCTTGGCGTCAGGCCCGGCTGCGGGGTCCTGCCATTCCCAGGTGATGCCCGAGCCCAGGTGTGGCATGCCCTCGAGCGGCAGGTTGGCGATCTTCTTGCGTACGTCGAGGTTCACCACCTGGCCCACCCCTTCGCGCGAGGCGCCCATCAACTCGGAGTAGTCCGGGGTGAAGAAGAAGTCGTCGAGCACTTCGGCGAGGATGGTCCGGCGCGGGTTGAGGTAGCCCGGAATGAAGCTTCCCTCGCGCTGGGTATAGTCGTGGATGTAACTGATCGGAATGTCCTCGACCGCCTTGGTGTAGCTGATCTCCCACACCTCGCCGACGTCCTTGAGCGCCGCGATGAAGGACTGGCGCGGGGTGGCGTCGTACACCGCCGACACGCGCGAGCTCTTCTTGCCGTCGCGGTCCTTGGCTTCGATCGTCTTGACCAGGTTGAGGTCGCCGTCGAGCAGCACCAGCGTGTGCGGCAGGTAGTTGGCCACCGCCACATGGGTGCCGTCGGGCGAGGCGGCGACGTTGCGCGTATTGATGCCGGCGCGCACCTCGGCCACGACCTTGAGGTTCCACATGTCGAACTTGGTGACCCAGCCGTCGCGCGAGGCAAAGAACACGTAGCGCCCGTTGGCGGCGAACTTCGGCCCGCCGTGCAGCGCAAAGCGGGACTGGAAGCGGAAGATCGGCTCGAGCTTGTCGCCGTCGAGCACGCTGACGTGATGGTCGCCCGCCTCCACCACCAGGAAGAGGTTCATCGGGTCGGCGTCGAACACCGGCTTGTCGGAAAGCGTCGCCGGATCGACATGGACGATGCGCGAGGCGCGGATGTCGTCGTCGGTCCACCGCGGCTCGGGCACCACCGGGGTGTAGATCCAGTCGGCGATCGCGGCGATCTCGTCCTTGTTCAGCTGCGCGGCAAAGGCCGGCATCTGGGTTGCGGTACGCCCCTCCGCGATCACCTTCGCCGCCTCGGTCTTGCGTAGCCGTCCGAGATTGTCGGGCAGCAGCGCCGGGCCCATCGCCCCCAGGCGGTTGGGCGCATGGCAGGCCGCGCAGTGCTGCTCATAGAGCCCGGGCACGTCGATGCTCGCCGTCGCCGCACTTGCCGCAGGGCCGGCGACGGTGCCCGGCGAAGCGCCGGCTGGCAGGGCCGCCAGGGCGCCGATCAGCGCGAGCAGGCCGGTGAAGGCCGGGATGCGGGCGCTCATGCGGACACCTTGTTGATGCGTGTCCACGGCGTGGTGACCACGCGCTCGGCGCCGTAGTCCTCGGCATTCACCCCGATCTCCTCGTCATGGAGGTAGCAGGCCGGATCCTCCGCCCAGGGGTTGCCGGTGACCTGCTCGGCGCGCACGCGCGAGCTGCCGTTGCAGATGTCGAGGTACTTGCATGCGCCGCAGCGCCCTTCCAGCGTGCGCGGATGCTGCTTGAGCCCGGCGAGCAGGGGGTTGGAGAGGTCGTTCCAGATCTCGCCGAAGGCGCGCTGGCGGACGTTGCCGAGCGGCACGTGCCACCACATGGTGTCAGGATGCACGATGCCGAGGTTGTCGATATTGGAGACGTTCACCCCGCTCGCATTGCCGCCCCACTGGCGCAGCTTGGCCTCGATGTGCGCGGCCTTGTCCGGGAAGCGGCGCTGCACCCAGTGCAGCAGGAAGGGGCCGTCGGCGTCGTTGTTGCCGGTGACGAAGTCCTTGTCGATGCCGCGCCGGTGCAGCTCAAGGCAGGTCTCGAAGAGCAGTTCCATCGCCTCGCGGGTGGTGCGGTGGCGCGCATCGCCGGCGCGGTTCTTGTTGCCGCGGCCCGCATAGTTCAGGTGCGAGAAATAGAACTTGTCGATGCGCTCGTCCTCGACCAGCTTCAGCAGCGCCGGCAGGTCGTGGGCGTTGCCCTCGGTCATGGTGTAGCGCACGCCGACCTTGATGCCACGATCGCGGCACAGGCGGATGCCGTGCATCGAGGCTTCGAAGGCGCCCTGCTTGCGGCGGAAGTGATCGTGCGTGGCGCCGATGCCGTCGAGGCTCACGCCCACGTAGTCGAAGCCGATGTCGTCGATCGCGTCGATGTTGGATTCGTCGATCAGCGTGCCGTTGGACGACAGGCCGACGTAGAAGCCCATGCCCTTGGCGCGGCGCGCGATGTCGAAGATGTCGGGGCGCAGCAGCGGTTCGCCCCCGGACAGGATCAGCACGGGCACGCGCGCGGCCTTGAGGTCGTCCATGACCTTGAACACCTCCTGGGTGTTCAGCTCGCCGGGGAAATCCTTGTCCGCCGAGATCGAGTAGCAGTGCTCGCAGGTGAGGTTGCAGCGCCGGATCAGGTTCCAGATCACCACCGGGCCCGGCGGGTTGCGGCGCGGGCCGGCGGGGGTCGGATGGTCGAGCTCGCGGATGAATTGGGAGATGCGGAACATGGAGGCCTCCTGAATGGCGACCATTTGACCCGACCCGCCCCGCGCAGAAAATGACGCGGGTCAAGGGTCCCGGGATCGCGCGCGCGCGCCATCCCGGCGTACGCCGGGAGGCGCGTCAGCCGCCGATCCGCAGCCCGGTCTTCTTCAGGATGCCGGCCGAGAACAGGACGTCGCGCTGCCGGCAGGCCCCGGGGAACGCCTCGTCGATCAGCGCGGCGATCTCCTCCACACGCGCGAGCGCGGCCTCGCGACTGGCGGCGTGCACCATCGCAAACAGGTTGTACGGCCAGTCGGGCAGATGGCGGGGCCGGCGGTAGCAGTGGGTGACGAACGGGAGCGCGCCCACGCGCTCTCCCACCGCGTGGATCACCGCGTCGTCCACATCCCAGACGCTCATGCCGTTGGCGGTGTAGCCGATCGCATAGTGATTGGGCACGGCGCCGATGCGGCGGATCCGACCGTCGGCAAGCATCGCGGCGAGGCGGCTGCGCACGAGGTCCTCGCCCACGCCGAGCGCCTCGGCGACCGCGGCGTACGGCCGCGCCACCAGCGGCAGCCCGCCCTGGGTGACAAGCACGATGCGGCGGTCGAGTTCCGCGACATCACGGTAGGGAAACTCATCGGGCCGCGCCAGCGCGGCGCCCTGCGCCTCCGCGCGCGCGACCAGGCCCTCTTCGGGCATGCCCTGTGCCATCAAGCCTCCAGCCTCATCTCGACGAAGTACTCGCGTTCCTTCGGGAACAGATGCACCACCAGCCCGGTAGCGGCCTCGATGCGGCGCGCGCAGTCGGCGATGCCCTCGGGCGTCTCGGTGGCGAGCACGAACCACATGTTGAGCGCGTGCTCGCGGCGGTAGTTGTGCGCCACCTCGGGGAAGGCGTTGACCGCTTCCACCGCACCCGCCCACTGCGCCTCGGGCACGGCGATCGCCGCCAGGCAGAATGCGCCGCCCATGCGCTCGATCTGGTACATCGGCCCGAAGCGGGTCAGCACGCGGTCGTCGAGCAGCGACTGCAGACGCGCGATCACCTCGTCCTCGGACAGCCCGAGCGCCGCACCCACCTCGGCGAAGGGTCGCTCGGAGAGCGGAAACTCGCCCTGGATGGCGTTGATCAGGCGACGGTCGGTATCGTCGGGCGCACGCTTCGCGGCGACGCCGCGACGGCCGGCCGGCGCTTCGGGACGGGCTTCAGACATGGGCGAGATCCTTGGCGCCGAGATAGCGCGCACCGGTCTGCTTGAAACGCCGGCAGCTGAACAGCACCGCGTGCGGATGGCGATCGAGTCCGAGGCGTACGGCAAGGTCGTCCCGCGCCGCAAGCACCTCCTCGCGCGCGCTGCCGTGGATCATGCAGAAGAGGTTGTATGGCCAGTCGGGCTGCACGCGGCGGCGGCGGTAGCACAGCGTGACCGCGGCCTCCTGCGCGAGCCGGCGTCCGAGCGCGGAGACCTCGGCGTCCGGTACGTCCCACACGCACATCGCGTTGGCCTCGAGACCGAGCTCATGGTGGCGCACGACCACGCCGAAGCGGCGGATCAGGCCTTCGTCCACCCAGCGCGCGATGCAGGCAATGACCTCGCCCTCGGCGAGGCCGACCCGCGCCGCCAGCGTGGCGAAGGGCCGCGCCTCCAGCGCGAGGCCGCCCTGAAGCGCGCCGATCAGCTGACGCTCGATCGTCGGCAACCTGCAGCCGCCATCGGCGTCGCCGAGCGCGATCGGCTCGCCGCCACGGGCGTCCGCATGGGGGCGTCGCCCTTCTCCGCCGGCCTTGAGATCGAAGCCGAGGTCGATATGGAATTCCTCCTCCAGCGGCAGCACGATGACCGCGCAACCGGTGTCGCGCTCGATACCGGCGACCACCTCGTCGAGCTGCGCGCGCGAGGCGGCGGTGACGACGAACCACAGGTTGTAGCGATGCTCGCGCTGGTAGTTGTGGTTGATCGCCGGCTCGCGGGTGACGCGCGCGGCCACCTCCTCCAGGCGTTCGGGCGGTGCCGCCAGGGCGGCCAGCGCGCTCGCCCCCAGGCGACGCGGGGCGAAGACCGCCCCCACCCGGCTCACGAGCCCTTGCGCGCTCAACCCCTGATAGGCCGCAATCACCTCCGCCTCGCCGGTGCCGACCGCCTGCGCGATGCGCGCGAAGGGACGCGGCTCGAGCGGGAAGTCGCGCTGCCACTCGTTGAGCAGGCGAAAGCCGGTGGCGTCCAGCGCCGCGGGCAGGATGGGCTGGCGCGGCATCAGAAACCCGTACGCGCCGCGCGCGTGGTGAAGAAGATGCCGCTCGGGCTCGCCGAGTCGAAGCCGCCGATCGGCTTCTTGCTCGCGGTGTCGTAGACCACCACCTTGTTGTCGTCACGCGCCGACAGCCAGACCTCGTGGCCCTTGGAGAGGAACTCCATGTGCAGGATGCCGCGTCCCGGTTGCAGGGTATCGGTGACCTGGCCGGTCACGGTATCGATGACCTGCACCCAGCCGTTGTCCGGGAAGGCGAAGTTAACCCAGATCTCGCGGCCGTCCGGGCGCGCCATCGCGAACACCGGCTGGCTCTTGACCTTGATGCGATCGACCTCCTGCCAGGTGTCGGTGTCGACCACCAGCACCTCGTGGCGGCCGATCGCCGGCAGGTAGGCGCGGTTGCCGGCGATCGACCAGCCGCGCAGGTGCGGCATCTTGAACACCGGCAGCGGCTGCTCGCCACGGCCGTAGCCGGAGAGGATCTTGCGGCTGCCCTTGTCGAGGTTCCACAGGTCGATCAGCGCCAGCCCGTCCTCGCCGAACAGGCCGGCGATGTAGTAGCGGCCGTTGGGGCTCACCAGTGCGTCGTAAGGTTGCTTGCCGCCGTCAAAGCGCTGGGTGACCGGGTTCTTCGGGTCGGAGAAGTCGGTGATGCGGATCTCGCCCGCCTCGAACAGCGCGTAGATGAAGCGCCGGCCGGAGAGATCGGCCAGGCCCACGACCTTGGAGCGGGTGCCGTCCTCGGTGGTCGCCGGCACGTCGGCGACCAGCTCCAGCGTGTTGGCGTCGAAGGCCTTGATGCCGCCCGGCTCGTAGTTCTGCGCCACCACCAGGCTGCCGTCGTGCGAGATGGAGCCGCCGATCGCGTTGCCCGCCTGCACCACGCGGCCGGCGATGCGGCGCTCGAGCAGGTCCACCTTGGTCAGGCCACCGTCGCGTCCGAACACGTAGGCGTAGCGGCCGTCACGCGAGAACACCACCGAGGCATGGGACAGGTCGCCCAGTCCGCTCACCGTGGCGAGCACGCTGCGGCCGGTGGTCTCGATGACCTTCACGTTGCCGTCGGCGCGCTCGATGACCACGCCCAGATCGCCGCTACCGCGCAACACGACCGGCGTCGTCGTGGTGCAGGCGGACAGCAGCAACACGATCGCGGACAGGACCAGGCCCCACACTGCGGGCGGCGCAAGACGGACGTTCTGGGAAGACATGAGTACTCCGGCTTCGATGCTGGGGCGCGAGCCCCGGGAGGTGCGACGCAAGGGCGGCCGCGTACGCGGGCGCCTTCTTGAATCAGGGGGTGTGGCGGGCCTGCGGCAGGCCAGCGTCGGGCGGGAAGCCGCGCATCAGCTGATCCACGATCCAGACCGCCTCGGCCTCGCTGACGATCGTGGCGAACGGCGGCATCGGGGTCCCCGGGCGGCCGCCGATGATGGTCGCCACCAGCCCTTCCGGCGGCTTGTCGGCAAGCGCCGCGGCAGTGAGCGCAGGCCCCAGCCCGCCCTTGAGGGTGAGCCCATGACAGGAACCGCAGTCCTGGCGGACGATGTGGATCAGCTCGCGCGCACGCTGCGGGTCGGGGGCGGTCGGCCGTGCCTCGGAGGCGGAGGCCAGGGCCGAGACCACGGCTGCGCCGACGAGAAGGGCGACATGGGCGACAAGGGGCGGGACTTTCATGCTCGTTTCCAACGACGATGCGGTCGGAAGCAGGATGATCCTTCAGCCCTTGCGAAACCTTGACTCGAATCAACCATGAGCCGGGTGGGGTTGTGCGCCCTCCCCGCGCGCAAGGACGGCGTCGTGGGGCGCGCGCTCAGTCCGCGACGATCACCACGCCGAGCATCTCGGGATGAGGCCCGCAGCGGTATTCGAAACGGCCCGCCTCGGGAAAGACGCGCGACCATTTCTCGCCCGGAAAGAAGCGCTCGGACTCCTCGCCAGAGCCCATGAACAGGACCGAGTGGCTGACCCGTTTCTCGTTATTCAGCCAGGTCACGGTGTCGCCCTTGCGAACATGGAGTTCGGTCGGGCTGAAGGTGTACTTCTCGATCGCCACCAGGTGCTCGGCGGCGAAGCTCGTCTCCGGCGCACCCAGCGTCAGCCCGAGGGTGGTGATCGCACACAACAGCGCTCTGCCTTTCATCCCGTCTCTCCTCGTGCCGTCGCTGACGGCACAACATGAAAGAAAGAAGCGGAAGCCCTGGCCGGACGGCCGGGACTTCCGCTCGAGTGATCCCCCGCCCGCACCGGCGGGCGGGGTCGACGCCACGGACTTACTGCTTGGCTGCCTTGACGTGACCGTCGGCATCGATGCCCAGCTTGTAGCCCAGCGAGACGTGGTGGAAGCGCCCAGCTGCGCTGTCGTCATGGATGGCGAAGCCGAAGTTGTAGGCCTTGCCCGACTCGAGTGCGACGTCGCCTTCGCCGCCCGCCAGCTTGCGGGTGAACACCACCGTCCAGTTGTCCCCGTCCTTCTTGCCTTCGGCGCTGACCAGGGCTTTGCCGCCTTCCATCACGCGCTTGTCGGCGACATGGCCGTCGAAGCCCTTGTTCTCGCCGCTGCGCCACTGGTAGAGGTCGTAGAACTTGCCTTCGGCCAGCGAGCCACCCTTCACGTACTTGGTCTTGGCGTCGTCGGCACCCGGCATGGTGCGCGAGTCGGTGTGGCAGGTGGCCCAGCAGCCGGCCTGATCGGCCAGTTCGACCTTGCCGCCGGACTCGAGCATGAACGCGATCTTGACCGGGTTCTTGTCGTCCATCTTGGCTGCACCCGAGGCCGCCGGCTGCTTCCAGGAGAAACGCAGATAAAGGTTCTCGCCGTCATGCGCCGCCTGCACCTTCACCGGGATGAAGGCCGCCTTGCCGGCGATCGGGGTGGGCTCGATCTTCTGGCCGCTGGCGATCTTCTTGCCCATGTCCGCTGCCTCGTCGCTATGGCAGTCGGCACAGGTCTCGCCCTTCTTGAGCGCACGCGCGCCACCGTGCTCGGTGCCCTTCTGGATCCATTCCAGCGGCGACACGCCCGGGTAGAACAGCGTGATGTCCTTGGCCTCGACCTTGCCCCAGTCGGGTGCCGCGGCCATCGCAGTGCCGGCACCGAAGGCCAGGAGTGCGCCCACGGCGCCAGCAATCATGGTTTTCTTCATCGTCATTTCCTCACTGTGCTTGGGTTGGACCTCGATGCAGGACGAGCCTTACATCTCGTCTTCCTCGGTCATGCCTTCCGGCTTGTGATGCGCGATTCCCTTGTGGCAGTCGATGCAGGTCATCTTGTCCTCGATGGCCATCTCGTGCTGCTTGCGGGCCCGTTGCTTCTGCGCCTCGGGGTTCATGCTCTCGAAGCTGTGGCAATTGCGGCATTCGCGCGAGTCGACCGACTTCATGCGCGCCCATTCGCGACGGGCGAGGGTCAGGCGCTTGGCCTCGAACTTCTCGCGGGTGTCGATGGTGCCGGTGATCTTGCCCCACACCTCGCGCGAGGCCTGGATCTTGCGCATCATCTTGTACGTCCAGTCCTTCGGGACGTGGCAATCCGAGCACACCGCACGCACGCCGGTGCGGTTGTTGTAGTGAATCGTCTCCTTGTACTCCTTGTACACGTTGTCATACATCTCGTGGCAGGAGATACAGAACTTCTCGGTGTTCGTGGCTTCCATCGCGGTGTTGAAACCGCCCCAGAACAGGATGCCAACCACGAAGCCTACAGCCAACAGACCGCCCAGCGATTTCTTCGACGGGCGGCGCAGGCGTGCCCAGAAGCCGCCCGAATCTTCTTGTTTGAGGTTGTCGCTGTTTCGATCTGACATGGAATTCTTCCTTCATGCCCCCGCGCCGAAGCGCGGGGGGTGTTCAGCTACGACCGACTGCGCCGATCAATAAACGTCGTGCATGGTGTTGTACACGTTGAACTTGCCGGTGGGCGTGACGACGGCCGGGTCGGTGATCACCTTCTTCACCTTGAGGGTCTTGTCGTCGTAGATCACGATCGCGGACTGATCGGTCTTGCCACCCCACAGCGAGATCCAGACCTCGTCGCCGGCCTCGTTGTACTCGGGCTGCACCGCACGACGGATCGCCTTGCTCTCGGGCAGGCCCGAATCCTTGGCGACGTCGATGCGCACCGGCTCCTTCTTCAGGTCGGCCTTGTCGAACACGAACACCGCTTCGGCGATCTCACGCTCCGGGTTCATCGGCGCGTCGGCCCAGAAGTTCTTCGACTTCGGATGGGTCTTCACGAACAGGTTGCCGGCGCCAGGCATCTTCAGCTCCTGCACCACCTTCCAGTTGTGATCCTTGTACTTGGCGAACTTCGGATCGTCGGAAGCCGTGGAGATCAGCGAGACGACGGCGTCGCCGAGGTGGCCGGTCGACCACACCGGACCAAACTCCGGATGGACGAAGTTGGCGCCACGACCCGGGTGCGGGATCTTGGCGGTATCGACCAGGGCGGCGAGCTTGCCGGTCTTGGTGTCGACCGCGGCGACCTTGTTCGAGGCGTTGGCGGCAACCATGAAGTAACGACCCGAGGCGTCCCAGCCGCCGTCATGCAGGAACTTGGCGGATTCGATCGTGGTGGTCTTGAGGTTCTTGATGTCGCTGTAGTCCACCAGCAGGATCATGCCGGTTTCCTTGACGTTGACCACCCACTCCGGCTTCTGCAGCGAAGCGACGATCGAGGCCACGCGCGGTTCCGGGTGGTACTCGCCGTCGACGGTCTGACCGCGGGTCGACACGACCTTGATCGGCTCGAGCGTCTCGCCGTCCATGATCGAGTACTGGGGCGGCCAGTAGGTGCCGCCGATCAGATACTTGTCCTCGTAGCCCTTGAACTTCGAGGTGTCGACCGAACGCGCGTCCGAACCCAGACGCACGGTGGCGACCGTGGTGGGCTCTTCGTAGAACATGTCGATGATGGTGGTCAGGCCGTCACGACCGACGGTGTACACATAGCGACCCGAAGCCGACAGGCGCGAGATATGCACCGCATAGCCGGTGTCGAGGATCTTCCAGATCTTGTGGGTGTCGCCATCGACCAGGGCCAGCTTGCCCGCGTCGCGCAGCGTGATCGCGAACACGTTCTTCAGGTTGACCTTGTTCATCTGCTTGGTCGGACGGTCCTTGACCGGAACGATCAGCTTCCAGCTGTCCTTCATGTCCTTGAGCGAGAACTCGGGCGGGATCGGCGGCTCGTTCTGGATGTAGCGAGCCATCAGGTTGATCTCTTCCTTGGTCAGGATGTCGTCATAGTTGACCATGCCGCCTTCGGTACCGTAGGCGATGATCTTCTCGAGACGGTCCGTACCGAGCTTGAGCGTGCCGCCTTCGAGCTTGGTGCCGTCAGGAGCGGTCTTGGTCCAGTGCGGCTCGAGGTTCTTGCCGGTGGCGCCCTTGCGCAGCACGCCATGGCAGCCGGCACAGCGCTCGAAGTAGATCTGCTTGCCCTGCTCCATTTCTTCGGCGGTCAGTTTGGGCGCATCCGCGGCCCATGCGCTGCTCATGGCCAGCGGCAGGATCGCCATCGCCAGAGTTGAACCAATCAAACGTTTCTTTTGCATTGCCCTCTCCTTACACGACACGGGATGTGAAACAACAGAGTGAGCGCAGTATGGTTTTTTCAAGGAGGCCCCATCCTTGATGTGAATTAATTTTCCACATGAAGCCTAGGGATAAAGTTCAGTGGCGCCGGAAAGCCCGCCAGACGCGCTCCGAGCGGACCTCGCGGGTCTTCCCGATCCGCCCCAGAGGACCGGACGGGAGGGGTTTCCAGGCCGCGCACGAATCGCCCAGACAATGAACAAGACCGCCTCACCCGAACGCCGGAGACCCAACATGTATGCAGGAAGTCAGGCATCAGACGCAGTGCCGTCGAGCAGCGCCCAGGCACGCAGCTTTCGCGCGCCATCCGGACCGCGTGCCCACCGCGGCAGCTCGGCCTCCGGCACCAGCGTGGAGGCGCAGGGTAAGCGCGGTGGCCCCGGCAAGGTGTTTCTGGTCGGTGCCGGCCCGGGCGATCCCGATCTGCTCACGGTCAAGGCGATGCGCCTGATCACCAATGCCGAGGCGGTCGTCTACGACCACCTGGTGGGCGATGCGGTGGCCGCCCTCATTCCGGCGTCCGCACGCCGCGTGTACGCCGGCAAGGAAGCGGGCAACCATGCGTTGCCGCAGCACGAGATCAACCGGCTGCTCGTGGATCTCGCCAGAGAGGGGCTCGACGTCGTGCGCCTCAAGGGCGGCGACCCCTTCATATTCGGCCGCGGCGGCGAGGAGATGGCCGCCGTGCTCGGTGACGGGCTCGAATGCGAGATCGTCCCCGGCATCACGGCGGCTGCCGGCGCGGCCTCCTGTACGGGTATCCCGCTCACCCACCGCGAGCACGCGCAGACGCTCGTCTTCGCCACCGGACACCTCAAGGACGACACCGTCGACCTCGACTGGACCGCCCTCGCCCGCCCCCGCCAGACGGTGGTGATCTACATGGGGCTGGGCGCGCTCGACATCATCTGCGAACGCCTGATCGCACACGGCCTGCCCGCGCACACGCCGGCTGCGGTGATCCACGCCGCCACCACGCCCGCGCAGTGCGGCGTGAGCAGCACCGTGGCGTGCCTGCCCGAGGCGGTGCGCGCTGCCCGCTTGCGAACCCCCGCCCTGATCATGATCGGCGAGGTCGTCGCGCTCGACCCGGGGCTGCTTCTGAGCCAGGCGCTGCACGCCAGCGCCTGAGCGCAACCCGGCAACGGGTAGAATGACGCCTGTTTACGGCGCAGCGAGGCGCGTACAGGCATGGCAGACGAGAACGAGTTCTTCCGCCCGATCCGGGATTTCTATCAGCGCAGCGTGGTGAGCTGCACCGCGGACGACGACCTCGTCGACATCGTCGCCCGCATGCGCGAGCGCAGCATCTCGTGCGTGGTCGTGGTAAGCGATGGCAGGCCCAGCGCGATCCTCACCGACCGCGACCTGCGCAACAAGGTCGTGGCAACCGGCAGGCCGCCCTCCACGCTGCGGGTCGCCGACGTGATGAGCGCCCCGCTGCATACGATCGCAGAGGACGACGTCCTCTACGAGGCGCTCTACCGCATGTCGCGGCACAACATCCACCGCCTCGTCGTCGTGGATGCCGCCGGGGCGCTCGCCGGCATCATCACCGTCACCGACATCCTCCGTGTGCAGGCCCATTCGCCCCACCAGCTCGTGCTCGACATCGAGAAGGCGGACTCGCTCGACGCTCTGCGCGAACTCCACGGTCGCATCCAGAAGCTCATCGTCCACCTCGCCGGAACCGGCATCGCGATCCGCGAGATGGTGCGCCTGATCGCCAATCTCAACGACCAGGTGCTGATTCGCCTCATCGAGCTGTTGCGCGCCGAGCGCTACCCCGACCTCACGCCGGATTTCGCGTTCGTGGTCATGGGTAGCGAGGGTCGCGGCGAGCAGACGCTGTCGACGGACCAGGACAACGCGATCATCTACGCCGACAGCCTGAGCGCCGCCGAGGTCGCGCGCCTGGAAGCCTTCTCGCAAGAGCTTATCGACGCGCTGATCTCGATCGGCGTCCCGCCCTGCCCGGGGGGCATCATGGCGAAGAACCCGCAGTGGCGGCGCAGCCTGGCGGCCTGGCGGCAGGAGCTCACCCGCTGGCTCTCGACGCCAACGCCGGAGAACGTCATGACCGGCAGCATGTTCATGGATCTGCGCCCGATCTACGGCCGCACCGACCTGGTGGAGGCCTTGCGCGACCACGCCTTCCACTACATGAGCCAGGAACAGGGCTTCCTCGTGCGCATGGCGCAGAACATGACGCGCTTCGCCCCGCCGCTCGGCTGGTTCGGGCGCATCAAGGTGGAGAAATCCGGCCCCCACCGCGGCGAGGTCGACCTGAAGAAGGCCGGCATCTTCGCCATCACCGACGGCATCAAGGCGCTCGCGATCGAAGCCGCACGCCTCGAGGGCAGCACGCACGACCGCATGGAGGCCCTGGTCGAGTGCGGCGTGATGCGACCCGACCAGTTCGCCGACCTGCGGGCGGCGTTCGACTTCCTCGTCATCATGCGCCTGCAGGGCCAGGTCGCCGCGTTGCGGGCGAACGCGACGCCGAGCAACTACGTCGCGCTCGACCGCCTGAATGCGATGGAGCAGGGCGAACTGCGCCTGGCGCTCGAGGGCGTGGAAAAATTCCAGTCCTTCATCCAGCACCACTTCAAGCTCCAGCTGCTGCGCAACTGAGCCGTCGCGGGCCCCGGGGGCCGCTAGTCCTCGATCAACTGCCGGTGCACGCAGATCGCGGTTGCGCGCGGGCGCACCTTGCGGCCTGCGGCCTCGAAGTGGGCACGCGTGAAGGCTGCGCCGAACAGCAGGATCAGGGCCGAATAGTTCACCCATAGCAGCAGCAGCACCAGCGAGGCTGCAGCGCCATAGGTCGAGGCAGTCGCCGTGGTGGACAGGTAGATCGCGATCAGCGCGCGCCCGAGCGCGAACAGCAAGGCGGTGACGAAGGCGCCGAGCAGCACGTCCCGCCAGGCCAGCACCACGTCAGGGAGCACGCGGAAGATGGTCGCGAACAACAGCGTGACCACGACCAGCGCCACCAGCCAGTCCAGCCCGAGCACCACCGGGACCGGAATCGGCAGCCAGTCCTGCGCGAAGGTGACGGCCGCACGCACGAAGACGCTCAGCGTCAGCGACACGAGCAGCACGAAGCCGATCCCGAGCACGACCGCCAGCGACAGCAGGCGCGTCTTCAGGTAGATGAACACGCTGCTGCGCGTCGGCCGCGGCGCCACCCCCCAGATCGCATTGAGCGCGTTCTGCATCTGTGTAAACACCGTCGTCGCCCCGAAAAGGATCGCGCAGACGCCGGCGATGGTCGGCAACAGGCCGCTGTGCTGGATGCGACTGTTCTCGACCGCGGTCTGCACCGCGGCCGCCGCCTCCGCCCCGATCGCGGATCGCAACTGCTCGACGATCTGCCCTTGGGCCGCGCTCTCACCGAGTACGAGGCCAACCAGGGTCACGGCGACGATCACCACCGGCGCCACCGAAAACACGGTGAAGAAGGCGAGTGCGGCCGCATGCACGAACACCTGGGCGTCCAGCCACAGCCGCAGGGTCCTGCGCAGCACGCGGAGCCAGTAGCGGACGCAGGCCGTCATGCGCCCCCTCCAGCAGACTTCCGGCCACCCGCCGCCTCCCTGCAGCGATGGCAGCCCCCTCGTCTGCGGCAGGGCACGGCTCCCCACGCGGCGACCCCGGCCATTGACCGGGCTGCGGGGACGGACTGCGGAAGGGGCGTTGCGACACGACGGGACATGAGAATCACGAAGGAGTAGCGATGATGCTGTTCGAACGCGCGCCGGCCGAGGGCGAGCCGGCGACCCGCTCGATCTTACCGCAGGACCGCGCCCGTCCCGGCGCGCGATGCCGGGAGCGCGACACGCCTGGCCATCACGCCCCGTCCTCGCTCCTGCGTGATCACCCTTGACCCGGCTCCGAGGGCGCGCTGGAATTACCCATGCTTATGAATACCTTGAGCAAACTTATGGTTTTGACTATCGTCGCGAACGGGGGCTGACACGCTCATTCAGCCCGCCCGCCGCACGGGGGCGAACGCTCCAGCCGGACGTACGACACACACGAATCGATCGACCACACAGCCGCCCCGCCATGCACGCCCCCCCACTCCCTCCCGATGAGTCGCGCCGGATCGAAACCCTGAGGGCCCTGAACATCCTCGACACGGCCCCGGAGGAGCGCTTCGATCGGCTGACCCGGCTGGCCAAGCGCCTGTTCAACGTACCGATCGCATTGGTGAGCCTGGTCGACACCGACCGTCAGTGGTTCAAGTCCTGCATGGGACTGGCGGCCACCGAAACGACGCGCGACGTCTCGTTCTGCGGCCACACCATCCTCGACGACGACACCCTGGTCGTCGCCGACGCCGCGCTCGACCCGCGTTTCGCGGACAACCCGCTCGTCACCGGTCCGCCCGGGATCCGGTTCTACGCGGGATGTCCGCTGCAGGCCGCGAACGGGAGCAAGCTCGGTACGCTGTGCGTGATCGATACGGCGCCACGCAGCTTCGGCGCCGACGACCTCGCACTGCTACGCGACCTTGCCCACATGGCAGAACAGGAGCTCGCCGCGGTCCAGCTCGCCAGCATGGACGAGCTCACGCTGCTGTCCAACCGGCGTGGCTTCGAACGCCTTGCCCAGCAAGCCCTGAACATGTGCCGGCGGATGGGCAAGCCGGCTGCGATGCTGTACGTGGACCTCGATCTCTTCAAACAGATCAACGACCGCTTCGGCCACGCGGAGGGTGACCGCGCGCTCGCCGACTTCGCTCGCCTGCTGCGCGAAACCTTTCGCGAGGTGGATGTGATCGGGCGGCTGGGCGGTGATGAATTCGCAGTGCTGGTGACGAACGCCGACGAGCACACGCTCGCCGAACCGCTCGCCCGTCTGAGCGCTGCCGTACATGCGCACAACAGCGACGCGGCGCGCGGCTACGCGCTTCGATACAGCGTGGGCGCGGCGCAGTTCGACCCCGAAAGGCACCCGGGCGTGACCGAACTGATGGCCGCCGCGGACGCGCGCATGTACGCGCAAAAACAGCTGGGGCGGAAAGACTAGGCCCGTTCGCCCCTTCCTCGGCCAGCCCCCGGGCGGGTGCGGCCGATGAAGGAGACTTCAGCGTGTCACTCCCACTCGATGGTCGCCGGCGGCTTGCCGGAGATGTCGTACACCACGCGGTTGATGCCGCGGACTTCGTTGATGATCCGGTTGCTGACCTTGCCGAGCAGGCTGTGCGGCAGCTCCGCCCAGTGCGCGGTCATGAAGTCCTGGGTCTGCACCGCGCGCAGCGCCACCACGTACTCGTAGGTGCGCCCGTCGCCCATCACGCCCACGCTCTTCACCGGCAGGAACACCGCGAAGGCCTGGCTGGTCTTGTCGTACCAGTCGGCGGCGCGCAGCTCGTCGATGAAGATCGCGTCGGCGCGGCGCAGCAGGTCGGCGAAATCCTGGCGCACCTCGCCGAGGATGCGCACGCCCAGGCCCGGCCCCGGGAAGGGGTGGCGATACACCATGTCGTGCGGCAGGCCGAGCGCCACGCCGAGCTCGCGCACTTCGTCCTTGAACAGGTCGCGTAGCGGCTCGAGCAGCTTCAGGCCCAGCGTCTCGGGCAGGCCACCGACGTTGTGGTGGCTCTTGATGGTGTGCGCCTTCTTGCTCTTGGCGCCGCCGGACTCGATCACGTCGGGGTAGATGGTGCCCTGGGCGAGCCACTTCGCGTTCGGCAGCTTCTTCGCCTCGGCCTGGAAGACCTCGACGAACTCGCGGCCGATGATCTTGCGCTTCTGTTCGGGGTCGGTGACACCCTTGAGGTGGCCCATGAACTGCTCGGTCGCGTCGACATGCACGACCTTGGCATGCAGGCGGCCGGCGAACATCTCCATCACCAGCTTGCCTTCATTGAGGCGCAGCAGGCCGTGGTCGACGAACACGCAGGTGAGCTGGTCGCCGATCGCGCGGTGGATCAGCGCCGCCGCTACCGACGAGTCCACGCCACCCGACAGGCCGAGGATGACCTCCTCGTCGCCCACCTGCTCGCGGATCTTCTGCACCGCCTCGTCGATGTAGTCGGGCATGTTCCAATCGTGACCGCAGCCGCAGATGTCGTGCACGAAACGCGCGATCATCTCCTTGCCCTTGATCGTGTGCGTGACCTCGGGGTGGAACTGCACGCCGTAGAAGCCGCGCGCCTCGTCTGCCATGGCCGCGATCGGCGTGGCTTCGTTGCTGCCGATGACCTTGAAGCCCGGCGGCAGCGCGGTGACCTTGTCGCCATGGCTCATCCACACGTCGAGCAGGCCGTGCCCCTCGGCGTTGGTCCGATCCTCGATACCGTTGAACAGCTTCGAATGCCCGCGTGCGCGCATCTCGGCGTAGCCGAACTCGCGCTTGGCCGAACTCTCGACCTTGCCGCCGAGCTGGCTGGCCATGGTCTGCATGCCGTAGCAGATGCCCAGCACCGGCACGCCGAGCTCGAACACGGCCTGCGGCGCGCGCCAGTCCTCCGCCTCGTAGACCGAGTTGGGGCCGCCCGACAGGATCACGCCCTGCGCGCCGAAGTTGCGCACGAACTCGTCCGACACGTCGAAGGGATGCAGCTCGCAATACACCTGCTGCTCGCGTACGCGGCGCGCGATCAGCTGGGAGACCTGGGAGCCGAAATCGAGGATGAGGATCTTCTGGTGGGCCATGGGGCGGAAATCTCGAACGTCGAAAAAGGAAGGGCGGCCTCGCAGCCGCCCGGGTGTTTCATGGAGGCGCGATCAGCTGATCTGGTAGTTCGGCGCTTCCTTGGTGATCTGCACATCGTGGACGTGCGACTCGCGCATGCCGGCGGAGCTGATCTGGACGAACTCGGCGCGCGCATGCATGGTCGGGATGTCAGGGCAGCCGAGGTAGCCCATCGAGGCCCGCAAGCCACCGATCAGCTGATGAATGACCGCGCCGACCGAGCCCTTGTAAGGCACACGGCCTTCGATGCCCTCCGGAACCAGCTTGTCGATGTTGCCGGTGTTCTCGTCCTGGAAGTAACGGTCGGCTGCACCCTTCTCCATCGCACCGAGCGAACCCATGCCGCGATAGGACTTGTACGAGCGCCCCTGGAACAGCACGGTCTCGCCCGGCGCCTCCTCGGTACCGGCGAAGAGGCCGCCGAGCATCACGCAGTTCGCGCCCGCCGCGATCGCCTTGGCAATGTCGCCGGAAAAGCGGATGCCGCCATCGGCGATCATCGGCACGCCGGTGCCCGCCAGCGCGGTGGAGACATTGTCGATCGCGGTGATCTGCGGCACGCCCACGCCGGCCACGATCCGCGTCGTGCAGATCGAGCCGGGGCCGATGCCGACCTTGACGCCGTCCGCGCCCGCATCCACCAGCGCACGCGCCGCGGCCGCGGTGGCGATGTTGCCGCCCACGACCTCGATCTGCGGGAAATGCTTCTTGACCCAGGTGACGCGATCGAGCACGCCCTGGGAGTGGCCGTGAGCGGTGTCGACCACGATCATGTCCACCCCGGCCTCGGCCAGGCGCTCGGCACGCTCCTCGGTGCCCGCACCCACGCCAATCGCCGCCGCCACGCGAAGACGGCCCTGCTCGTCCTTGGCCGCGTTCGGGTGTTCGGTGGACTTCATCATGTCCTTGACGGTGATGAGGCCGCTGAGCTCGCCCGCCTCATTGAGGACGAGCACGCGCTCGAGGCGATGCACGCGCAGCAGCTCGCGCGCCTCGTCGAGGCTGGCGCCCTCGCGCACGGTGACCAGGCGCTCCTGCGGCGTCATGATCTGGGTGACGAGCTGGTCGAGGTTGGTCTCGAAGCGGGTGTCGCGGTTGGTGACGATGCCCACAACCTTGCCGCCCTGCACCACCGGCACGCCGGAGAAGCGATGCTGACGCTGCAACGCGATGACCTCGCCGACCTTCATCGTCGGCGGGATGGTGATCGGATCCTTGAGGATGCCTGACTCGTGGCGCTTGACCTTGTGCACCTCGGCCGCCTGCTCTGCGGGCGTGAGGTTCTTGTGCACGACGCCGATGCCGCCTTCCTGCGCCAACGCGATGGCAAGACGGCTTTCTGTGACGGTGTCCATCGCCGCGGAGAGCAGCGGGATGTTCAGACGGATGCGGCGCGTGACCTGGCTCTGCAGGCCGACGTCACGCGGAAGAACCGTGGAGTGGGCGGGAACGAGAAGGACGTCATCGAAGGTCAGCGCCTTCTGAATCACTCGCATGGCTTTTTTCCTTTCGACCAAATCCGTATTATACAGAGCGCCAAAGCGCCATGTAAGCGGCGCGTCCGGGAGATTTCCTCATGATTCGCCGTGCCGCGCTCGTCGTCGCCCTGTTCTCAGCGCTGCCCGCGCTTGCGCAGATCTACAGCTGGAAGGACAAGGACGGCCGCATGCACTACAGCGACACGCCGCCGCCAACCGGCGACGTGAATGTGATCCGTGGCGGGCCGGTGCCGCGTCCCGCCCCGCCTCCAGCGGCAGTCGAACCCGCGCCCGAAGGCGACGCGACGAAGGCGGCAGAAGCCGCACGTCCGCCCACCCTCGCGGAGCGCGAACAGGCCTTCCGCGAGCGCCGTGCCGCCGCTGCGGAAGCCGCGGCAAAGGCCGACGAGGAGGCCGCACGCGAAGCCGAGCGCCAGCGTTTCTGCGAACAGGCGCGCAATCAACTGGCGGCGCTCGAGTCCGGCCAGCGCGTCAGTCGCTTCAATGCCGCGGGCGGACGCGAGTTCCTTGACGACACCGCCCGAGCCGAAGAGGCTGGCCGGCTGCGACAGCAGCTCTCGGAAAGCTGCCAGTAGGACGGCGCGCGCGAAGGGAATCGTCGCTGACGGGTTTCATGCCCGGAACCACGCGTCCCGCCTCCATTCGGGCAGCGAAGCCCTGACTGCGGGCCCGAGCTTCAGGCTTCCTCTTCGGCGGACCCGCCACCCTTCTTCATGACCTTGCCTTCGTCCGCGCGCTTCTTGCGCACGGCCTTCGGGTCGGCGATGAGCGGACGGTAGATTTCCACGCGGTCGCGATCGCGCACCTCGGCGTCGGCCTTCACGAGCTTGGCGTAGATACCGAGCTTGTTGCGGCGGTCGAGCTCGATGTCCGGATATTTCTCGAGCAGACCGGAGGCCTCCACCGCCTGGCGCGCGCTCGCCCCTTCGGGCAGCTTGACCGTCACCACCTCCTGGCGCTGCGGCAACGCATAGACCACCTCGACCTGAATCATGGCGCTCATCTGCCGGCTCCCGACGCTGAAGAAGATTGATAGACCTGCCCCGCACGCTTCACGAAGGAATCGACGAAGGTGTTGGCGATGTGGTTGAACACCGGGCCGAGCACCTTTTCGAGCAGCTTGCTGGCGAACTGATAGCGAAGCTGGAACTCGACCTTGCAGGCGGTATCGCCGAGCGCGGTGAACAGCCAGTGTCCATCGAGGTGGGTGAACGGGCCGTCGGTGAGCCGCAGCGTCATCTCGTGCGGATAACGTTTCTGGTTCTCCGTGCTGAAATGCGCCTTGATACCGTGGTAGTTGATGTGCAGGGTCGCTGCGGTGACGGTGGCGGTGCGCTCATGCACCTCGGCACCGCCGCACCAGGGCAGGAACTGCTGGTAATCCTCGCAACGATCGACCAGCTCGAACATTTGCGCAGGCGTGAATTCGATCAGTACGAGCTTCTTGACTTCGGCCATGGGCAAGGAGGGATGTCGGAACTGCGCAGCGGCCGGAACGGGCGCGCAGCCGAACTGTTAAAATGCGCAATTCTACCGCATGCGGGCCAGCGCTTCGCTGCCCGCCACGCGCCCGAAGGACCGCCACACCATGAGCATCATCGAAAACCGCAAGGCGTTTCACGACTACTTCATCGAGGAGAAGCACGAGGCCGGCATGGTCCTCGAGGGCTGGGAGGTGAAGGCCATCCGTGCCGGGCGGGCCAACATCAAGGAATCCTACGTGGTGATCCGCGGCGAGGAGATCTTCCTCTTCGGCATGCACATCACGCCGCTCACCACCGCCTCGAGCCACGTCCGCCACGACCCCACCCGCACCCGCAAGCTGCTCCTGCACAAGAAGGAGATCGCGCGCCTGATCGGCAAGGTCGAGCGCGCCGGCTACACGCTGGTGCCGCTCGACATGCACTACAAGAAAGGTCTCATCAAGCTCGAGATCGGGCTCGCCAAGGGCAAGAAGCTGCACGACAAGCGCGAGGACGAGAAGAAAAAGGACTGGGAGCGCGAGAAGCAGCGCCTGATGCGGGTGAAGGCCTGATCCGCCCCCCACTGCCGCACGCGGAGCCAGCCACCCGGAGCGTGGCGGCGGAGACTAGAATTGCCCCTGATGAAAAACAAAGCCGAACCGTCCGCGACCGCCACGCCGCCTCTCGAAAAGAGTGAATACGAGGCCCTGGCCGATTTCCGTTACCAGCTGCGGCGTTTTCTGCGCTTTTCGGAGCTGCTGACGCGCCGGCACGGCATCACCAACCTGCAGTACCTGCTGCTGCTGCAGGTCAAGGGCTATCCCGGTCGCGAATGGGCCAACGTGGGCGAACTGGCCGAGCGGCTCCAGGCCCATCAACACGGGGTGGTCTCCCTGGTGTCGCGCTGCGAGAAGCTCGGACTGGTCGAGCGTCGTCCCGGTCGCGACGACCGCCGCGCGGTCGAGGTACACCTCACGCCCGCCGGGGAGCGCCTGGTGGCGCGCATCGCCGAACGTCACCGCCGCGAGCTCAAGGAGCTTGAAGCGGTCTTCCCGCAGGTGGCCGCACGCCTGCGCTAGACGCCGCGAGGTCCCCGCGCTCAGCTGACGGGCGCTGCCTCGGCGACGACCATCTGCGCCAGTTGCGTCCGGTTGCGAACGTGGATGCGTCGCCCCCCGACGCTGAGCACGCCCTCCTCCATCATCGTGCGCAGCACGCGCGACAGGGTCTCGGGCGTCAGGTTGAGCAGCGAGGCGATCGCCTTCTTCGGTGCGGGCAGGACGATGCAGCCATCGGGGCGCACCGTGCGTTCAAGCTGCTCGAGCAGGTAGCTCGCCACCCGCACCGAAGCGGCACCCGACGCGGTGCTGCTGATGCTGTCGATAAGCCGCTGGGTGCGCGCGCATACGGCGCCGAGCATGCGATTGGAGAGCGCGTTGTCCATCGCCACCGCCTCGAGCACATGCCCGCGCGGCACATGGACCAGCACCGTGCTGCCGATCGCCTGCGTCCACGTGCGATAGCGCTGCCCGGTGAATACGCCGATTTCCCCGAACATGCGCCCGGGCTCGAAGATCTCGACCACCTTGGGCCGCCCCTCCAGGCACTGCGACATCAGCCGCACGGCGCCGCTGAAGACGAAGAACAGGCCCGTCGGCAGCGAGCTGCGCTCGAAGACCGAAGCGCCCGACCCAAGGCGGACAAAGCCCGCCTCGCACGCCAGCACATCGAGCACGGCATCGTCGCAGCCAAGCAGGATGGGCATGCGCGCGAGCGCCTCCCGGACAGACGAAGATCGAACGATCGCACGCACGCGCAAAGCGGCCCCCTCAGACTGGCGCAAGGCGACACCGGACATCGTCTCCCTCCCCCGGTCGGAACCGCCCCGGCGGGGGGTCCTCTCCTTCTCTCATCCTAGTCCGGGCGACGCGTCGCCACCACCCGCCGAGCGACCGGGCAGGTACCCCCGAACTGCTCGTCTCGCAAGCGTGCTCGGGAGCGGAGCAGGGAGAGGGCTTTCAGGAACTGCAGGACAGCATCGAGCACCCGGCCTTGTTGCGCGCCCAGTCGGGACGACGAGCGGCAAAACGCTCGCTGTCGGGCTGCTCGACGTAGGGCTGGCGCAGCACCTCGAGCAAGGCCTCGAGCTCGCCCACATTGCCCGCTTCGGCTGCATCGATCGCCTGCTGCGCCAGATAGTTGCGCGGAACGTAGAGCGGATTCACGCGGTTCATGGCCGCGCGCCGATGCGCGCCCGGGACGCCGTCGATGCGCAGCCGCGCGGCGTAGGCGCGCAGCCACCCGACCAGCTCGTCCTCGACCGCGGCGCGCGCGGAAGGGTCATAGAACGCCTCCTCGAAGACAGCCAGGGACGGCGCTTCGAGGTCGACATCGGCGAGCCGACGGAAAAACAGCGTCATGTCCATCTCCCCGCGCTGCAGCAGGCGCTGAAGCTGCTCGAGCAGCCCGTCGTCCGCCTGCTCCCCCGCGCGCCAATCCGCAAGGCCGAGCTTGGCCTGCATCATCCGGCGGTACTCCGCCTCGTGGACGTCGGCGTAGGCGACCAGCGCGCGCTCCAGCGGCTCGACCGCACGAATCACCGGGTAGATCGCGTTGGCCAGCTGCCACAGGTTCCAGTGTGCGATACGCGGCTGGTGGCCGAAGCGATAGCGGCGGCCACCAGCGTCGGTGGTGTTCGGCGTCCAGTCGGGATCGAAATTGTCGATCCAGCCGTAGGGCCCGTAATCGATGGTCAGACCAAGGATGGACATGTTGTCGGTGTTCATCACCCCGTGCACGAAGCCCACCCGCATCCAGTGCGCCATCAGCACCGCGGTGCGCCGGCACACCTCCTCGAACCAGGCGATGCGCCGCCGTGCCGGGTCGGGCTCGGCCTGGGCAAGTTCGGGAAAGTCGCGTTCGATGGTGAAATCGATCAGGCGCGCCAGTAACGACTCCTCGCCGCGCGCGGCGAAGATCTCGAAGTTGCCGAAACGGATGAAGGACGGCGCCACCCGGCACACCACCGCGCCCGGCTCGGGGCGCGGGCGCCCGTCGTAGAACATGTCGCGCACCACCTGTTCTCCGGTGGCCACCAGACTGAGCGCGCGCGTGGTCGGCACGCCGAGGTGATGCATCGCCTCACTGCACAGGAACTCGCGCAGCGACGAGCGCAGCACTGCGCGCCCGTCGGCGCTGCGCGAATACGGCGTGGGGCCCGCGCCCTTGAGTTGCAGCTCCCAGCGCTGGCCCCGCGGGTTGATCGTCTCGCCGAGGGTGATCGCACGCCCGTCGCCGAGCTGCCCCGCCCAGTTGCCGAACTGATGACCGCCGTAGCACGCGGCGTAGGGCTCCATGCCGGGCAGCAGCGCATTGCCGCCGAAGACTTCCGCGAACCGCTGGCTGCGCACATCAGCCGCATCGAAGCCGAGCAGATCCGCCACCTCGCGCGACCACGCCAGCAACTTCGGCGCGCGCACCGGCGTTGGCTCGACCCGCGAATAGCACGCCCCATGCACCTGACGCACATGCCGCCCCTCCTCGGGGTCGCCGGGCAGCTCGCGCACGAAGCGGTTGTCGAATCGAAGGTCTCTCATGGGGTTCTTGTATCTTCAAGCGTTGCACTGCGGTCACGCTGACCGCAGTGAGATCAATGGGGTCTGACCCCATTGATCCGAGGGGATGACCCGCGCGCCGGTCGCGGCCGCGACCCTTCACCCCCGACGCGGGTCGAAGGCGTCGCGCACGACGTCGGCGAACAGGTTGGCTGCGAGCACGAGCACGAACATGAACACGAAGGCCGCGGCCAGTGACCACCAGACCATCGGCTCGCGCGCAAGTTCGGCGCGCGCCATGTTGATCATGGTGCCGAAGCTGATCGTGGTCGGATCGACGCCGATGCCGACATAGGACAGCACCGCCTCGGCCAGCACGAGCCCGGAGAAATCCATCACCAGCGCGATCATCACGATGTGCATCACGTTGGGCAGGATGTGGCGGCGCAGGATGGCCGGCGTCCTCACCCCGAAGGCACGCGCCGCCTGGACGTACTCGAGCTCGCGCAGCTTGAGCGTCTCGCCGCGCAGCAGGCGCGCCAGCCCGGTCCAGCTGGTGATGCCGAGAATGAAGCACAGCGCCAGCAGGCGCGCGTCGGAGCGCTCGGCGGCGGTGTCGAACCACTGGGGGTGGGTATCGATGACAACCTGCATCATCAGCACGGCGGCGGCGATCAGCAACACCCCGGGAATCGCGTTGAGCACGGTGTAGACATACTGCACTGCGTCATCCACCCACCCGCCCAGGTAGCCCGCCGCGATGCCGAGCGCGACCGCGAAGGGCATCATCACCAGCGTGGTGACGGTGCCGATCACCAGCGCGGTGCGCACGCTCTTGAGGGCAAGGTAGAGCACGTCCTGACCCACCTTGTCGGTGCCGAGCACGTGATAGCGCGGCGCAAGCTCGACGCACAGCGCCACGATGAGCAGGATGCAGCCGAGCGTGACCAGCGCTGCCCGCCAGGCGAGCACCGTGCGCCCGCCCAGCATCGCCCCCGCCACCTCCCCCCAGCCCAGGCCGCTGCCGCGCCAGACAAGGGTGGCGAGGACCAGGAAGGCGCCTGCCCACCACAGCGCGGCCTGGCCGAACGCACGCGCCACGCTCGCCGCCACGTCCGCCCCACGCCCGGCTTCCGGCGCATCGAGATGGGCCGCGCCATGGACCAGGCGCGGAAACTCGCGCACCTGCCGGCCGTCGGCGAGGGTCAGCGTCTCGCGCTGGTAGAGCTGCCAGGCGAAGGGCGCCGAGTAGGTCTTCTCGGTCTGCAGGCGCAGCGGCGCGAGGAGCGCATCGAGCGCGGACAGGACCTCGGTCGAGTACACCGGCGCCGCCGCGCCGCTGCGCCCACCCTCCCGGCTCGCACCCCCGGCCCTCTCCACGGTCTCGCCCGCGTTCACCGCGGCCGCCTCCACGGCAGGCAGCAGGGGGCGGTAATGCAGGCTGTCGATGACCCCGATGGCGACGAAGGCGAGCAGCACCGTCGCCGCCGCCATGCCGGTCGGGCGCTTGCCCACCTTGCGCCACGCCGCGCGCAAGGGTTCGTTGGCAAGCGCATGTGCCACGCCCAGCAACGCGAGCCCGATGAGCGCGAAGAGCAGCGCATCGGTCCACAGCAGCACCGGCTGGAAGCCCAAGGGCGCGCTCATTCCAGCCTCACCCGCGGATCAGCCAGCGTATATGAGATGTCGGTGAGGATGAGCCCGATGATGTAGAGCACCGAGCCGATGAACACCATCGCCCTCACCACGGCGAAGTCCTGCGCGTTGATCGCGTCGATCGTGTAGCTGCCCAGGCCGGGAATCGCGAAGAAGGACTCCACCAGCAGGCTGCCCATGAAGAGCAGCGGGATCACCACCACCACGCCGGTCAGGATCGGGATCAGCGCGTTGCGCAGCACGTGGCGGAACAGCACGGCGAGCTCGGACAGGCCCTTGGCGCGCGCGGTACGCACGTAGTCCTTGGAGATCTCCTCGAGGAAGATGGTCCGATACCAGCGCGCGCTCGAGCCGATGCCGGCCACCACGCTGATCAGCACCGGCAGCACCAGGAAGCGCGCCGCGTCCAGGCCCGGCGCGTAGCCCGAGATGGGCACCAGCGCCCACAGCTTCGACACCAGCCACTGCCCGCCGATGATGTAGAACAGGCTCGAGATCGACATCATCGCCACGCACAGGACCACGCCCCAGAAATCCAGATAGGTGGCGCGGAAGAACACCAGCAGCAGCGCAAAGCTGATCGACACGAACAGGCTGAGGACAAAGGTCGGCAGCGCGATCGCCAGCGATGGGCCCATGCGGTCGCGGATCTCCTGGCCGATGTCGCGGCCGTCGTCGGCGCGGCCGAATTCGAGCGCGAACATGCGCAGCGACTTGTCGAAGAAGATGGTGTCGGTAAGGCGCGCACTGCCCTCGGCGGTCGCGTTGACGAACATCGGTTTGTCGTAGCCGCGCTCGACCTTCCAGCGCTCGATCGCCTCGGGCGTCGCGCGCTTGACGCCGATGTGCATGCGCGCCATGTCATCGGGCGAGTTGACGACGAAGAACAGGACGAAGGTGAGCAGGTTCACCCCGATCAGGATCGGGACCGCGTAGAGCACGCGGCGGACGAGGTAGCCCAGCATCAGCGTCCGCCTCCGGCATCCGGTCCGGCGGCGCCTGCCGCCCCGCCCGGCGCCGCGGTCGCGGTCTCGCGCCGGCGCCAATGCACGACCGCGGGTGCGACCATTGCCGCCAGCAGCAGCGCCACCACGCCCAGCGGCCACCGCACCGGCCGGTTCCACGCCGCGCGCGCGGCGTCGCGGCGGGCGATGTCGAGGCGCTGGTACTTCATGGTGTTGCGCACCATCGCCCCGGTCTTGCGGTTGAGCACCCAGCCGTGCTGCAGGGAATACGACATCGGGTGGAAGGCGAAGATCCACGGCGCGTCCTGCTGCAGCATCGCCACCATGCGGTCGATGATCCGCTGGCGCTCTGGGCCGTCGGACATCGCCTTCATGCGCTCGAAGAGCGCGTCGTACTCCGGGTTGGCGTAATTGGCGGCATTCTGCCCGTTGAACTTCACCTTCCCCTGCGGGCCATGAAGGAGGAACAGCAGGTTCTCCGGATCCGGGTAGTCGGCGTTCCAGCCGAAGAAGAACAGCTGGGCATTGCCCTGGCGCACCTTGTCCTGAAAGCGGTTGAAGTCGGTCGGCCGCACGACGAACTGCACACCGAGCTCGCGGAACTGCTTCGCCAGCCAGTCCGAGCGCGCCTTGTCACCCAGCCCGCCCGGGGTGGTATCGAGGTTGATCACCAGCGGCTCGCCGGTCTGCGCGTTGCGCCCGTTCGGCCAGCCGGCTTCGGCGAGCAGCCGCCGCGCCTCGTCGAGGCTACGCCGCACCGCGCGCCCATCGCGGGCGTCGGCGCCCTCGCCGCCCCGCCATTCGTACACCACCGGGTTGATGCCGGCGCGGCCTGCGCGCGCGCCGAAGATGCCCGGCGGCAGCGGACTCATGCCGGGCACGCCGCGGCCGTTGAGAAAGATCGACACGAACTCCTCCATGTCGAGCGCGATCGAGATCGCCTGGCGCAGCTTGCGCGCGCGCTCGCGTCCGGCGCGGGTCTCGCCGCCGCCGAGCAGCGGGTCGAGCATGTTGAAGCCGAGGTAGAAGATCGATGGCGACACCGAGGTCAGCAGCCGGATTCCCTTCGCCTCCATGTCCTCGGACAGCGATACCTCGCCCTGGCTGGTGAGCGTCACCGCCTGGTCGAAGTTGTCCGAAGACACGCCCGAGGCGTCGTAGTAGCCCTGGAGGAACTTGTTCCAGTACGGGATGCCCTCGCGCTCACGCGAGAACACGATGCGGTCGATGAAGGGCATCGGCTTGCCACAGTCGGCGAGCAGCCCGGCCTCGGCGTCGCCCGGCTCGCCCGCGCAGGGGTAGGGATCGCCGCGGTAATTGGGGTTGCGGGCGAGCACCATGCGCGCGTTGGGGTTGTTCTCGACCAGCATGTATGGCCCGGTACCCACCGGCCACCAGTCCAGGGTGAGGTTGCGCTCGCCCATGCCGGGCTGAGCGAAGAAGCGATCGACCTCGCGCGGCACCGGGCTGAAGAAGGGCATCGCCAGCCAGTACAGGAACTGCGGATAAGCCCCCTCCAGGGTGATGCGGTAGGCGTAGCGATCGATGACCTCGACGCCGGGCAGCGCGAAGCGGTCGAGGTCGAGCCAGCCCGGCGGTTCGCCCGCTCCGCCCGCCGCGGCGCCGCCATCCGCGGCGCTTGCCGCAGCCAGGGACGCCTGGAGTTCCTTGAGTCCAGGCAGGTACTCGGCCATCAGCTCGAAGATCGGCGAATGCAGGCGCGGGTGCGCCAGGCGCTTGATTTGATACACGTAGTCGCGCGCCTCGAGCTCGCGGCTGCCCGTTTCGGCGAAGTCGCCCAGCCCGCGCACACCGCGCAGGTCGGCATTGCTCAGCCCGAGATAGCGCGGCTGCCCGTCCTCGCGCAACGCGAAGGCCGGATGCGGCTGGTAGAGGATGCCCGGACGGATGCGCACCTCCACCACCGTGCGCGCCACGCGCGCCGCATCGGCGCTGGCAGGCAGCTCGCGTCCTGCCGCATCCAGCCGGCGCAGGCGTGGCATGGCGTCGGCGGTGGCCGGCTCGAGCACGTAGGGGCGCTTCAGGTAGTGGTACTGCAGCGGCGGTTCGACGATCTGGTACAGGAAGGTGGCCTCGTCCTCGCTGTAGGACTGCACCGGATCGAGATGCTTGGGGCGTTCGGTGAAGGCGGTGTACAGCACATTGCTGCCGCGCTCGTCCGCCGGATAGGGGTCGTTCCACACCTCGCCGCAGCCGGCGGCAATCCCCGCCACGACGAGGCCGGGCAATACCGCACGCGCGACGGCGCGCGCCCACGCCCTCTCCGCCACGATCGGAGAGGACGGGCGGAGGGCGGCACAGCGGAGGGCTCGAGGAAGGCGTTGGGTCCAGCGCACGTGCATGCGGAATGTCTGCGGAAGCCCGGATTCTGGCAGGTTTTGGCGCGCGATGCGATTCGAAGAACCTGACCCCATCAGGGTTATGGCTATAATCCAGGGTTCGTCATTCGGAGTCTCGATCCATGGGCTTTCTCGCCGGCAAACGAATCGTCATCACCGGTCTGCTCAGCAACCGATCGATTGCCTACGGCATTGCCAAGGCCATGCACCGTGAAGGCGCGGAGCTTGCCTTCACTTACCAGAACGATCGCTTCAAGGAGCGCGTCGCCAAGATGGCGGCCGACTTCGGCAGCAAGCTGGTGTTTCCGCTCGACGTCCAGGACGACGCCCAGATCGACGCCCTGTTCGCGCAACTCGGCCAGCATTGGGATGGTCTGGACGGCCTGGTGCACTCGATCGCCTTCGCCCCGGGCGAGGCGCTCGAAGGCGACTTCCTCGACGGACTCAACCGCGAAGCCTTCCGCATCTCGCAGGAGATCAGCGCCTACAGTTTCCCGGCGCTGGTGAAGGCCGCCCGCCCGATGATGAAGGGCCGCAACGGCTGCGTGCTGACCCTGTCCTACCTGGGCGCGGTGCGCACCATGCCGAACTACAACGTCATGGGTCTGGCGAAGGCCAGCCTGGAGGCCGCGGTGCGCTATCTGGCGGTCACCCTCGGCCCCGAGGGCACGCGCGCCAATGCGATCTCCGCCGGCCCGATCAAGACCCTCGCCGCGTCGGGCATCGGCAGCTTCGGCAAGCTGCTCGCCTTCAACGAGCACAACGCCCCGCTGCGCCGCAACGTCACCATCGACGAGGTCGGCAACGCCGCCGCCTTCCTGTGCTCGGATCTGGCCAGCGGCATTACCGGCGAGGTCATGTACGTCGACGCCGGGTTCAACGTCACCGCACTCGGCAACCCCGCCCCCGTGCCGCAGTAAGCGCACGGCACGCCGGCCGGCAACGGCCGCCTGCGCGAGAAATCAGGCGCAGACAAGCTGAAACGCCCGGCTCGACAGGCCGGGCGTTTCAGTTTGTGCGTCCCTGCAGCGGGCGACGCGTCGGCTTATTGCTGCTGGACCTGCAGCGCCGAAGGGCTGATGCTGACCTCGTAACGCTGGCGCAGGTCGCTGAGGAAGGCGCCGAAATCACGCCCCGCCAGCAACTGGGCGTATTGCGAGGCAACCGCGGCGATGCGCGGATCGTCCGCGGCGATCTCGGGGCGCTGGACGGCCTCGATGCGGTAGATGACGTAATCGCCTTCCGCCGAGGCAAGGCCCACGTGCGCCGGCAGCGGATCGGCAGGCGCCGAGAACACCGCCTGCATCGCCTGCGCAGGCAGGCCGGGCGCCGCGCGTTGCAGGGTCCGCGCCTCAGCCCAGCCGCCCGGGCCGGCCTCGCCCTTTTTCAGCGCTGCCAGTGCAGCCTCGCCCAGTTCGCGCGCCTTCGTCCTGCCCTGCTCGCGGCGCAGTTCATCGACGATGCGGCTGCGCACCTCCTCGAGCGGCAGGCGCTTGGCGGCTTCGAACGCCTTCACCCGCGCCGACACCAGGGTGCCGTTGCCGATCTCGACGGCCTCGGTGTTGCGCCCCTTCTGCGTGGCCTCCTCGCCGAACAGCGCGTTGAGCAGGCGCTCGTTGTTGAACGGCGGCGGCGGTGCGTCGCGGCTGATCCAGTCGCTGGTCCTGATCTCGATGCCCACCGCCTCGGCCGCGGGGGCGAGGCTGTCGGGCTGCTCATACACCGTGTTGGCGAAGTGTTCGGCCAGCTCGGCAAAGCGCCGGCCGGCCTCCTGGCCGCGCAGCTCGGAGAGGATCTCCGCGCGCACTTCGTCGAGCGGCTTGACCGAAGACGGCTTGATGTCGGTGACCTCGATGATGTGCACCCCGAACTCGGTACGCACCGGGTCGCCGATCTGGCCCTTCTCGAGCGCGAACACCGCATCCTCGAAGGCGCCGACCATCATGCCGCGACCGAAGAAGCCGAGATCACCACCGCGACCGGCGGAACCCGGATCCTGCGACTTCTCGCGCGCGAGTTCTGCAAAACGCGCCGGATTCTGGCGCAGCGTATCGACGAGCGCCTTCGCCTCGGCCATGACCTTGTCCACTTCGGCCTGCTCGGCACCATCGGCCAGACTGAGCAGAATGTGACGGGCCTGACGCTCCTCGGGCACCCCGAAGCGCTGCGGGTTGCCCTCGTAGAAGGCGCGCACGGCCTCTTCGGAGACCTCGATGCCCGCCTCGACCGCGGCGCGATCGAACACCAGGTATTCCGCCTGCAAGCGCGCGGGGCGCTCGAAACGCGTCGGGTTGGCCTCGTAGTAGGCGGCGACCTGCTCGTCGCTCACCGCCGCGTCGGCGCCCAGGCGCTCGGCGGAGAAGCGCAGCTCGCGAATGCGGCGCTCCTCGAGCTGGGCGTCGAGGAAGCGGCGCGCGGACGCATCCGGCACGAAACCGGCATCGCCCACCGCGGAGACGATCTGCTGCACCCGAACGTCCTGCGCCAGGCGGGCCTCGAAAGTCGCCGGGCTCATGCCCTGGGCGCGAACCAGGTTCTCGTAGCGCTGCAGCGAGAAGCGCCCGTCCTCCTGGAAGGCCTCGACGCCGGCGATGGTTTCCTGCAGTTGCTGGGGCGTGACCACGAGGCGGTTCTCGGCCGCGTAGAGCGCAAGGACGCGCTGGTTGATCAGGTTCTCGAGCACGACACGGCGCAGTTCGGCCGACTCGAGCAGCGCACGATCGACCTGACCGCCGGCATTGGCGCGCAGTCGATCCTGCTGCTCGCGCAGGGCCTGATCGAAGTCGAAGGCGCTGATCGACGTCCCCCCCACCTGGGCGACCTCGTTGCCGGTGGCGGAATCGCTGAAATATGCGTCCATGCCGAAGAAGGCAAAGGGAATCACCAGGATCCCCAGGATGATCTGCGCAATGCGCTTGTTGTTGCGAACAGCCTCGAACATCGTCAATTCCATTCAAGCCACTAGGGAGCGTCGGCAGGTCCGCAGCACGCGCCTGTCGAAGCCCGGCAGTTTAGCGCATTGCGGCGTACTTCTGCCCGTGACCATGCGATACGTCACGAAGCGCTTGAGGGGACGATATTTATACTCGGTCCATGCGCGCGAAGATTTCACGACTGACCCTCATCACCCTGGCCTACTGGGCCGCAGGCCACCTGGCGCTCGGACTTGCCATTCCACCTGGCTACACCGCTCCCTTCTTTCCGTCCGCCGGCATCGCGCTCTCGGCCCTGCTGATCTTCGGGCTCGGGTACTGGCCCGCAGTGTTCCTCGGTTCCGCGCTCGTGCAGTTGGTCGCCGCCTGGCCGCTGATCGGCACACCGGGCTGGAGCCCGCTCGGGCCGATGGTGGTACCGATGGCCGCCACCTTGCAGGCCATCGTCGGCGTACTGCTCGCGCGCAGGTTGATCGGTTTTCCGAACGCCCTCGACACGCCGCGCGCCGTGGTTCGCCTGCTCGCGGTCACGGTGCCGCTCAGTACGCTGGTGAGCGCCACGCTCTCGGTCACCGCGCTGGTATGGGCGGGCGTGATCGCCGCCGACGAGGCCCTGTTCAACTGGTGGTCGTGGTGGGCGGGCGACACCCTGGGTGCGCTCGTCGCCACCCCGCTCGTCTTCGTCTTCTTCGGCTTGCCGACCTCGGCGTGGCGGCCGCGACGGGTGGCGGTGGCGGTGCCGCTGGCGCTGGCGCTGGTGCTGCTCACGCTCGCTTACCGCCAGGTGGTGGGCTGGGAGCACATGCGCGTCCAGGCTCAGTTCGACCGCGACGCGGCCCATCTGGCTGGTCTCCTGCAGAAGCGGCTCGACAGCCACATCGACATGATGCGCTCGATCGAGCGCCTGCTCTCGGTCAGCGAGCACGTCTCCGCGCGCGACTTCCGTGGCTTCGTCACGCCCTGGCTCGAGCGCCATCCCGGCACCCAGAGTTTCAGCTGGAACCCGCGCGTGCCGGAGGACGGACGCAGCGCATTCGAGGCGTCGGTGCGTGGCGAAGGGCTGCATGATTTCGCCATCCGCGATCGCGACGAGGCCGGCCGTGTCTTCCCTGCCGCGCAGCGTCCAGAGTACCTGCCGATCCTGCACATCGCACCGGAGGGCATCAACGAGCGGGCGCTCGGCATGGACCCGCTGTCCTTGCCGGTGGCCGCGGAGGCGATCGCGCGCGCGCGTGCGACCGGCCAGCCAGCGGCCACCGCCCGCCTGCGCCTGGTGCAGGCGAGCGGACAGCAGAACGGCGTGGCGGTCTACCTTGCGGTCTTCGAGTCCGCGAGCCTGACGGCGAGCACCCCGCTGCGTGGCGTCGTCACGGCCACCTTCCGCATGGACGACGTCCTCGCCGCCGCGCTCGATGGCGCGCGCTCAGCGACCATCGACTACTGCCTCGCCGAGCCCGACACGCGCGAGGGTGGCTGTCTTGCAGGCGGTTTCACCGCCGATCACCCGGCCTGGACGCGCGACGGCCTCGCCCACGCGGCACCGATCTCCTTCGGCGGGCGCCAGTGGGAGCTTCGCATGCGCGCCAGCCCGGCCTATGTCGAGCAACTGCGCAGCTGGGCAGCCTGGGCCACGGTGGCCGTCGGCCTGCTTGCCACCGGGATGCTCGGTGCACTGCTCCTCATCACCACCGGCAGCAACCGGCGCATCAACGCGCTGGTTGAACAGCGCACCGCCGAGCTCGCGGCGGCGAGCGCGAGCCTGAACGAAAAGCAGGCAGCGCTCATCGACGCCCAGCGCATCGCGCGCATGGGCAGCTGGGAGACCGTTTCGGGGCTGTCAGGGCTGCGTACCTCCGCGGAGCTGCACCTGCTCCTGGGCACCGCGGACAGCCCCCTGGACAGCCTCGATGCACTCATCGATGCGGTGTCGCCGGCTAGCCGCTCCGCCCTGCGCAAGGGACTGGATACGGCCGCGGACCGCCCCGGCCGCGTGATGTTCGACTGCAAGACCGACACCCTGCCCCCGCGCACGCTGCAATTCCGCATCGAAGGCGATTGGCAGGACGGCCAGCTCGCCCGCATCCGTGGCACCGCACAGGATGTGACCAGTGCGCGCGAGGCCGAGGCCAAGATCCAGTATCTCGCCCGCTACGACACCCTGACCGGGCTACCCAATCGCAGCGCGTGGCAGGAGCAGGCCCGCATCGCGCTATGTTCGGCTGCGCGCCACGCCGACATCTTCGCGATCCTGTTCCTCGACCTCGACAACTTCAAGACGGTAAACGACTCGCTCGGCCATCCGGCGGGCGACCGCCTGCTGGCGATGGTGGCGAGCCGGTTGTCGAAGTGCGTGCGCGACGAGGATCTCCTCGCCCGCCTCGGCGGCGACGAGTTCGTCGCGCTGCTGTCGCGCCTGTCGCACGTGGAGGAGGCCGCGCTGGTCGCAGATCGCATGCTCGCCGCGCTCGCCGAGCCGCTCACCATCGACGGCCACGAGCTGCATCTGTCGGCAAGTATCGGGATCGCGCTCTTCCCGGGCGACGGATCCGAGGTCGACACCTTGCTCAAGCATGCCGACACGGCGATGTACGGCGCCAAGGAAGCCGGTCGCCACACCTACCGCTTCTTCGTCCCCGAGATGAATGCCCGCGCCACCCAGCGCCTGCAGATGGAGAACGACCTGCGCCGCGCCCTCGAGCGCAACGAGCTCGTCCTGCACTACCAGCCGCAGATCGAGGCCGCGACCGGCCGCCCCTATGGCTGCGAGGCGCTGGTGCGATGGATCCATCCGCAGCGCGGCATGGTCCCGCCAGACCACTTCATCCCGCTCGCGGAGGAAACCGGCCTGATCGCGCCGCTCGGCGAGTGGGTGCTGCGCGAAGCCTGCCGCCAGCAGGTACGCTGGCGTGCTGCCGGCCTGCCCGACCTCGTCGTCGCGATCAACATCTCTGCGCTGCAGTTCCGCAAGCGCGACTTCGTGCCCATGGTCGCGCGCATGCTGGAGGAAACCGGCGCCGATCCCGCCTGCCTCGAACTGGAGATCACCGAGAGCGCGCTGATGGCACCCGACGAGGACCTGCACGGCCGCCTGCAGGACCTGGTCGACCTGGGCCTAACCCTCGCGCTGGACGACTTCGGCACCGGCTACTCCAGCCTGTCCTACCTCAAGCGCCTGCCGATCGCGCGGCTGAAGATCGACCGCTCCTTCGTCGATGACCTGCCCGGCAATGCCGAAGACGCCGCCGTGACCGCAGCGGCACTGTCGCTCGGCCGCGACCTCGGCATGGAAGTGGTGGCCGAGGGCGTCGAGACGCCCGAGCAGCGACACTACCTCGCCGAGCGCGGCTGCCACGCGATGCAGGGCTACCTGTTCTCCCGCCCACTCACGGTCGACGCTTTCGCCGACTGGATCCGGGCAAACGCCCGGGTGTAGACGCAAGCGGGCGGAGGACGCGAGCGACCGGCCACCGGCCGCCCCTGTCCTCCGCCCCGGGCATGCGCAAGCGACCCGCTACGCGCGCCTGAACACCAGCTGCCCACCCTCGGCATCGACGCGGATGCGGTCCTTCGCAGCGAACCTGCCCTCGAGGATCGCTTTCGCGAGCGGGTTCTCGATGCGCTCCTGGATCGCGCGCTTGAGCGGCCGCGCGCCGAACACCGGGTCGAAGCCGGCGGTCGCCAGCTCGGCGAGGGCGGCATCGCTGACCTCCATCGCCATCTCCAGCCGCGCCAGGCGCTTCTCCAGATACTGCAGCTGGATCTTCGCGATGCCGGCGATGTGCTTCTCGTCGAGCGCATGGAACACCACGACCTCGTCGATGCGGTTGATGAATTCGGGACGGAAGTAGGTCTTCACCTCCGCCATCACCGCGAGCTTGATCACGCCGTAGTCATCGCCGGCCATGGCCTGGATCATCTGGCTGCCGAGGTTGGAGGTCATCACGATCACGGTGTTCTTGAAGTCCACCGTGCGCCCCTGGCCGTCGGTCATGCGGCCGTCGTCGAGCACCTGCAGCAACACGTTGAACACGTCCGGGTGCGCCTTCTCGACCTCGTCGAACAGGATCACGCTGTAGGGCTTGCGCCGCACCTGCTCGGTGAGGTATCCGCCCTCCTCGTAGCCGACGTAGCCCGGAGGGGCGCCGATGAGGCGCGCCACCGAGTGCTTCTCCATGAACTCGCTCATGTCGATGCGAATCAGGTGCTCCTCGGAGTCGAACAGGAAGTTCGCCAGCGTCTTGCACAGCTCGGTCTTGCCCACGCCGGTGGGCCCGAGGAAGAGGAAGGAACCATACGGCCGGTTCTCGTCCGACAGGCCGGCGCGCGAACGGCGGATGGCGTCGGCCACCAGGCGCACCGCCTCGTCCTGGCCGACCACGCGCTCGTGCAGCTTGTCCTCCATCTTCAAGAGCTTCTCGCGCTCGCCCTGCATCATCTTGCTCACCGGGATGCCGGTGGCCCGCGAGACGACCTCGGCGATCTCCTCGGTGCCAACCTGGGTGCGCAGCAGCTTGTTGGGCGTGGCGCTCTCGCCCGCCTGCTCCGCCATCTTCAGCTGACCCTCGAGCTGCGGCAGCTTGCCGTACTGCAGCTCGGCGACCTTGTCGAGCTGGCCCTTGCGCTGGTACTCCGCCATCTGCGCGCGCAGCGCGTCGATCTCTTCCTTGATGTGGGCCGAACCGGCGACCTTGGCCTTCTCGGCCTTCCAGATCTCCTCGAGGTCGTTGTACTCGCGCTGGAGCTTGGCGAGCTCGTCCTCGATCAGCTGCAGGCGCTTCTGCGAGGCCTCGTCCTTCTCCTTCTTCACCGCCTCGCGCTCGATCTTGAGCTGGATCATGCGGCGGTCGAGCTTGTCCATGACCTCGGGCTTGGAGTCGATCTCCATCTTGATGCGCGCCGCGGCCTCGTCGATCAGGTCGATCGCCTTGTCCGGCAGGAAGCGGTCGGTGATGTAGCGGTGCGACAACTCGGCCGCGGCGACGATCGCCGGGTCGGTGATGTCGACGCCGTGGTGGATCTCGTACTTCTCCTGCAGGCCACGCAGGATGGCGATGGTGGCCTCGACCGTCGGCTCCTCGACCAGCACCTTCTGGAAGCGGCGCTCGAGCGCGGCGTCCTTCTCGATGTACTTGCGGTACTCGTCCAGCGTGGTGGCCCCGATGCAGTGCAGCTCGCCACGGGCGAGCGCGGGCTTGAGCATGTTGCCCGCATCCATGGCACCTTCGGCCTTGCCCGCGCCGACCATGGTGTGGATCTCGTCGATGAAGAGGATGATGCGCCCCTCGTCCTGGGCGATCTCCTTCAGGACGGCCTTCAGGCGCTCCTCGAACTCGCCGCGATACTTGGCGCCCGCCAGCAGCGCCGCCATGTCGAGCGACAGCACGCGCTTGCCCTTGAGCGTCTCGGGCACCTCGTCGTTGACGATGCGCTGCGCCAGGCCCTCGACGATCGCGGTCTTGCCCACCCCCGGCTCGCCGATCAGCACCGGGTTGTTCTTGGTGCGGCGCTGCAGGATCTGGATCGCGCGGCGGATCTCGTCGTCACGGCCGATCACCGGGTCGAGCTTGCCGCTGCGCGCGCGCTCGGTGAGGTCCATGCAGTATTTCTTCAGCGACTCGCGCTGGCCCTCGGCGTCCTGGCTGCCTACGCTGGCGCCGCCGCGCACGGCCTCGATCGCGGCCTCGAGCGCCTTGCGGGCGAGGCCATTGTCCTTGAGCAGACGACCCGCCTCGCCCTTGTCGTCGGCGAGCGCGAGCAGGAACATCTCGCTGGCGATGAACTGGTCGCCACGTTTCTGCGCTTCGCGGTCGGTGACGTTGAGCAGGTTATTGAGCTCGCGGCCGATGCTGACCTCGCCGCCATGACCTTCGACCTTGGGCAGCCGGCCGATGGCCTTGGAGACGGCGGCCTTGAGCGGCGGCACATTGACGCCCGCGCGCTGCAGCAGCGACACGCTGCCACCGTCGTCCTGCTCGAGCAGCGCCTGCACCAGGTGCAAGGGCTCGATGAACTGCTGGTCGTTGCCCACGGCGATGCTCTGCGCATCGGCGAGGGCCTGCTGGAACTTGGTGGTGAGCTTTTCGAAGCGCATCGTCGGCATCCTCGGGAATCGTTGAACTGAACCCTATGTGGGGCAACTCGGCCGCGCTTCAAGTACCTCGATCAGAGATCCGGGCGCGGCTGTCCGGGCAGATCGGGGTAGCGCACGTAGTCGACCAGGTCCTGGATCTCCTGCGGCGGCGGCTTGGTCAGCAGGCTGACGACGACGATGGTCAGGAACCCGAGCGGCACGCCGAACACGCCGGCCGAGATCGGGTTGATGTCGAACCAGGCATTCGCCATCGACCCGCCGAAGAAGGGATGGGTGCGCACGACGTAGAAGAGCGTGATCGCGAGGCCGGCCAGCATGCCGGAGACGGCGCCGGGGCGGTTGGCACGCTTCCAGAAGATGCCCAGCACCAGCGCCGGGAAGAAGGCCGAGCCGCCGATCGAGAACGCCAGCCCGACCATGAACAGGATGTTGTCCGGCCGCAGCGAGGCCACCCAGGCCGCCACCACCGCCACCACCAGCAGTTGCGACTTCGAGATCACCAGCCTGCGATGGGTGGTGGCCTGCGGGTTGATGACCTTGTAGTAGAGGTCGTGCGACAGCGCGTTGGAGATTGTCAGCAACAGGCCGTCGGCGGTCGACAGCGCCGCCGCCAGCCCGCCGGCAGCCACCAGTCCCGACACCACGTATGGAAGGCCCGCAATCTCGGGCGTGGCGAGCACGATCACGTCGGTGTTGAGGCGCAGCTCGGCGAGCTGCAGGATGCCGTCGCCGTTGAGGTCCTCGATCCGCACCAGCCCGACACGCCCCCAGGACGCCACCCAGTCGGGCAGGATCTCGAGGCTGGAGCCGACCACGTTGTGATAGACCTCCCACTTCGCGAACACCGCATAGGCCGGCGCGGTGACGTAGAGCAGGAAGATGAAGAACAGCGACCACATCACCGAGCGGCGCGCCTCCATCACGCCCGGCGTCGTGTAGTAACGCATCAGGATGTGCGGCAGCGCGGCGGTGCCGACCATCAGCACGAACATCAGGGCAAGGAAGTTGTTGCGCGCGACCGCAGATTCCTGCGCGTTCGCGCCCGGGTGCGCGTCGGCGTGCCGGGGTGGCGGCCTGGAGCGCTCGAGCGCCTCGACCCGGGCGCGCTCCCACTGCTGCTGCGCCTCGGCCGGCGTGCGCGGCAGGTCGCGCAGCGCGCGCTCGGCGAGCGCGATGTCCCGCGCCGGGGCGCCATTGAGCCGCATGTCGTTGAGGCGCTCGATGAGGACGCGACGCTCGATCTCGAGCGACTCCGGCAGCTCGGCCATCATCACGCCGTAGTTCTGTGCGCGCTGACGGTACATCTCGCGGACCTCCACCTCGGCCGGAGCATTCAGCAGCTCGTCCTCCTGCGCGCTGATCTGCTGCAGCACCTTCCCGTACACCGCCTGCGGAATGGGAATCCCGGTGAGCTTGTAGGAGAGGATCACCACCGGCACGAGATAGGCGATGATCAGGATCACGTACTGTGCCACCTGGGTCCAGGTGACGGCGCGCATGCCGCCGAGGAAGGAGCACACCAGGATGCCGGCGAGGCCGATGAAGAGGCCGATCTCGAACTCGACGCTCACGAACCGGCTGGTCACCAGGCCGACGCCGTAGATCTGCGCCACCAGGTAGACGAAGCTCGCCAGCACCGCCGCCCCGAGACCGACCAGGCGCGCCACGTTGCCCTGGTAGCGCGCGCCGAGGAAGTCGGGGATCGTGTATTGGCCGAACTTGCGCAGGTAGGGCGCAAGGAGCAGCGCCACCAGCACGAACCCCCCTGTCCAGCCGGTGACGAAGGCCAGGCCCTCGAAACCACTGAAATAAAGGGTGCCGGCCAGGCCGATGAAGGACGCGGCGCTCATCCAGTCGGCCGCGGTTGCCATGCCGTTGAACAGCGCCGGCACGCGCCGGCCCGCGACGTAATACTCGGAGACGTCCGAGGTCCGGCTCATGACCCCGATCGTGGCGTAGATGGCGATGGTCACGAACAGGAAGACGTGACCGATGAGCTGCTGCGACAGGCCCATCGACTCGCCGATCGCGAGCAGCACCACGAAGATCGCGAATGTCAGCGTATAGACGCCGTAATAGCGTCGCAGCTGGCGCGCAAAGCCGGCGTTGCGCCTCAACCCCGCCTCCGCCGGTCTTCGCAGCGCCGCTGCGTCATCAGTACTTGATCCGCGCGTAGTAGGACTTCTCGGCAGCCTCGCGCGCATCGCGCAAGGTACGGATGCCCTTCTCGGCCAGCAGCGGCACCAGCTTGAGGAACACCTCCGCGGTGACGATCGCATCGCCGAGCGCAGTATGGCGGCCGACGATGGTGAGGCCGAGGCGCTCGGCGATCGCCTCCAGGCGGTGCGACTCCTGATTGGGCTGGATCACCGCCGACAGCAGCAGGGTGTCGAGCACCGGCTGATCGAAGCGCAGGCCCGTCGCCTCTTCCTTGAGCTGGAGGAAACGCATGTCGAAGGCCGCGTTGTGGGCGATCAGCACGGTGTCGGTGGCAAAGGCGTGGAAGGCCGGCAGCACCTTGTCGATCGTCGGCTGGCCGCGCAGCATGTCCGAGGTGATGCCGTGGATCTTGGCCGACTCGGCTGCAAGGGGACGCTGCGGATCGACCAGCTGCTCGAAGGACTCGCTGCGCAGCAGCTTGCCGTTGAGGATGCGCGTGGCGCCGATCTGGATGATCTCGTCGCCCTGCGAGGGGTTGAGGCCGGTGGTCTCGGTGTCGAAGACCGTGTAGGTGAGCTCGGAGAGCAGGCGGTCCTCGAGGCCATGCGAGCGGTCCGACCAGGCGAAGAGGTCGAAGTCGTAGTACTCGGGGCGGCTCTCGCCACGCAGGTAGGTCTCGGCCTCGGCCTGCTCCTGCGGGGTCGCCGCCGGCAGCAGGATACGGAAGAAGGCGCGGTGGCGCACCTTCTCGCGCTCGAGCCACATCTCGCCGTCGTGACGGTCGATGACGTCGCGCACCGTGAGCGGGCTGCTCTCGTCCTCGACCTTCATCGGCTCGAGTTCCCAGCTCATGACCGTCTCGGTGCTCATCGCCTGCCCCGACCAGATCAGGTCGAGGTGTACCAACCGGCCTGCAGCGCTGAGACGGAAACGGACCTCGCGCACCTCGAACTCGTCCGACAGGCGGCTCGCCAGGTAGGTGATGGCCTGCATCAGCGAGAAGCTGTCGACCTTCACCCACAAGGATTCGTCCACTTCCTCGAGCTTGGTCGGCAGTCCGATGCGGGTCTCGATGCGGCGCTGCACGGCCGCGATCAGGTCGGCGCCGAGCATCTCCTCGAGCGGCCAGCGCGCCTTGAGCGAGTCGGCGAACTGGTTCGCGGTCTGGTCCAGGCGCTGGCTCATCGCCTGCACCTCGTCGCGCACCACCTTGCGGAAGCGCACGCGCATCTCGTCGGGCAGATCCTCGTATTCGAGCATGTCGGCGGCCGCACGCACGTTGGCGAGCGAAGCCCGGTTGCCCTCGGTGAGGTTGTGCAGCATCTGGTCGCGCCGCGATTCGGTCTCGAAATTGCGCGTGATGTTGTCGAGCATGAGGATGAAACCGGTGATCGTGCGTTCGGCCGGAGCCGCAGCCGCGCCCTCCTCCGCCTGCAGGCGTTCACCGCCATCCTCTGCTGACGGCGGCAGGGCCTTGTGCTCGTCCGTCGCCGCCACCGCCAGCACCGGCGCCATCTGCACGCGCAGCAATTGCCCGGCACGGGTCGTGGTCACGAAGTTAGCCTGCGCCTGCGTGGCACCACGCCGCAGGCGCTGCTGGATGGTGTCGAGCGCGTGCGCGATCAGGTTGCGCTCGAACACCCCGTAGATCGATCGCCCGAGGCCGATCAGCTCGCCACCGCCGGCCACTCCCGGTGCATCGGAGAGCGCGCGGAACTGCATCCGCGCGCGGTTGTTGTAGAGGAGAACGCGGCCGTCGAGGTTGCACACGACCACGCTCTGGGTGAGCTCGGACATCAGCGCGGCGAGTCGGTTCTTCTCGAGCTCGACCGACTCCTTCGCGCGCGCGATCTGCGCTGCGACGTCGCACATGAGCTCATCACGCTGGGTGGCGAGCTGATTGGCCGCCGCGGCCAGCGCCTGGACCTCGGGCGGTCCTTCCGGCTGCACGCGAAAGCCCCGGTTGGCGCCGAGCATCAGGCGCAGGTGCTCGGACATCCGCAGCAGGCCCTGCACGTATTGCCGGAACAGGGCACGCACCACACCGACGCCCGCGGCGAAACCGAGCGCGGTGAGCATCGTTCCCAGGCTGAGGTGCGGGGCAAGGACGTCGATCAGCAGCTCGCGCCCCTCACCCTGGGTCTCGACCCACACGATGAGCGCGGTGAGCAGGAACGGCCCGGTCATGAGCAGGAAGAGCACGATGACCGCGAGCATGAAACGCGCACGTGCCGGCATGGGTCACTGCTCCAGCAGGCTGCGCACCTTGTCCACCAGCTCGCGGGTGGAAAAGGGCTTGGTCATGTAGGCATCGGCTCCCAGCGCGAGCCCCTTCGCCACCTCGGTGTCGCGCCCCTTGGCGGTGAGCATCAGGATGCGCACGGCGCCGAGCGCGGGGTCGGCCTTCACCTCCTGGCAGACCTCGAAGCCGCTCTTCTTGGGCATCATGACGTCGAGCAGCACGAGATCGGGCTGATCTGCGCGAATGCGCTGAATCGCCTCCTCGCCGTCATTGGCCACCAGCACCTCGAAGCCCTCCCGCTTCATGAGGAATTCCAGCGAAATGACGATGTTCTGCTCGTCGTCGGCGATCAAGACTTTCTTGTTCATCTTTGACTCCTCCCCGGCGCATATTCTAAGTCATTGGACGGCGGTCGCAGACGGCAGCGGCAGCACGAACGAGAAGGTCGCGCCTTCGCCGGGCACCGACTCCAGCCACAGCCGGCCGCCAAAGTGTTCGACGATCTGCCGGCTGATCGGCAATCCCAGTCCGGTGCCCTGCGGACGCGAGCGCTCGTCGCCGCCCTGGCGGAACTTCTGGAACACCACCGGTTGCAGCTCGGGCGGGATTCTGGGCCCGTTGTCCTTCACGTCCACGCGCAAGCGCAAGCCCTCGCAACGCAGCGTCACATCCACGCGTCCCGATCCCGTCGGCACGAACTTGGCTGCGTTCGACAGCAGGTTGAGCATCACCTGCAACAGCCGATCATGGTCTGCACGCAGGGTGGGCACCGACGCGGGCAGATGCACATGGACCTGCGCGCCGCGGTCGCGGAACAGCTGCATGGTCGCATCCACCGAGTGCTGCACCAGTTCGCGGAGATCGATGTCGGTGTTGTGCCATTCGGCGTGGCCGGACTCGATCTTGGCCATGTCCAACACCTGGTTCACCAGGCGGGTGAGGCGCACCGTCTCCGAGACGATGATGCCGAGGAAGCGCTGACGGTCTTCGACGTCGATATCGGGGTCCTCGGACATCATCTCGGAGAACGCGCGGATCGAGGTCAGCGGCGTGCGCAGCTCATGGGTGACCGAGGACATGAAGTCGTCCTTGAGCCGGTCGAGCTCCTTGAGCTGCTCGTTGGCCGCCCGCAACTCCGCCGTGGCAGCCTCGAGCGCGCGCGACTTCTCCTCGAGCTTGTGCGAATACGCCCTGACCTGGGAAGCCTCGTCGAGGATGTCCATCACCTCCCCGAGCCCGAGCGGCTCCTCCTGCACCACGGTGGACACCATGACGCGCGCCGATGCGCTGCCGATCGCGCCCGCCAGCAGCGACTCGGCGAAGTGCACCAGCTCCGGGTCGGCCTTGAGCTGCGTCACGTCGTCCAGCCCATGCGAGCGCGCATAGGCGCCGAAGGCGTCCGCAGTGCGACGCTGGCCGAGGAAGCGCGCGACCAGCGGCAGCAGGTCGCGGACCTCCGCGCCGGTGCGCCAGAAGCTCGCCGGAGGCGACTCACCGCGCCGGAACACGTCGACGAAGAGCGCCCCCTGGGTCGCCTCGGCGCCGGTCGGCACGCGCGCCAGCGACACCAGGACATAGCAGCCGATGTTGGCGAGCAGGCTCCAGAACAGCGCATGGCTGATGTTGTCCCAGCCCGCAAGCCCGAAGAGCTGCTCGGGCTTCAACCAGCCGAAGCCGAACGGGCCGTGCTCCAGAAAGCCCGGGTCGAGCCAGCCCGACTTGGCAAAGGACGGCAGCATCAAAGTGTAGCCCCATACCGCGAAGCCGGCGAGCAGGCCGGCGAGCGCGCCTTCGCGCGTGCCGCCGCGCCAGTACATGCCCCCCAGCACCGCGGGTGCGAACTGCGCCACCGCGGCGAAGCTGATCAGGCCGATGCTCACCAGCGCGTAAGCCTCGCCGGCAAGCCTGAAATACAGGTAGCCGAGCAGCAGCAGGCCGACGATGGCGCCGCGGCGGATGCCGAGCAGCAGTCCGGTGAGGTCACGCTCCTGAGCCAGATTGAGGCGCTTGCTGCGAAGAAGCATCGGCATCACGAGGTCGTTGCAGACCATCGTCGACAGGGCGATCGCCTCGACGATGACCATGCCCGTGGCCGCCGACAGGCCACCGATGAACACGAACAGCGCGAGCGCGGCGTTGTCGTGGGCCATCGGCAGCGTGAGCACGAAGGTGTCCGGATCCACGGTACCCCGCCCGAAATGCAGCAGGCCACCGATGGCGATCGGGATCACGAAGACGTTGATGAGCAGCAGATAGGCCGGGAACGCCCAGGTGGCGCGGCGCAGGTGCTGCTCGTTGACGTTCTCGACCACCGCGATCTGGAACTGGCGGGGCAGGAAGATGATGGACAGCATGGCCAGCAGCACATGCGCGAACCAGCCCCCGTAACCGAGGCGGCCGACGCCGTCGAAGGCGAGCACCTCGGCGAGATCGGGCTGCGCGGCCGCCCGCGCGTAGAGATCGCCGAAACCGTCATAGAGCCAGTAGGTGACGTATATCCCCACGGCGAGGAAAGCGAGCAGCTTGACCACAGACTCGAAGGCGATCGCCGCCACCATGCCCTCGTGGCGTTCGGTGGTGTCGAGGTGGCGGGTGCCGAACAGCACGGTGAATGCCGCCAGCGTGAGCGCGATGTAGAGCGTGCCGTCCTGCCACCATCCACCCTGGCGCTCGACCCGGAACAGGGTGTCGTGCTCGCCGATCAGCAGCGCGTAACCGCTCGAGATCGCCTTCAGCTGCAGCGCGATGTACGGCACGATGCCGACCACCGCGATCACGGTCACCAGACCGCCGAGCAGGTGACTCTTGCCATAGCGCGAGGCAACGAAGTCGGCGATCGAGGTGATGCGGTAGCTGCGGGCGATGCGGATCATCTTCAGCACCACCAGCCACGCCAGCGCGAGGCCCAGGGTCGGGCCGAGGTAGGTGGGCAGGAATGCGCTACCGCCCGAGGCCGCACGCCCGACACTGCCGAAATAGGTCCACGCCGTGCAGTAGACCGCGAGCGACAGGCTGAACACCCAGGGGTTGGAAATGATCGAGCGCCCCTGGTCCGCGCGGCGGTCGCCGTAATAGGCAACGGCAAACAGCAACAGCAGATAGGCGAAGGATGCCCCGATGATCAGCCAGCCCGGCAGCATCGCGTCCTCCGCATCAGCGCGCCCCCCGCTCGACGATCCAGGCAATCACCCCGATCAGTCCGAGCCAGACGGCAAACAGATAGACATGCAGCAGCGGCAGTCCGAACAGGCTCAGCGGCCGGTCGAACAAAGACAGAATCGGATAGTTCAACAACAGCATGCCGGCGAGAAACACTGCCACCAGACGCTGTCCGGCCAGTCCCTTGCGCATCATGTCACTCCCATGATGTCCGCCTCGGCAAACGAAAAAACGAGGCGCCGCCCTGCTCTTCGGGGCAGGTTCGGCGCTTCGTACGATCAGGATCGCGCATTGCGCGCGTCCGGTCTCCCCCCGCGTCCGGCTCGTTGGCCGGATCTCCTCCTGTCGTTCGATCGCGGCCGGGACGCGAACGGCCCGGCCGCCTCCGGAATCAGCCCTTGAGCTGTTCCAGGATGTGCGGGTTCTCCAGGGTCGAGGTGTCCTGGGTGACGTCCTCGCCCTTGGCCAGCTGGCGCAGCAGGCGGCGCATGATCTTGCCCGAACGGGTCTTGGGCAGGTTCTCGCCGAAGCGGATGTCCTTGGGCTTGGCGATCGGGCCGATCTCGTGGCCGACCCAGGCCTGCAGCTCCTTGACCACCTTGGCGGCTTCCTCGCCGGTGGGACGCGCGCCCTTGAGCACCACGAAGGCGACGATCGCCTCGCCGGTGACATCGTCCGGACGACCGACCACGGCGGCCTCGGCAACCTTCTCGTGCGCCACCAGCGCCGACTCGATCTCCATCGTGCCCATGCGGTGACCAGAGACGTTCAGCACGTCGTCGATACGACCGGTGATCGTGAAGTAACCGGTTTCCGCGTCACGGATGGCGCCGTCGCCCGCGAGGTAGAGCTTGCCCTTGAAGTCATCCGGGTAGTAGGCCTTCTTGAAGCGCTCGGGGTCGCCCCAGATGGTGCGGATCATCGACGGCCACGGCCTCTTGACCACCAGGATGCCGCCCTGGCCCCAGGGCACTTCGGTGCCGGTCTCGTCGACCACCGCGGCCTGGATGCCCGGGAAGGGCAGCGTGCACGAACCCGGAACCATCGGCGTGGCGCCCGGCATCGGCGTGATCATGTGCGCGCCGGTCTCGGTCTGCCAGAAGGTATCGACGATCGGGCAGCGGCCGCCGCCGACATTCTCGTAGTACCACTCCCAGGCCGCCGGGTTGATCGGCTCGCCCACCGAGCCGAGCAGGCGCAGGCTCGACATGTCGTACTGCTTCGGATGCACGGCCGGGTTGTTGTCGGCGGCCTTGATGAGCGAACGGATCGCGGTCGGCGCGGTGTAGAAGATGCTGACCTTGTGGTCCTGGATCATCTTCCAGAAGCGGCCGGCGTCCGGGTAGGTCGGCACGCCTTCGAACACGATCTCGGTCGCGCCGCAGGCAAGCGGTCCGTAGGTGATGTAGGTGTGGCCGGTGACCCAGCCGATGTCGGCGGTGCACCAGAAGATGTCGTTGGGCTTGATGTCGAAGGTGTACTTCATCGACAGCACGGCCTGCAGCAAGTAGCCGCCGGAGGAGTGCTGCACGCCCTTCGGCTTGCCGGTGGAGCCCGAGGTGTAGAGGATGAACAGCGGGTGCTCGGCCTCGACCCACTCCGGCTCGCAGACCTCCGGCTGACTGGCGCAGGCGTCGTGGAACCAGGTGTCGCGGCCGGCGACCATGTTGCAGTCGCCGCCGGTGCGCTTGACCACGACGACGTTCTTGATCGAGTCGCAACCGCCCAGCGACAGCGCCTCGTCGGCGATCGGCTTGAGCGGCAGGGCCTTGCCACCACGGTGCTGGCCGTCGGAGGTGATCAGCGCCACCGCGCCGGCGTCCTCGATACGGTCGCGCAGGGCCTGGGCCGAGAAGCCGCCGAACACGATCGAGTGGGTGGCGCCGATACGGGCGCAGGCCTGCATGGCGACGACGCCTTCGATCGACATCGGCAGGTAGATGACGACACGGTCGCCCTTCTTGACGCCCATGGCACGCAGGGCGTTGGCGAACTTGCTCACGCGGGCGAGCAGATCCTTGTAGGTGACCTTGGTGACCTCGCCGTTGTCGGCCTCGAAGATCAGCGCGACCTTGTCGCCCAGGCCGTTATTGACGTTGCGGTCGAGGCAGTTGTACGAGACGTTCAGCTTGCCGTCGGCGAACCACTTGAAGAAGGGGGCGTTGCTTTCATCGAGGACCTGGGTGAAGGGCACCTTCCAGTCCAGCAGTTCCTTGGCGCGGCGACCCCAGAACCCCTCGTAGTCGTCCTCGGCTTCCTTGCACAGCGCGCGGTAACCATCCATGCCGGACACCGCTGCGTTCCTGACCATCTCTTCCGAGGGGTTGTAAATGCGGACTTGCTGATCGTTGGACATGCTCACCTCTCCTCAACTGTTCAAATGGTTGAAGCTGACCCTTGCGGGCGGGCTGGTTGGGTCCAGCCTGTTAATCGCCCGGGTGGAGCATGGCCGGACAGCTCCTGCTCTCCCTGGCGCTCGGATGCCTCTGAAACGCCGGCATTTAAGAATATGTATCTTACACAGGACTTACACACCCTCACCAGTCACGGGCCGGGCGCGCGGGTGATAGAATCGCACGCTTTCCGGACCATCCGGTCCCGTTGCGTCATTCTGCCCCCATGTCATTCCGGAGACCAAGCGCCATGACGATCATTCGCCAGGAAGACCTCATCCAGTCGATCGCGGATGCCTTCCAGTACATCAGCTACTACCACCCGCTCGACTACATCCAGGCGCTCGGCGAAGCCTACGCGCACGAGGAAAGCCCGGCCGCGAAGGACGCGATCGCGCAGATCCTGACCAACTCGCGCATGGCCGCAGAGGGCCATCGCCCGATCTGCCAGGACACGGGTATCGCGGTGGTCTTCCTCAAGGTCGGCATGAACGTGCGGTGGGACGCCAAGATGAGCGTCCAGGAGATGATCAACGAGGGCGTGCGCCGAGCCTACAACCATCCGGACAACAAGCTGCGCGCCTCGGTCCTGCTCGACCCGGCCGGTTCGCGAAAGAACAGCAAGGACAACACCCCGGCGGTGGTGCACTACGAGATCGTCGAGGGCGACGAGGTCGAAGTCATCTGCGCAGCCAAGGGCGGCGGCTCCGAGAACAAGTCGAAGATGGTCATGCTCAACCCGTCCGACTCGATCGTCGACTGGGTGCTGAAGACCGTTCCGACCATGGGCGCGGGCTGGTGTCCTCCGGGCATCCTCGGCATCGGCATCGGCGGCACGCCCGAGAAGGCGATGCTGCTGGCCAAGGAATCGCTGATGGAGCCGGTCAACATCCACGAGCTGCGCGAGAAGGCCGCCTCGGGCGCCACGCTCTCCCGCGTCGAGGCGCTGCGTCTGGAGCTGATGGACAAGGTCAACGCGCTCGGCATCGGCGCGCAGGGCCTGGGCGGTCTCACCACCGTGCTCGACGTCAAGATCATGGACTACCCGACCCACGCTGCCAGCCTGCCGGTCGCGATGATCCCCAACTGCGCCGCCACCCGCCACGTGCATTTCCACCTCGACGGCTCCGGCCCGGCCCACCTGCCGACCCCGAAGCTGGAAGACTGGCCGCAGGTCACCTGGAAGGCCGACACCAACGTCGCCACCCGGGTGAACCTCGACACCCTCACCAAGGAAGAGGTCGCCTCCTGGAAGCCGGGCCAGATCCTGCTGCTGAACGGCAAGATGCTCACCGGCCGCGACGCCGCCCACAAGCGCATCGCCGACATGCTGGAGAAGGGCGAGAAGCTGCCGGTCGACTTCACCAACCGCGTCATCTACTACGTCGGCCCGGTCGACCCGGTGCGTGACGAGGTCGTCGGCCCCGCCGGTCCCACCACCGCCACCCGCATGGACAAGTTCACCCGCATGATGCTGGAGAAAACCGGCCTCATCTCGATGATCGGTAAGTCCGAGCGCGGCCCGGTCGCCATCGATGCCATCAAGGACAACAGGTCGGCCTACCTGATGGCGGTCGGTGGCGCGGCCTACCTGGTGTCGAAGGCGATCAAGGAAGCCAAGGTCGTCGGCTTCGAGGACCTCGGCATGGAGGCGATCTACGAGTTCACCGTGCAGGACATGCCGGTGACGGTCGCGGTCGACGCCAACGGCACCAGCGTGCACAACACCGGCCCGAAGGAGTGGCAGGCGAAGATCGGCAAGATCCCGGTCACGGTGGCGTAAGCATCCACGACGAAGGCGGCGACCAGTTCGCCGCCCACTCGGCGATCTGCTCGGCCGGCATCGGCCGGGCGATCCCGTACCCCTGCCCGGTGTCGCAGCCCAGCTGCAGCAGCAGCTCGCCGTGCGCGACCGACTCCACGCCCTCGGCGATCACCTCCCGCCGGAAGGCGCCGGCCAGCCCCAGGATGGCCTTCAGGATCGCCAGATCCTCGGCATCGTCCAGCATGCCGCGCACGAACACCTGATCGATCTTCAGCCGCGCGGCCGGCAGACGCTTGAGGTAGGCGAGCGAGGAATACCCCGTTCCGAAGTCGTCGAGCGCGAACGACACGCCGATCGCCGCGCAAGCCTCGACGATTCGCGACACCTGGCTGATGCTCTCCAGCGCGCTCGTCTCCAGCACCTCGAGTTCGAGGCTGCCCGGCCACAGCTCGGGATGACCGGCAAGCGCCGCCTGCAGACGCATCATGAAGTCCGGCGTCTGCAGATGGCGCGCGCTGATGTTCACGCTCACCGGCAGGGTGAGTCCGTCGCGCTTCCAGGCGGCCATCTGCGCGAGCGCCTGCTCGATCACCCAGTCGCCGAGTTCGATCGCGAGCGGATGGTCGCCCACGGCCGGGAGGAATGCCGCCGGCTCGAGCACGCCCTGGTGAGGATGCGCCCACCGGATCAGCGCCTCCGCCCCCACCACCGCACCGGTGCGCATGTTCACCTTGGGCTGGTACAGCAGGCGGAACTCGCTCGCCCGCAAGCCCTGGCGGATGCGCGCGAGGTCTTGCTGACGGCCGCGCAGGTTGCGGTCGTGGGCGGTGTCGAACACCTGATAGCGGTTCTTGCCCGCGAGCTTGGCCTGGTACATGGCGAGATCGGCCTGGCGCAGCAGCTGGTCGGCATCGACCTCATCGGGTTGCGGGAACATCGCGAGCCCGATGCTGGCAGAAACCTTCAGCTCGTGCCCGCCCTGAGGCACCGGTTGCGCCACCGCGGCCAGCAGGCGCTGGGTGAGGAGCAGGCAGGACTCCGGGTCGGGCAGATCGATCAGCACGGCCACGAATTCGTCGCCCCCCAGCCTCGAGATCGTGTCCCCCTCGCGCAGCGTCGCCCGCATGCGCGCCGCGATCGTGGTAAGGAGCTGGTCGCCCGCCTGGTGTCCATGGCCGTCATTGACCGCCTTGAAGCCGTCGAGATCGATGTAGGCCACCGCCAGCTGCTGCCCGCGCCGGCGCGCCTGCGCCATCCCGCGCTGCAGGCGGTCGTTGAGCAGCACCCGGTTGGGCAGGCCGGTCAGCGGGTCGTAGTGCGCGATGTACTCGAGCTGCGACTCGTGCTCCTTCTGGTTGGTGATGTCGTTCAGCGTACCCGACAGCCCCGCCACCCGCCCGTCGGCATCGACCACCGGGCGCGCGCTCGCCTCCAGCCAGCGGTAGCCGCCGCCGGTGCGCAGGTAGCGGACCGCCTCGGAGCAGTTGTCGCGCTCGCCGCGCAAGACCTGCTCGAAGCACTCCGACTGCCGCTCGCGATCGTCCGGATGCACATATTCGAGGTAGTCGGTGCCCAGCGTGTGCTCGACCGCATAGCCGGTGATGTCGCCCCAGGCACGGTTGAGGAAGACCCACCGGCCTTGCGCGTCCAGCTGGAAGATCACCTCCTTGACGCTCTCGACCACCGAGCGGTAGCGCGCTTCGCTGGCCCGCAAGCTCTCGTCGGCGCGCTTGCGTTCGAGCACGCCGGTGAAGGCGTTGCCCACCAGCGCCATGAGCGTCTTCTCCTCGTCCAGCCAGGTGCGCTCGTTGCGCACCGAGTCGAGCCCGATGAAGCCGAGCAGGCGATGGTTCGCCACCATCGGCACCGCGAGCAAGGACTGGATCGACTGTGCCTGCAGGACGGCGCGATCGACTGCGGCCTCTGCCGGGAGCTGGCCGACGCTCGGGTAATCGACGACCGCAAAGCGCTTGATGCTGCGGCAAAACAGCATGCTGTCGTCGAAGGGCACGTTCTGCAGATGTGCGATCTGCGGCTCGATGCCTTCCGCGCACCACTCGTGGGTATTGTTGAGGAACTGGCCGTCGGCGCTTACCTGGAACACATAGGCGCGGTCCGCCTCGGCGAAGGATCCGAGCTCCTCGAGCGCGCGCCCCAGATGGACATCCAGTTCCTGCGGGCGGGTGAGGATGAACTCGGACGAGATCCGCCCGACCAGGCGCTCGAAGGCGATCCGGCGCTTGAGCACGGCTTCGGCACGCTCGCGCTGCAGCTCGGCAGCCACCCTGTCGTCGAAGATGTCGATCAGCGTGCGCACCGCCGACTCATCGTCGATCGGTTGGCGCCGCAGCCCCACCATCAGTCCCAGCGGACGTCCCTCGCGATCGAACAGCGGCGTCCCCACGTAGGCCTCGATCCCGCCCTCGGCAAGCGCCCGGTCGCGCGGGAAGAGCCGCCACACATCGCGCGGATACAGGCAGGCGCCGCGCCCGACGGTGCCCTCGCAGGGCGAATCGGCGAGCGGATACACGAAGGGCTGCATCGGCCGGCCGTCGCCCCAGCCCGCGCGCACCTCGACGCTCAGGCCGTCGCGCGACAGCTGGCCGACGAACACCTTGTCGAGCGCGAGCGCATCCGCGACATGGCGGCTCACCGCCTCGTAGAACGCGACCCCCGACAGGAAGGCATAGCGCGCGGCCAAGGCGTCGAGGGCGAGTTCGATGCGCTTGCGCTCGGAGACATCCGAGCAGAAGCCGATGAAGCCGATGAAGTTGCCGGCGCCGTCATGGCGCGGACTGCCCTCGTCGGAGATCCAGCGGTAGCCGCCGTCGACGTGATGCAGGCGGTATTCCATGCGAAACGCCTCGCGCCGCGCGAGGGCATCCTCGAAGATGCCCTGGCAGTAGGCGCGGTCATCGGGGTGCACCCCTTCCAGCCAGCCCTGGCCGAGCTCCTGTTCGAGACGCCGGCCGGTGAACCGCAGCCAGGGGTCGTTGAAGTAGTTGCACAGACCGTCCTCGCCCGCCGTCCAGATCAGAGCCGACTCGCTGTTCGCCAGCGTGCGGTAATGGCGCTCGCTCTCCTGCAGGGCAAGCTGCGCCGCATTGCGCTCCTGCTCGATGCGCAGCGCGATGATCATGGTGGCGCAGGTCGCCGTCATCGGCTCGAGTTCGGCGACCACCCCCTCCCGGTAACCACCCGGCGCATTCGCCAGCCCGATCATTCCGATCAGCTGCCCGCCATGCAGCAGCGGAAGGCCGAGAAACGACCCGAGGGCGGGATGCCCCGACGGCACGCCCCCCCGACGCGGATCGGTCGCCGGATGGTTGGCGATCACCGGCGCGGCAGTCCGCACGACGGCGCCGAAAAGCGAATCCAGGTTGTGGAACTCGAAGCCGCCCGAACGCATGCGCTCGAACACCTTGCGCGATTCCGCGCTCCACGAGATGTCGCTGAGCCCGTGCATGCGCAGGAAAGGCTCGCCGGCTTCGTCGTAGAGCACTTCGCCGATGAAGCCGTATTCGCTGTCGGTGAGGCGAACGAGCTGATCGAGCATGTGGGCGAAGGTATCGCTCGAGGTCTGGCCGACGAGGAAACCCCGCTGCAGCGTGGTCAGCACGGACAGCATCTGCGCCTGGCGCCTCACCGTGCGCTCGGCCGCGTCCGGCAGCGGACCATCCTCGCCGGCGGCGCACGGGCGGGCATCGGCAGCCGCGCACACGCTCTGCGGCTGGGCGGATGGAGGGCTCGACATGGCGTACTCCCCGAATTGGGAAATGCTTCGACCGCGCAATATTAGCCGCTGAACTGGCACGCGGCATCCGTTCTGCATGCTGCGACGCCAAAAAAAACGGGGCGACGGTCATCTCGACCGCCGCCCCGCCTCGACCCGTGCCCGTACGGACTTATCCGGCGCGGTGCTCGGCGAGCTTGATCCAGGTGTCGACAACCGTGTCGGGGTTGAGCGAGATGGTCTGGATGCCCTCGTCCATCAGCCACTCGGCCAGATCCGGGTGGTCCGACGGCCCCTGGCCGCAGATACCGACATACTTGCCGAGCTTGTTCGCGGCCTTGATCGACATGGAGAGCAGCTGCTTGACGGCCGGGTCGCGCTCGTCGAAGGCGTGCGCCACCAGGCCCGAGTCGCGGTCCAGGCCCAGGGTGAGCTGGGTGAGGTCGTTCGAGCCGATCGAGTAGCCATCGAAGTGCTCGAGGAACTGCTCGGCCAGGATGGCGTTGGAGGGGATCTCGCACATCATGATCAGCTTGAGATCATTCACGCCGCGCTTGAGGCCATGCTCGGCGAGCAGGTCGACCACGCCCTTCGCCTCTTCGACGTTGCGCACAAAGGGAATCATGATCTGCACGTTGGTCAGGCCGAGCTCGTTGCGCACCTTCTTCATCGCGGCCACTTCCATCTCGAAGCAGTCGCGGAAGCTGTGGGCGATGTAGCGCGAGGCGCCACGGAAGCCGAGCATCGGGTTTTCTTCCTCCGGCTCGTAGATCTCGCCGCCGAGCAGCTTGCGGTACTCGTTCGACTTGAAGTCGGACATGCGCACGATCACCGGCTTCGGGTAGAAGGCGGCGGCGATGGTGGCCACGCCCTCGACCAGCTTCTCGATGAAGAACTGCTTGGGCGTCGCATAGCCGCGCGAGCGGCGGTTGATCTCGTCGCGCAGGTTGGCCGGCACCTGGCCGATCTCGAGGATGGCCTTGGGGTGGATGCCGATCATGTTGTTGATGACGAACTCCAGGCGCGCCAGGCCGACCCCGCCGTTGGGGATCTGCGCGAACTCGAAGGCGAGTTCCGGGTTACCCACGTTCATCATGATCTTCACCGGGATCTCGGGCAGATTGCCCATGTCGGTGGTGATGACCTCGAACTCCAGCTTGCCGCGATACACGTAACCGGTGTCGCCCTCGGCGCAGGACACGGTGACCGACTCGCCCTCGTGCAGCACCTCGGTGGCGTTCCCGCAGCCGACGATGGCGGGGATGCCCAGCTCGCGCGCGATGATCGCCGCGTGGCAGGTGCGGCCGCCGCGGTTGGTGACGATCGCGCTGGCGCGCTTCATCACCGGCTCCCAGTTGGGGTCGGTCATGTCGGTAACGAGGATGTCGCCGGCCTGCACGCGGTTCATCTCGGATGCGTCGCCGACCACACGCACGACGCCGGCACCGATCTTCTGACCGATCGCGCGACCGTGGGTGAGCGCCTTGCCGTACTGCTTGAGGCGGTACTTCTCCATCACCAGGCCCTCGTCCTGGCTCTTCACCGTCTCGGGACGCGCCTGCAGGATGTAGAGCTTGCCGTCGACGCCGTCCTTGCCCCACTCGATGTCCATCGGGCGGCCATAGTGCTTCTCGATGATCACGGCGTAGCGGGCGAGCTCGAGCACGTCCTCGTCGGTCAGCGAGAAGCGGTTGCGGTCGGCCTCGGGCACATCGACCGTGCGCACCGACTTGCCGGCGACGGCCTTGTCGGTGAACACCATCTTGATCAGCTTGGAGCCAAGGTTGCGGCGGATGATCGCCGGCTTGTCGAGCGCCAGGGTGGGCTTGTGGACGTAGAACTCGTCCGGGTTCACCGCACCCTGCACCACGGTCTCACCCAGGCCGTAGGAGGCGGTGATGAACACCACCTGGTCGAAGCCCGACTCGGTGTCGATCGAGAACATCACGCCCGATGCGCCCGAATCCGATCGCACCATGCGCTGCACGCCGGCCGACAGCGCCACGTCGGCGTGGGCGAAGTTCTTGTGCACCCGGTAGGCGATCGCGCGGTCGTTGTACAGCGACGCGAACACTTCCTTCATCGCGTGCAGGATGTTCTCGTAGCCGTGGATGTTGAGGAAGGTCTCCTGCTGGCCGGCGAAGGAGGCGTCCGGCAGGTCTTCGGCGGTGGCCGACGAGCGCACCGCGAAGCTGCCCTCGCCCTCGGAGGTGATCTGCTCGTAAGCGGTCTTGATCTCGGCCTCGAGCTTGGCCGGGAACGGGATGTCGATGATCCACTGGCGGATCTGGGCGCCGGTCCTGGCCAGCGCATCGACGTCATCCACATCGAGCGCGTCGAGTGCGGCATTGATGCGGTCGGCGAGGCCGTCATGAGCGAGGAATTCGCGATAGGCTTCGGCCGTGGTCGCGAAGCCACCCGGAACACGAACGCTCGAAGGCAGCTGGCTGATCATCTCGCCGAGCGAGGCGTTCTTGCCGCCGACCTTCTCCACATCGGTCATGCGCAGTTCGTTGAAAGGAATCACGTATCGTGTCATGAGTGGCTTCCGCAAATGTTGGAGAAAAAGCAAAATATCGAAGCCCGGAGTTTACGGCTTTTTGTGCTGTGCCGCATCACAGGGTTTGCCCCAATACGCGACGTCCTCGGCAGGGGGCGCATCAAGGTTCCAGATCATGAACGACACTCAACGCCGCACCGTCTTCTTCGTCTCCGACGGCACCGGCATCACCGCAGAAACACTGGGACACAGCCTGCTTGCGCAGTTTCCCGAGGCAAAATTCCGCCAGATCCGCGCACCTTTCGTCGACGACATCGACAAGGCGATCGACTGTGCGGCACAGATACGCGACGCCGCGATCGAGGATGGCGTCCGCCCGATCGTGTTCAGCACGCTGGTGAACCAGGCCACCGTTGATGCACTGCACAAAGCCGACGCGCTCTTCCTCGATCTGTTCGATCGGTTCATCGGACCGCTCGAGGCCGAGCTCGGCCAGCGCTCGACCCATGCGGTCGGCCGCTTCCACGGCATCGCCGACAGCCTCAACTACAAGCATCGCATCGAGGCGATCAACTTCGCCATGGCGCACGACGACGGCGTCTCGTCCGACGGCGAGCTCGCCGAGGCCGACGTCATCCTCGTCGGCGTGTCGCGCTCGGGCAAGACGCCGACCAGCCTCTACCTGGCCATGCAGTTCGGCGTGAAGGCGGCAAACTACCCGCTGATTCCGGAAGACTTCGAGCGGAACAAACTGCCCGGCGAGCTGCACAAATATCGCACCAAGCTCTTCGGACTCACCATCGCCCCCGAACGCCTGTCGCAGATCCGTCAGGAACGCCGCCCCAACAGCCGCTACGCCTCGCTCGAGAACTGCCGCTACGAGATCGACGCCGCGCACAAGCTCATGCGCAGGGAGAACATCCGCTGGCTGGAATCCACCACCAAGTCCATCGAAGAGATCTCTGCAACCATCCTGCAGACCGTCCGCGTCGAACGCCCGGGCTTCTGAACAGCACCCAACAACAACAACAGGAATTCCCGATGAAAAGAACGCGCCTCAAGCGCCGCGGCGGCCTCGGCCGCACCGCCGAGCAACTGGTCCGGCTGGCTAACGGCCTTGCCGAATCCGGAAGCAGGATCGAAGACCGCTATTGGGAGCAGCAGCTCGCCACGCTCATCGACCAGACCCTCGCGGAGAATGACGAGGAGGTCCTCAACACCGCGCTCGATCACCTCTACAGCGCCGACACGCGCGCCTACGACGAACTCGCCGACAGCATCGAGTCGCGCGCCGAGTGTGCTGCAGGTGCCCTGCCCGATCACGACACGGTGCTGATCGCCGCGCCGGTGCTCGCCTGGTCGCGCTACCGCATCCCGGCCGCGAGCATCTCGCCGGCGGTGCTCGCCAACCTGCGCGTGCATCTGCAGGCGCACGTGCTGGCGAAAGGTGCGCGGCTGTCGGTTGCGGACTTCCTCTTCAGCCCCGACCAGCTGCCGCAGGGCTATTGCTCCACGGCCGAATTCGCCAAGGTGATCTGCGGTGCCGCGCTCGACAACCACGACCTGCACATCGACACCGAGGGCATGCCCGACACCGCGCAGTTCCTCTCCGACACCCGCTACCTGCTTGCCGCGGTGGCCGTGCCGCGCGGCGCCCCGATGTTCCGCTGGCAGGAGGCCGACGGCAGCCGCGACACCGCGCTCGACCAGTGGCGCGTCCAGGGTGGCGCCTGTCTCACCCCGCTGTTGCCGGGCTGCGCCGTCGACCTGGTGCTGCCCGAGTCCTACTTCGCCGCCAGCCGCGCGGCCGACAAGGACAGCCGCCCCTACTCGGTGCGCGCCTCGGTCGCCTACCTCGGCACCACGCTCGAGACGCCTGCCGCCAACCTGCGCGCGGTCATCGCGCCCTTCTGGGAGCGCAACCTCGAGGAATACCGCATCGGCTTCACCGTTCGCGGCCAGGAGGCCGTGGTGCATGGCGTGGTCTGGCCACTGCTCGGCGCGGAGGACGAGAACACCGACTGCCCGGCGCAGATCGAAGCCGTGCTGCGCGAGTCGGGCGTCAATGACGTGGTCGTCCTCGACCATCAGTTCCCGATGGAGTATTGCGACGACTGCGGTGCACCGATGTACCCCTCGCCCGAGGGCGAAATCGCGCACGCCGAGATGCCCGAGGAACAGGCCGAACAGATGCCGCGCCATCTGCACTGATGCAGGAGGACACCATGAGCCGCAAGATCGAGAAGCCCGACGCCGAATGGCGTAGCCAGCTCACCGACATGCAGTACCACGTCACTCGCCAGAAAGGCACCGAGCGCGCCTTCACGGGCGAGTACTGGGACGTCTGGGACAAGGGCGCCTACAACTGCGTGTGCTGCGGCGCCCCGCTGTTCCGCTCCGAGCACAAGTTCGACGCTGGCTGCGGCTGGCCCAGCTTCTGGACCGCAGCCGAGCCGGATAACGTGGAAAGCGCGGTCGACCGCAGCCACTTCATGGTGCGCACCGAGGTCCTCTGCCACCAGTGCGGCGCCCACCTCGGCCACGTCTTCGAAGACGGTCCCCAGCCCACCGGCCTGCGCTACTGCATCAACTCGGCCTCGATCAAGCTGGAGAAGGATGGGGACTGAGGATCGCGGCTTGCGCCGCGCCTACAGGCCGACACGTCAACCGCGTGGGTTCTTGTAGGAGCGGCGCAAGCCGCGATCGACGCCTCTCCGACCTCCAAAAAAAAACCCGCGCCAGCCTTACGGCTGCGCGGGTTTTCATTAAGCGAGGTCTGCGCTTACACGCGTTCCCACACCGTGGTGATGCCCTGGCCGCCGCCGATACACATGGTGGCGATGCCGTAGCGGCCATTCACGCGGATCAGCTCATGCAGCAGCTTGGTGATGATCACCGAGCCGGTCGCGCCCACCGGGTGGCCCAGGGAGATGGCGCCGCCGTTCGGGTTGACCTTGGCCGTGTCGAGCTCGAGGCCACGGTTCACCGCGATCGACTGCGCGGCGAAGGCTTCGTTGGACTCGATCACGTCGATCTGGTCCAGCTTCAGGCCAGCGCGCTGCAGCGCGAGCTTGGTGGCCGGGATCGGGCCTTCGCCCATGATCTCGTTCGGCACACCGGCGATGGCGTACGACACCAGGCGGGCGATCGGCTTCTGGCCGGCGGCAGCAGCCTTGGCAGCGTCGGCCATGACCAGGAAGGCGGCGGCGTCGTTGATGCCCGAGGCGTTGCCGGCGGTGACCGAGCCGTCCTTCTTGAAGGCCGGCTTCATCTTGCCGAGCGCTTCCATGGTGGTCATGCGCGGATGCTCGTCGGTGTCGAACACCACGGTGCCCTTGCGGGTCTCGAAGGTGATCGGAACGATCTGGCTCTTGAAGCGGCCATCGGCGATCGCCGCAGCGGCGCGCTTCTGCGACTCGAGCGCGAAGGCGTCCTGCTCCTCACGCGAGATGCCCCACTTGGTGCACAGGTTCTCGGCGGTGATGCCCATGTGGCCGACGCCGAACGGGTCGGTCAGCACCGCGACCATAGCGTCGATCGCCTTGGTGTCGCCCATGCGGGCACCGCTGCGCAGCGCGGGCAGCAGGTAGGCACCACGCGACATCACTTCGACACCGCCGCCGATGGCGTAGTCGGCGTCGCCGAGCATGATGGCCTGGGCCGCGTTGACGACGGCCTGCTGGGCCGAACCGCACAGGCGGTTCACCGCGAACGCCACCGAGTCGGTCGACATGCCGGCATTGACCGTCGCCACGCGCGCCACGTATGCATAGCGGGAGTCGGTCGGAATGCAGTTGCCGACAGCCGCGAACTGCACGGCCTTGGGATCGACGCCGGCGCGCGCGAACGCTTCCTTCGCCACAACCGCGCCCAGTTCCGACGGCTCCATGTCCTTCAGCGAGCCGCCGAAGCCACCCACGGCAGAACGAACAGCACTCAGAACCACGACTTCACGATTTGCCATAACCCACTCCCTCGTTGAAATATAAACGTGTTACCTGCCCACCCAGCCCGCGGCCGCGAGCAGGACAAGCAGGAACAGACACACCAGGAAGGCCCGCCAAATAAGGCCCACCGTGCTCTGCATGTGATCGACGCCGGCCTCGTCGCCCAGTCCCATCTCGGGCCGATCGACGATGCTGCCGGATTCATGAACCGGCATCCCGAGCCTTACGCCCATCGCGCCGCCGCCACTTGCAATCAGTATAGCCGACGACCTCTCGGGCCACAGCACCGCCTGCGACCGCCAGCAATAAACCGCATCCTCGAAGTTGCCCACCACCGAGAACACCGTCGCGGTGATGCGGGTCGGCAACCACTCGATCGCCTCGAAGGCACGCCGCGCAAAGCGCCCGAACGCCGCACCCTCGGCGTCATGGCGTCCGCCCCAGACCTCGGCCAGCTGGCGGGCGAGGCGGTACATCAGCGCGCCGCTCGGCCCGGGCAGGACGACGAACCAGAACACCACGCCGAAGATCGTCCGATGCGAGGACACCAGCGCCCGCTCGATCGCCAGCCGCGCCACCTCGCCCGCCTGTGCCTCGGAATGATCTGCGCCCCGCCACGCTCCCAGCAACTGGCGCGCACGATCGAGCTCGCCCATCCGCAAGGCAAGATGGATCTCGGTGAAGGCCCGGCTGTCCTGCCGGAAGCCCATGCACAGGTAGAGCACCGCGACGTTGAACAGGAAGGCGAGCGCCGGATGCATCTCCCACAAGAGCCAGAAGCCGAACGCTGCCGCGACCGTCGCCGGCACCACCACCAGCAGCCAGGCAAAACGCCCGCTCGCGGCCGTTCCGTCGTTGAAGCGCCGCGCTCCGCTCTCTGCGACCCTGCGCAGCGTCGATGCAAAGAAGCCCGTCGATGGCAAGGACCTGAACTGCTCCAGCAGGAGGGCAAGGATCAGCGAGAAAAGGGTCATGCAGAAAACGTTGAAAAGCGTCTGCAACCGGGTCGTCCCAGCCGCATTGAATTGCGGCCAAGATACCACAAAGCCCGCCCGCGGAAGCCGCAGCGCCGTACCCGGACAAGCGCGCGAACCTGAGCCGGAAATGCGCGTACCCGCACGCTATTCGTCACGCAGAAGCCGATAAAGCGACATGATGATGCCGGCCGTCGCACCCCAGATGAAGTAGTCGTGGTACGGCATGGCATGAAAGCGGCGGACGCGCCCCTCATGCACGATGCTGTGCTCCTGGTGGTTCGCCGGGTCGAGGAAATGCGACAGCGGCACCTCGAAGGCCTCGGCCACCTCGAAAGCATCGAGCGTGAGCTCGAAGGGCGGCGTCACCAGCCCCACCACCGGCGTGACGCGAAAGCCGGTGCCGGTGAGGTAGTCGGGCAGCGCGCCAAGGAGTTCGACATGGCGGCGGTGCAGGCCGATCTCTTCCTCGGTCTCGCGCAGGGCGGTGTCGATCGACGAGGCATCGCCCTGCTCCACCCGCCCGCCGGGGAAACTGATCTGGCCGGGGTGGTGGTGGAGGTGGTCGGTGCGCTTGGTGAGGAGCACGTGAGGATGATCGGTGCGAACCACGAGTGGCACCAGCACCGCCGCTTCGACATAGCCCTTGCCCACCGCCATGTCGGAAAAATCTCCTCCGCTCGGGCGCGCGTGCGCGTCGCGCAGGCGCGTGCGAAGGACGTCCTCGTCCACATTGAATGACCCAGCCACCTTAGACCCCGTGATCACGCTCTCCGGATATCAACACTTGCAGGATCGAACTGCAAGCGGAGCAGCGAATGAAAATCGGGGCTGCGCACCGCACAGCCCCGATTTTCCGACCCTACGCACTCTCGTGCGCCCGCGGCTCACTGCACGAACACCTCCCTCCACAGCATCCGCCGCATGGCGCCCGAACCGGAATATTCCGGAACCGCGACCGGAATATGCTTGTTGTCGGAGGTCGTAACGATCGCGACCGACTTCCCATTGACCCTGATGACGCTCATGCCCACCCCGATTGCATTGGCAAGGCGATAGCCCACTACCCCGCCCTCGACGGTCGTCACGTAACTGCCAGTCCGATAATCGAAGAAGTAGATGTAGCTGTAGCCGCCGACGTTGCAGGCATCTGCCTCTGGCACATTGGTCACGACGGCCAGGACGCCACGATCAAGCACCATGTCCGTCGTGATCCGCTCACCCTTGACGACATCGAAGTCGACGAACCAGCCGGACGCATCCGCCCACGATACCTTCTCCGAGGTGACCAACCTGTTCACGCCACTGGCCGACAGGACCTGTTGCACAGCGCCCGCGTGATCCCGGAACGCCCCCCAGTCCGTGACAAGATCGTCCTTCACTGCGTAAAGCGACTGCACCGTCATCTCGGTCAGGTCGTTCAGGCCAAGGTAACGACCCGTGCCAACGAAAACCACGCGGTACATCGTACCTCCCACCTTGACCTGAGCCAGCTCGGGCTTCGTGGTGATGGACTGCGACGTTCCACCTGGTCCGGTAAGCAGCGCAAGACGGTCGGCGTCCTTCGCCTCGAGATCGACACGCCAGAGATTCCCTGAGAGGTCTCCGCCATACACATACCTCGTGCTGTTGTCGTAGGTGGCGTTGTCGAGCCAATTGCTGAGCTTGGAAATTCCACTGAGGGCCGGATTGCTCTCCGAATTCGTCACGATCTCGGCAAGCTTCGTCCCTGCTGCCGCGTCAAGCATGAAAACACGCCCTTGACCATCGCCTTCAGTGTTGTTGTAGCCCGAAGCGAAAACGACCACCCATTTCCCGGAGACCTTCGTGACAATCGGATTCCCGAACGAGTAACCGAGATCGGCATCGTCCTTCGCCGTGAACTCCCAGAGCAACTTGGGCGCTGTCGTGTCAGTGATATCGAGCGCAAAGTAACCTTTTCCGCCCTTGCCCAAGCCGGCAACGAGAATGGTCTTCCATCCATTGCCGTTGTCCTTGCAGGGCTCTACGGCGCAGATGTCTGCGACGGCGATCGGCCCATCGACGTAGTAGCGGTGGTTGTCGCCATACTTGCTGTCCGCAAGCTTGTACAAGTAGGGCATCACCGGTGTCGGCACGAAAGCCCACAGCTCGGCACCCGTGTCCGCATTGAATGCATGCAGCATGCCGTCGTTCGCACCGACGATCACGGCCCCCTGACGCGTCGCCATGCTCTCGGCGAACTTGGCATAGCCAGTGTCGGTATAGGCGAACGGCGCCTTCTTCACATAGACCGGTTGCGAGCTGACGATATCGCCCAGCTTGGCCTCTCGATCGCGCAGCAGGCGGTTCACATTGCCCGCCTGGTCCTCCATAGAATCGTCGCCACGCACGTAGTTGATCACGTGATCCTGGCTCACGGTCGTCGAGAAACCGGCCGTGGCACATTGCGTCAGATCGCCCAGCGCGCCACCGCCACAGGGGCTGAACAGGCCAGCCGTCTTCGCGGCACTCAGGTTCGTGGGCACGAACTCTGCAAGCGCCGCGCCGCTGTTGAAGTAGATCTTGCGCGTCGACGCGAGGGTGGCATCCAGTTTTTCCCGCGCCGACCAGATCCGCTGGTCCTCGGATGACAGAGCGCCCGTCGTGAGATTGATCTCGCGCGCCTGGACGTCACCATCCCACTTCACCGTTCGATAGCTGGCGACGTAGGCAAAGTTGTCGCCTGCCACCGGCTCGAGGTTGCTGGTCGCCGAGGCCGCGCCCGAACCGGTCATCGCGCTCACCCCGGACAAGGCCTTGGAAATGCCCTGGGCGAGCGACTGCGGCGTCTTGGCGCTGTAATAGGTGCCGCGACCATTCACCGCTGCGTGCCAGAGGTCGTCGATGCGATGCAGATCCTCGCTGTCGGTCGGATCGGGCCAGCTCAAGGAGCCGTCGAGTATCTTGTTGAAGTCGGCAGAGCCCCCCTCGAGATAGTCCTCGGTGTACTTGAGCGATCCATCGACGCCGAGTCCAAGCGTGAAGGTGGTCATGTGCTGGCGGTTGTTATTGTCCCGCCCCGATCCTGGCACGTTGTTCTCGCACACATCGGTGCCCAAGGCACCCGTGCAGTTTCCGAGCGCGTCCGTGCGCAGGTCGTTGTCGTAGTAATACTGCGCCGTATCGGCCAGCGTGTCCGCCTTGGCCAATCCGTCCTTCATCGGCGTAGGCACCCCTGCAGCGCCATCGAGGTCTCCCACGCCTGCAGTTCCCCCAATATCCACCGGGCCCGCTCCGTTCCAATAGCCGTCAGTGGAAAGGATCAGGAAGTTCTGCTGACACGAATACTGTATCGGGTCGTCCGCTCCGGTAAGCAATTTCCCCGCATACATGCGCCCGATCTTGGACATTGCCTGCCGCAACGGCGTCCCGCCCGACGGCGTGGCTCCGTATAGCTTCGTGTAGAACGAGGCCCGTTGCTCGCAAGCGTCGACGCCCTCGCCGGCAACACAGTAATCCCCTATCCTCAGGAACTCGGCATTCGCGCTGTCGACGCCGTCATAGCTGTGGGTCGAGTAACCGACGCGAAACTTGTCCGGATTCGGGAGATTGCGGAATGCCAGGCCTGCCGCTGCCTTCATCGCGTAGATGCGGATGCGGTAGTAGCTGTACCAGTTGGCGAAGTTCTGCGCTTCTGAATCGTTCGCGCTCAGGGTCACCTTCTTGAATGCAGCATTCGCCACCGTCGAGCCGATCTTGCTTACGCATTCCCCGTAGAAAGTCCGATTACCGCCACTTCCCGTCTTCGTGTCCACACCACCTGATGCGGTATAGACATAGCTGAGCGGAACGGTATTCTTGGTCCCGACATAGGTGTAGTAATAGGCAGCCTGGGCGAGGTCGCTACCGCGGCCGTTACTAGTAGTATTGTCGTAGGCGGTGAATGCGGTCGCCAGATCGACGGTAGCCGACGCAGAGTCATAGCCATTGACCCAGGCCGCGCTGAAGCTGGCGTTCGGAAAAGATGTTCCGTCCGCCCGTACAGGGGGAACGTACTTCGTCTTTGGGTCATAGTAGATCGCGTTGCAATGCGACGTCACATAACCCACCGCCAGGTTTTCCTGCTCACTGGCCGCAAAACTTCGAACGTGATCAGGCAGATGCGTCCACCCCATCGACCCGGAGTCGTCGAGCACGAACATCACGTTCGGCTTGATCTCGGCGCTGGTCGAACTCGCCATCGGCGAGTCGGCGATGGAGACGTCTGCGGCATTGCCTCCCAGCGACCAGGCGCCGAGCCCACACGCCAACGCATACACCGCAAGTTGCCCGAACCTTGCCGACGTGTGAGCAGGGCCGACACCTTGAGCGAGAAGTTTCCTGCTAGTCATTTTGCTTACCCCGATCAATTCAGAAGCACCGCCTGAACAATGCTTACGGTGTTACGCGGCCCTTCGACACGCGTCGTGACCCGATAGAAATAGCGTGTCGGCCCCGACGACACCTTCTTTGCATAGCCGCCGCCCGCCATCGACAAGCCGGCCTCGGCGGTCGCCGTTGAGGTGCTGTAGTTCTCGCAGGCGATGCCCGTCGGATCCCCCTCCTGATTGCAGAGGCGATTGATCACGTAGAAGGCGCGATACCCCGCCGGCAGCTCCGCCTGTGGAACCGCGGCGCCTTTCATGTTGCATTTTCCGTTGTTGGGGTTCTCGCCACCCCAATCCACGTTGTCGGTCAGATCGGCCGGGGTTACGTTTCCGGTGAGATCGCAGCCACTCATCCAGGTGGCGTAGTAGCCGTTCGCTTCGCTCTTCTGGTAAAGCTGCTTCACGTCGGCATCGACCTTCGCCTTGACCCATGCCAAGGCCGCTTCGGTGCCCCCATCTCCGGCCTGGGTCGAGGCTTGCCGAAAAGCGAGATTGCCCGCAATGACCGTACCGGTATCGACCGAGCGCACAAGCGCCACGGCTGAAAGCGAGATGATCACCAAGGCAATCAGCACGGTGAACAGGACGATTCCGTCCTCTCTCATCCCCTTGCCCGGCATGCGACTGGCAGATTTGATGATCATGATGCGGACCAGATTACGTTGCGTAACGGAATGATGGTTTCGAAGACCTTGTAGCGATAATGCCTACCGTCGTCGTTGGGGCTGTAGCTCGGACCACCGTCCCACAACTCGACGGCAGCGCCAGTGACAGTCTCCTTCTCATACTGCGGACTGCGCGCGACGACCGCCAGCCGCACCGCGCGGATACGCGGAACCAGCGCTGGATCCACCAGCGGTGACGCCCAGACGCCGGTGGCGGGCACCCAGGCCGAGATCTTGTTGCTGCCCGCGTCGGCGACACCATAGACCGCCTGCATGTCCACGATCTCGGACACCAATGCGGCTGGCGGAGCCGCGCCCATCGGGTCGAGCTCGATCAACTGATCGTTCTGGATGCGGTACTCGCGGTGCCGATATGCCCCCATATTGATGACGATGTCGCCAATCTCGTAGCTGGGCGTGTTCGCCGCGCCATATGCATTCACCGGATTCGGCGGGTTGTACGGGCCATCAGCGCCTGGGTTGTGTTGAAGATTGAAACCGTTGCCCGTCGCCTGCGCGTCCTGTGTCATCTGCATCAGCGTGCAGCGCTTGTCTCCAGTCTTGGAGGCCATGATGAAGAGATCGCCCTTCTCGAGGCCCCCGGTGGTCCCGGTGGTGACGATCGAGGAAGGCGTGGGCATGTCCTTCACGACGGACGTTGGAATGGCACCGAACTCCGCATCGCTGCGCATCAGCTCGATCCGATCGGGTTGGCCGTCGCCGCCATCGGTGATCTGGATCGGCACGAATGCACCGCCGATCGTGACCTTCGGGGGATCGCCGTCGCCGGCGTCGTAGTAGCTGTTGATGCCGTTCATGCACAACATGCCCTCAGGCCCGGCCACCCCATAGCCGGCCATGCGGATCTCGCGATCGAGCAGGTAGAGCGCCAGCGCACCATTGGTCTGGGCATCGTTGCCGCCAGTGCTGGTGCGTTTCTGCCCCTCGAAGGACTGCATGACCTGAGTGACCACCAGCAGCGTCACCAGGCCGATGACCATCCCGACCATCAGCTCGACAAGCCCGAGGCCTCGGTTGCTGCGGCAATTGAGATTTAGCTCATTCATTGATGTGGGCCACCATCTGGACGTTGCTCTGTTCGCCCCCCGGAACCTGCCAGGTGATCGTCACCGTCACCCGACTCCCGTTAACCACGACCGTGCGCTTGCCCGCCGGCAAGCCATCTTCAGCAGGCAGGTCGGCGTTGTTCTCCGCAAAGGCCGCCAGACCGTCGGGATCGCCCCACATGCTGCTGATGGTGCGATTGGCGATGAAGCTCGCATCGGCACGCATCTTGGCTTCGGTGGTGCTCCGGATCGCAGCCGCCTGCAGGCCGACGATGCTCAGCACACCGAGCGCCAGAATGAGAACGGACACGAGGACCTCGAGAAGGATCGTTCCGCGTTGTGAGATCGCTTTCACGACAGAAAACCTGATAGACATCAGCATCTCCGGGGATCGCCGTCGGGCAGGTTGGTAGCGGGGTCACACATCCGCACCTCGCCGCCCACCCCGATGGTCACGCGCAGGTCTCGCGACTTCGCGGCCGGAAGAATCGACTCGGGAAGGTCGATCGCGAGCTGGGTCAGGGGCGCGGAGCCGTCGCCGTTGCTCGTGTTCACCCTGCCCATGCCGTTGTAGGTGAGCGTGGTACTGCCGCCCGGCGTCGCGGTCACGATGACGTTTGCCCCGCCCTCAGCCGCCGACTGCTGGACGAAGACAGCGCCTTGCTGCAATTGCACGAGCCAGCCACCGCCGGCGCCCTGCAGGACGAACTCGACATTGGTGTTCCGGCGCACGGCCTCGGCACGCGCCACCTGCAAGCCGTTCTGCAGCGATTCGGTCGCGGTGCGAATACGGGAATTCTGGATCCACTCCATGAACGAAGGCCCCCCGACGCTCAACAGTGCAGCGAGCACCGCGACGACGACCATCAACTCGACGAGGGTGAAGCCCCCGAGCCTCCCACACCCTGTTTCCGCATTCCTTCGAGCGTTCATCATTTCGTCCTTGCAGCTCGCTTGCGGTTCAGCAGCCACCCTTCGAGCGCACCCAACAGGTGTTGCTGGTCACGCCCCAGGAGGTGGCCAAGGTCTCCATGACATTGTTGTGGTTGACCCTGTAGCTGAACCCGGCCATGTTGCCGGTGCCGGTCGCGGTGATCGTGAACGTGGTTGCGGTCACGTCGCTGCAAGCGAGCGTGAAGGCCGTCGTGTTGCCGGGACATGGTCCGCCCACATAGGTCCTGTTGTCCTGAAAGTACTGCTCCAACTGCACCCGGCCATTGGCGAGGGCAGAGGTGGCCTGCGGGATGTTCCCGCTCAGCACGTAATCGCGATATGCCGGCACGGCGATGGCGGCCAGGATCCCCACGATCGCCACCACGATCATCACCTCGATCAAGGTGAAGCCGGACTGCGTTCTGTTCTTCATTGAACTCCCCTGCATTCAAAGCATCTTGGTTTCGATTGAAAACCTACCGCGACCGCGGCCCCGGGACACCCCCCCGGCGACGGACGGAAGCCGCTGAGCGACCATCGGACACGGCCCTGCAAGAACCCGGCACTCGTGGCCTCAGTGGGTCTTTCTCAAGACCAGAAAGCCACCCTCGCGGCGCATGTCCATCCGATTGAGAAAGCTCATTCCCAGGAGCACCACGGGCAAAGCTCCTTCATGAACGGCAGCCTCGACGCCATGCAATACAAGCTGGCCGACCTGGATCTTGTCGAGCCGAACGACCCAGATCTGAACCAGGCCATTCGCCGTCATGCTGGTCGAGGGACGCCCCTTGCGGTAGTCCACCCCGGCACGAACGGCATCCTCCGCACCCATCGACACCAGGCTCGCCCCGGTATCGATGAGGAAACGCATCGATGCACCATTCACGGAACCGAGCACCGAATAGTGGCCTCGCGCATCCGGCGTCAAACGCAATTCCCGTCCTGCAGCGCCGGAGTCGGCCCTCGCGCCGACCTGAATCGGAGCGCCGCCTAGCCTGATCCGACGCTGAACGCCGTCCACCTCGACCACTGCGACATCGCCCTGCAACGCACGGAGCAGGACACCCTCACGGGATCTCTGCCCCACCGCAAGCGTCTGTGGCGAACCGCCGTCTACAAGCAAGACTGCCCTCGACCCGAATACGCCGGCGAGCTCGACATCGGCTGCGAACGTCACCGAGGATGAGAACAAGAGGGCGCAAATAGCTTGGCAAATGAGTCGCGGAAAATTCATTGCAGTATTGGTGCTGAGCTCGTTCGAAATGGCGACGAGTACAAGCTCATTTTGCAGGCGAGTGCCCGGAGCCCTCGCCAAATCGATCACAAGCCGCCGCAATCTGTTATCCGAGGGTGCTTACCTTTCCGCGGGCAAATGCAGCCGGGCCCGGTAGAACGCCAGAATCCGCCGCACATACTCCTCGGTCTCCGCATACGGCGGCACCCCGCCGTAGCGGTCGACCGTCCCCTCCCCCGCGTTGTACGCACCCGCCACCCGCGCGATGTCGCCGTCGTAGCGCGCAATCAGCCACTTGAGGTAAGCCAGGCCGCCGCGGACGTTCTGCTCGGGGTCGAAGGGGTCGCGCACGCCGAAGCGCTCGGCGGTGTCGGGGATCAGCTGCATAAGCCCCATGGCGTTGCGGGGCGAGCGCGCATCGGGGTTGAAGTTGGACTCGGCGCGGACGATCGCCAGCGCCAGGCGGGCGTCGACGTCGAAGCGCGGTGCCAGACGCTGCACCAGGCGCGCATGGGCGCGGTGATTGCGCGGCAGGCCCGCGATGTAGTGCTCGACCACCTCGTGCGGGACGACGGCCCCCGCGTCCGCCGGAGGCGGCGCCACCGAGGTGAACAGGCAGGGCGGCAGATAGGCATCCGTGTCGCCCGGCAGCGGTCGTCGGAGGGTAGACAGCAGGGTCCCTGCACGCGCGTGGCCGCGCTGGGCGGCCAGGGCAAGCAGGACATGACCGGTGTCGTGGCCACGGCGTGCACGCAGTGGCCCGAGGTAGAGCCGGGCGAGCTGGAACTGGGCCTCGAGGCTGCCATGTGCGGCAGCCGTACAGTGAAGCCGCGCGGCCACGAGGTGATTGCCGGCAGCCTGGGCGCGGTGGGCGCGCTCGATCAGGCGTACGAGCTGGGTCGGCTCATCGGTCCAGGCCGGCACCTCCGCATGCAGCGGGAGCGCGGTCGCCAGCAGGGCGGCGAGCACGAAGAGCCGCATCAGGCCCAGGTGTCGATGTAGCCGCCAGCAGTGCCGAGCGCAGGCGCCGGCGGCTGCGGGATGGCCTGCAGCAGCTGCATGGCGCTCTGTTCCTGGATATCCATGGTCTTCTTCAGCACCGATACCGCAGCTTCCTGCTGCACTTCGGCCATGGCATTGGCGGATGCTGCGCTGGCGATTGCGCTGACGTCCATGAGGCTCTCCTTGGGTCGTTGCCGCGCGCTCGCTGCGCGGCTTGATGAGAGGCTTAACGGACGAAGGCGACGGAACTTGAACGTTGCCGCAGCCATGAAAACGCAAAGGCCATGCGATCACATTGATCGACATGGCCTGCAATCACGGCGAAACCGGATGCGGGGAGCAGTTTGCCCCCGCTCAGTCCCTGAAATTCCCGTACTGCAGCGGAAAGTCCGTGATCTGCTTCTTGACCAGCGCGATGGCCTCCTGCAGCACGTCGCGCTTGGCGCCGGAGACGCGCACGGCATCGCCCTGGATGGCGGCCTGGACCTTCATCTTGCTGTCCTTCAACAGCTTGACGATCTTCTTGGCCATTTCCTGCTCGACGCCGACGCGCACCTTCACTTCCTGCTTGACCTTGTTGCCCGAGATCTTCTGCACGTCGCCGTAGTCCAGGCAGCGGACGTCGACGTTTTTCTTGGTCATCTCGGGCAGCAGGATGGTCTTGATCTGGTCAAGCTGGAAGTCGCTGTCGCCGTAGAGGGTGAGCAGCTTCTCGGCGTGCTCGATCTTGGCGCTGGTGCCCTTGAAGTCGTGGCGGCCGTCCACCTTGCGGTTGGCCTGCTCGACCGCGTTACGCAGCGAGGGCTGGTCGACCTCGGACATGATGTCGAAAGACGGCATCGTTCCCCTCCCCCGCGATCAGCCGAAGTGGCAGATGTAGTGGTAGGGCTCGCCCGCGACTTCGATGTCGAAGCTGGAATTGCCCGGCACGTTGAAGGATTCGCCGGCGCCGTAGGTCTTCCAGTCAGCCTCACCCTTGAGGCGCACGCGGCAGCTGCCGGCGACGCCTTCCATGATCTCGGGCGCGCCGGTGTTGAAGGTGAGCGTGGCGGGCAGGATCACGCCGACCGATTTCTTGGTGCCGTCGGCGAACTGGATGCCGTGGCTGACGCACTTGCCGTCGAAGTAGACGTTGGCCTGGGTGGTGACGGCGACGCCGTCGATCTTGGCGGTGATGGCCATGATGTAAGGTTTCCTTATTCGATTCCCAGCAGCTTCTGGATGATGCCCTTGGCGACGAAACCGACGAAGCCCACGCCCAGGCCGAGGAACATCCACATCATGCCGTAGCGGCCGGCCTTGGATTCCTTGCCCAGGTTCCAGATGATGAACATCATGAAGAGGATCAGCCCGGTGAGGCCGAACTTGAGGGCGAGGTCCTCGAACTCGGTGAAGCTGAGCCCGAAGATGAAAGCGTCGTTGTTCATCGCGTTGAATTGGCGGGGTGAGCTTTGCGGCGCGGCGGCAGCAGGCTGGCGGTGCCTTGGGAGCGGGCTTGCCGGCAAACGATGCGGGCGTGGCCGACATTCGCGGGCAAGCCCGCTCCCACGCTGGTCAGCCGCGCTTGGCCTTGGCGTTGGCGGCGATGCGCATGCGCAGCGCGTTAAGGCGGATGAAGCCGTGCGCGTCCTTCTGATTGTAGGCGCCGGCGTCGTCCTCGAAGGTGGCGATCGTCGGGTCGAACAGCGAGTCGGTCTTGGAGTCGCGGCCGGTGACGATGACGTTGCCCTTGTAGAGCTTGAGGCGCACCCAGCCGTTGACGCTCTGCTGGGTGTTGTCGATGAGGGCCTGCAGCGCAAGGCGCTCGGGGCTCCACCAGTAGCCGTTGTAAATGATGCTGGCGTAGCGCGGCATGAGGTCGTCCTTGAGGTGGGCGACTTCGCGGTCGAGCGTGATCGATTCGATGGCGCGGTGCGCCTTGAGCAGGATGGTGCCGCCCGGGGTCTCGTAGCAGCCGCGGCTCTTCATGCCGACGTAGCGGTTTTCCACCAGGTCGAGGCGGCCGATGCCGTGCTTGCCGCCGAGCGCGTTGAGCTTGGCGAGCAGCTCGTGCGGCTTCATGCGCGTGCCGTCGATGGCGACGAGGTCGCCCTTCTCGAACTCCAGGTCGACGTACTCGGCGGCATCGGGCGCGGCTTCCGGCGACACGGTCCAGCGCCACATGGATTCCTCGGCCTCGGCGGCGGGGTTCTCGAGGTGGCGGCCTTCGAAGGAGATGTGCAGCAGGTTTGCGTCCATCGAGTAGGGCGAACCGCCCTGCTTGTGCTTCATCTCGATCGGGATGCCGTGCTTTTCGGCGTAGGCGAGCAGCTTCTCGCGCGACAGCAGGTCCCACTCGCGCCACGGCGCGATGACCTTCACGCCCGGCATCAGCGCGTAGTAGCCGAGCTCGAAGCGCACCTGGTCGTTACCCTTGCCGGTGGCGCCGTGCGAGACGGCGTCGGCGCCGGTGGCGCGCGCGATCTCGATCTGGCGCTTGGCGATCAGCGGGCGGGCGATCGAGGTGCCGAGCAGGTACTCGCCCTCGTAGATCGTGTTGGCGCGGAACATCGGAAAGACGAAGTCGCGCACGAACTCCTCGCGCAGGTCGTCGATGAAGATGTTCTCGGGCTTGATGCCGAACTTCAGCGCCTTGGTGCGCGCGGGCTCGAGCTCTTCGCCCTGGCCGAGGTCGGCGGTGAAGGTGACCACTTCGCACTGGTAGGTGTCCTGCAGCCACTTCAGGATGACCGAAGTGTCCAGCCCGCCGGAGTAGGCGAGCACTACTTTCTTGACGTCGCTCATGCTGTTTTCCTGTTTCCTGCTGTGTTGCCGGCGCGCACGCCCGTGCGTACCGTGGGTGTTCAATGCCGACCTAAGCCTGGGCGGCGATCTCGTGGGAGCGGGCTTGCCCGCGAATGGCGGTGCCGATTCTGTGCAGTCGCGGGCAAGCCCGCTCCCACGGGGTTCTCTTCATCAGTCCTGGATGCGGCCGAGCACCAGGTATTCCATCAAGGCCTTCTGCGCATGGAGGCGGTTCTCGGCCTCGTCCCACACCACCGACTGCGGGCCGTCGATGACCTCGGCGGTCACTTCCTCACCCCGGTGCGCGGGCAGGCAGTGCATGAAGACGGCGTCCTTGTGGGCGACCGACATCATGTCCGCATCCACGCACCAGTCGGCGAAGGCCTTCATGCGGGCCTCGTTCTCGGCCTCGAAGCCCATCGAGGTCCACACGTCGGTGGTGACGAGGTCGGCGCCGCGGCAGGCGTCCATCGGATCGGCGAACTGCTCGAAGTGATTGGTGCCGAACAGGCCGGCGCGCTCGGGCTCGACCTCGTAGCCCGGCGGGGTGGACACGTGCACGTTGAAGTCGAGCACCTCGGCCGCCTGCAGCCAGGTGTTGCACATGTTGTTGCTGTCACCGATCCACGCCACCGTCTTGCCCTGGATCGAGCCGCGATGCTCGATGAAGGTGAGGATGTCGGCGAGGATCTGGCAGGGGTGGTATTCGTTGGTGAGGCCGTTGATGACCGGAACGCGCGAGTTGGCCGCGAAGCGCTCGACGATCTCCTGCTCGAAGGTGCGGATCATCACCAGGTCGCTCATGCGCGAGATCACCTGGCCGGCATCTTCGACCGGCTCGCCGCGACCGAGCTGCGAGTCACGGGTGTTGAGGTAGATCGCCGAGCCGCCGAGCTGATGCACGCCGGCCTCGAAGGACAGACGCGTGCGCGTGCTGGCCTTCTCGAAGATCATCACCAGGGTGCGGTCGAACAGCGGGTGGTAGGGCTCGTAGCGCTTGAACTTGTCCTTGATCCACTTGGCGCGGGCGAAGACGTAGTCGTACTCCTCGCGCGTGAAGTCCTTGAACTGCAGGTAGTGCTTGATCGGCGTCGTCATACGCAGTCCTCAACCGTTCGCGAGGAAGTCGCGGATCATCGGCGCCAGCATCGACACCAGGGTCTGCGCGTCGGCTGCGGTGAACGTGAGCGCAGGCAGCAGGCGCACGACGCGCTCGGAGGTGACCGAGATGAGCAGGCCGTTCTCGGCCGCGCGGCCCATCAGCACGCCGCAGGGGCGGTCGAGCTCGATGCCGATCATGAGCCCGCGGCCGCGGATATCGACCACGCCGGCCACGCCCTCGAGCGCTTCGGCCATGCCCTTGCGGATCGCCGCGCCGATGGCGACGGCGTTGTCCATCAGGCCGTCATCGACGATGGTGTCGAAGGTGGCCAGCGCGGCGGCGCACGCGAGCGGGTTGCCGCCGAAGGTGGAGCCGTGGTTGCCCGGCCCGAACAGACCCTTGGCCTTGCCCGCGGTGACGCAGGCGCCGATCGGCACGCCCGAGGCCAGGCCCTTGGCGAGCGTCATCACGTCGGGCTTGGTGCCGGCGTGCTGCCAGCCGAACCACGTGCCGGTGCGCCCCATGCCGCACTGGACCTCGTCGCAGATCATCAGCCAGCCCTTCTCGTCGCACAGGGTGCGCAGCTCGCGCTGGAAGGCCTCGTCGGCGACGTTGACACCGCCCTCGCCCTGGATCATCTCGAGCATCACGGCGACCACGTTGTGGTTGTGCTCGCCGACCTTGCGGATTGCCTCGATGTCCTTGTAGGGCACGCGGATGAAGCCTTGCACCAGCGGCTCGAACCCGGCCTGCGCCTTGCGGTTGCCGGTGGCCGACAGCGTGGCCATGGTGCGGCCATGAAAGGCGTTCTCCATGACGACGATGTGGGGCACCTCGATGCCCTTGTTGTGGCCGTACATGCGGGCGAGCTTGATCGCCGCCTCGTTGGCCTCGCAGCCCGAGTTGCAGAAGAACACCTCGTCCATGCCCGCGGCTTCGGCGATGCGATCGGAGAGCGTGTCCTGGTGCGGGATGCCGTAGAGGTTGGAGGTGTGCAGCACGCGCGCTGCCTGGTCGGCGATGGCCTTGACCAGGCGCGGATGGTTGTGACCCAGGGTGCTGACCGCGATGCCGGAGAGGGCATCGAGATAGCGCTTGCCAGTCTCGTCGTACAGCCATACGCCTTCGCCGTGGGTGAAAGCCACGGGCAGACGCGCGTAGGTGTTCATGACATGGGACATGGAGTACCTCGAACGGAACGAAGCCAGTAAACGCACACGGCGGCAGGTGCCGCCGTGCAGGAAGAGGCCTGAATGTTAAGCCAAAACCCGGCGCCCTGTACATAAGCGCCGGGCCGCCCGGCCCGCACGGCGCGACCCGGCGCAAGGCCGATTTCTGCTAGAATGCGCGCCGTTTTGAGTCCGGCGGCCGAGAACCGGACCAAGGACATCCCCCGAAGCCGCCAAGGCATCACACATGAACCAGAAGATCGAGAACTTCATCATTGTCGGGGTCACGAGGGAGGGGAAGAAATTCCGTCCGAGCGACTGGGCAGACCGCCTGTGCGGCGTGATGTCCGCCTTCGGCGCCGACCACCGGATGACGTATTCGCCCTACGTGCGCCCGGGATGCACGCTCAAGGGCGACAAGACGGTGCTGGTGGACGCCCGCCTCTACGACGTCGAACCGCTGGCCTACAAATTCATGGTGAACTTCGCCAACGACAACAACCTGCAGATCGAGTGGATGGGCGACGCGCCGCTTTGATCGGGCGCCGACAATCCCACTCGTGGGAGCAACTGCCTGTGGGAGCGGCCTTGACCGCGAATGTCGCAAGGTCAAGCGCCCCTTTCGCGGCCAAGGCCGCTCCCACGGCGGTTCTGCCAGATCTGCGATTCGAGCAACGCGGCAACAAAAAAGCGACCCGCGGGTCGCTTTCTTGTTTTTTCGGCACCGAGGCACCGGCATCTTGCAGCAAGAATCAGGCAGCCATGCCCTTTACGGCAGCCGACAGGCGGCTCTTGTGACGAGCGGCCTTGTTCTTGTGGATGATGTTCTTGTCAGCGATGCTGTCGATCGTGCTCATCGAGGTGCGAAAGACCGACTGAGCCGCCGCCTTGTCGCCACCCACGATGGCCTTGCGCACGGCCTTGATCGCGGTACGCAGGCGGGAACGAAGGCTGGCGTTGTGGGCGCGGGCCTTGGTCGCCTGACGGGCGCGCTTGCGAGCTTGTGCCGAGTTGGCCATAGATATGAATTCCGTATTGGTGGTTCTAGAAAAGTCCGCGATTATAGGGACACGCGTTGCCGAATGCAAGCGAACTCTCAAGCAGCCGGCTATGATGCGCGCTTCGCGTTTTCCGGGCGCCTGACGCGCGCCCTCCTCCGACCGGCATGAACCTCCTGCGCGCCCTCGCCACCGTCAGCGGCATGACGCTGCTGTCCCGCATCCTCGGCTTCGTGCGCGACTTCGTCATCGCGCGCGCCTTCGGGGCCGGCATGGCGACCGATGCCTTCTTCGTCGCCTTCCGCCTGCCCAACCTGCTGCGCCGGATGTTCGCCGAGGGCGCCTTCTCGCAGGCCTTCGTGCCCATCCTCGCCGAATACAAGAACCGCCAGGGCGAGGAGGCCACCCACACCCTGGTCAACCGCGTGGCGACGCTGCTCGGGCTGGTGGTAGCGGTGGTCGCGGCGCTCGGCGCGCTGGCGGCGCCGCTGATCATCTACATATCGGCGCCGGGCTTTTCGGGCGATCCCGGCAAGTTCGAGCTCACCGTCGAGCTCACCCGCATCACCTTCCCCTACATCTTCTTCATGTCGCTGGTCGCGCTTGCCGGCGGCATCCTCAACACCTGGAGCCGGTTCGCGATCCCGGCCTTCACACCGGTGCTGCTCAACCTGGCATTCATCGGCATGGCGCTATTCGCGGTACCGTATTTCGACCCGCCGGTGCTGGCGCTGGCGTGGGCGGTGTTCCTCGGTGGCGTGCTTCAGCTGGCGCTGCAGATACGCCCGCTGTTGAAGATCGGCATGCTGCCGCGCTTCGACCTCGACCTCTCCGACCCCGGGGTGCGCCGCATCATGAAGCTGATGGCGCCCGCGATCCTGGGCGTGTCGGTGAGCCAGATCTCTTTGCTGATCAACACCATATTCGCCTCCTTCCTCGAGAGCGGCAGCGTGTCGTGGCTGTACTACGCCGACCGGCTGATGGAATTCCCAGCCGGTCTGCTGGGCGTGGCGCTGGGGACGATCCTGCTGCCGAGCCTGTCGAAGCTGCACGCCGACGACAAGGCGGACGACTTCTCGTCGCTGCTCGACTGGGGTCTGCGCCTGACCCTGCTGCTGACCCTGCCCGCGGCCCTGGGCCTGGCGCTGCTTGCGGTACCGCTGGTGTCCACGCTATTCAACTATGGCGCGTTTTCGGCGACCGACGTCATGCAGACGCGCAGCGCGCTGGTGGCCTACAGCGTGGGGCTCACCGGGCTGATCCTGGTGAAGGTGCTGGCACCGGGCTTCTACGCCCGCCAGGACATCCGCACGCCGGTGAAGATCGCGATCGTGACGCTGATCGCCACGCAGTTGATGAACCTGGCCTTCATCCTGCCGCTGCGCCATGCGGGCCTCGCGCTGTCGATCGGGCTGGCCTCCTGCCTGAACGCGGCGCTGCTCTATCACGGCCTGCGCAGGCGCAAGGTGTATGTGCCGCAGCAAGGTTGGGCCACGTTCGCGCTGAAGCTGCTGGTGGCGCTTTCCGTGATGGGTGGCGTGCTGTGGTTCGCCAGCGGGCCCGCGACGCTGTGGACCGAGATCGGCGGGCTCGAGCGCGCTGGCCGGCTGGCGGTGGTGGTGGGCGCCGGCGCGCTGGCCTACTTCGCCACCCTGTTCGCACTCGGCTTCCGCCTGCGCGACTTCCGCCGCCGCGGCGCAGCCTGAACGTCCGCTTCGCGGGCAAGCCCGCTCCCACAAGGTCAACCACAGCGACGACCTGAACGCCCGCGAAAGATGCGGCCTTCACGCCACCGGCGGCAGCGGAATCTGGTCGCTGCGCTGCGCGCCGGCGGTAAAGGCGCGACAGTCAGCGAGGAACTGGCGGATCGCCGCGCTGTGATACTTGCCACGATGCCAGACGAAGCTGAAGCGGCGGCGCAGGTCGAGCCCGGGGGTTTCCAGCGCCACCAGGCTGCCGCGGCGAAAGGCGTCGCGCAGCGCCAGCCGGGACAGGCAGCCCAGCCCCAACCCGCTCTCCACCGCCCGCTTGACGGCCTCCGTGTGCTCGAGCTCGAGCCGTGGCACGATACCGCCGGGCCACTGGCGCAGCGCGGCATCGAAGGTGGCGCGCGTGCCCGAGCCGCGCTCGCGCAGGATCCAGGGCTGGTCGGCGATCTCGGCGAAGTCGACGCGGCCGCGCGGGGCAAGCCGGTGTCCCGGAGCGCAGAAGACCACCAGCTCGTCCTCCACCCAGGGCTCGGCCTCGAGCTCGGCATCCACGACCTGCCCCTCGACCAGCCCGAGGTCGATCTCGTGATGACGCAGCATGCCGGCGATGGTCGCCGTGTTGTGCACCTGCAGCCGCACCCGGCTCTCGGGATGGGCCTGCAGGAAGTTCGAGACGATCAGCGGCAGCAGGTAGTTGCCGATCGTGAGCGTGGCGCCCACGCGCAGGCTGCCCAGACCGCGTTCGCCGCGCAGCAGGGCCTCGATCTCCTCGGCACGGTCGAGCAGTTCCACCGCGTGCGGCAGCAACAGGCTGCCCTGTTCATTGAGCCGCAGACGCTTGCCGTTGCGGTCGAATAGCTGCTGGTCGAACTGGTTCTCCAGCTCGGCCAGCGCCGCGCTGGCCGCAGATTGCGAGAGCGCGAGCGCCTCGGCTGCGCGTGAGACGTTCTCGCTGCGGGCGATCTCGACGAAAACCTGCATCTGACGGAGCGTGAATCTCATACTCGCAAAATCGTTAAAGGATAGAAATATTATCCACTATTGCACTAAACGGAGATGCCTAGAATCCGTCCATCCGTCATCCCGCCCCGAAGGTGAGAAATCATGAGCAGCCTCGTCACCGAACGCGTACTCAGCGTCCATCACTGGAACGAATCCCTCTTCAGCTTCCGCACCACCCGCGACCCCGGCCTGCGCTTCGAGAACGGTCAGTTCGTGATGATCGGGCTCGACGTCAACGGCAAGCCGCTCACCCGCGCCTACAGCATCGCCAGCCCCAACTACGAGGAGCACCTGGAGTTCTTCAGCATCAAGGTGCCCGACGGCCCGCTCACCTCGCGCCTGCAGCACCTGCGCCCGGGCGACCCGATCGTGGTGAGCAAGAAGCCTACCGGCACGCTGGTGCTGCATGACCTCAACCCGGGCAGGCACCTCTACCTGCTCGCCACCGGCACCGGGCTGGCGCCTTTCCTGAGCGTGATCCAGGACCCGGAGACCTACGAGCGCTTCGAGAAGGTGGTGCTGGTGCATGGCGTGCGCTTCGTTTCCGAGCTCGCCTATACCGACTTCATCACCCGCGAGCTGCCGCAGAACGAATTCTTCGGCGAGCAGGTGCGCGAGCAGCTCATCTACTACCCGACGGTGACCCGCGAGCCCTTCCGCAACACCGGCCGCATCACCCACGTCATCGAGTCGGGCAGGCTCGCCGCCGACATCGGCCTGCCCCAGCTCGACCCGGCGCACGACCGCGTGATGATCTGCGGCAGCCAGGCGATGAACAAGGATTGCTGCGACCTGCTCGACGCCCGCGGTTTTGCGATGTCGCCGCGCATCGGCGTCGCCGGCGACTACGTGATCGAGCGCGCCTTCGTGGAGAAGTGAGCACGGCCGGCGGCCCGCACGCGCTTGTCCTATCCGGGTTCCTTTGATCTGGATCAAGTGTCTGGCAAGGGCCGTGGATAGCATCGCGGCCCGTGATGAAAGCCGCCCCTTCGCCCCATCGTCTCGCCCGCCCCGCCTCGACCGCCCGGACCGCTGAGCGCGGGTCATGACGCGCGCCGCCGTCACCCAGCTGTTGCGAACTTCCACCAGCATCCGCGTGCTGGTGCTGGTGCTGCTCGTTCTCGGCGGGATCGGCTGGATCTTCATCGAGGCCGGCGCGGTGACCACGCGCGAGCATCTGCGCTATGCACGCGACCTGCGCGAACTGCGCCAGCTCGACGCCGAACTCGACACCGCAGTCATCGCGCGTCGCCTCGAAGCCGCACCCAGCTGGGACGAGGTCGACACGCGCACCGCTCGCCTCCAGAGCCTGATCAGGGCGCTGCGTGCGACCCCCACCTTCCTCGACGGCGCCGAGACGATGCGGATGCTCACGCAGATCGAGCGCTACGTCGAACTCCAGGCGCGCAGGCAGACCCTGATCGACGCCTTGCGCCAGGGGCTGGGACGCGAGCCGACGGCCCCGGGCGACGCCAGCGCTCCGTCGAGCAGCGCAGACCGACTTCATCAACCGCATCTCGACGCGGCGATCCGCGCCTTGCTGGCCCTGCCGACCGCTCGCCAGGGCGAGGTGCTGGTCGACACCTACACAGTGGGCTACGAGGCGGCGACGGCCCGGATGCACGCGCATCGCGTCCTGCTCGTGATCGTGGCGCTCGCCCTCGGGCTCTATCTGTTGCTGACGACGGTTCGGCTGCGCAAGACCACGCTCGCCGTGACCCAGGCGAACATCGAGCTGGACGAAAAAATCACCGCCCTCCAGCGCGCGGAAGGCGACCTGCAGCGCTACGCGACGGTGTTCACCAACTCCAGCGAGGGCATGCTGATCACCGATGCCGGGGGCGTGATCGTCGCCGTCAACCCGGCCTTCACGCGCATCACCGGCTACTGCGCCGAGGACGTCGTCGGCCACTCGCCCGCGATCCTCAACTCGGGCCGCCAGGACGCCGGCTTCTACCGCCAGATGTGGAACGCGATCAACAGCCGCGGCAAGTGGCAGGGCGAGATCTCGAACCGCCGCCGCAACGGCTCGATCTACCCCGAGTGGCTGTCGATCACCGCCGTGCGTGGGATGGACGGACAGCTGCTCAACTACATCGGCATCTTCTCGGACATCACCGAGCGCAAGGAGGCCGAAGCGCGCATCCTGCACCTGGCGCACCACGACCCGCTCACCAACCTGCCCAACCGCGCGCTGCTGCACGACCGTCTCCACCAGGTGGTGCTGCAGGCGCGCCGTGACCGGCGCGGGGCTGCAGTCCTGCTGCTCGACCTCGACCGATTCAAGACCATCAACGACACCCTTGGACACGACAGCGGCGACGGCCTGCTGCTGCAGATCACCGAACGCTGCCGCAGCGTGATCAGCGAGACCGACACGCTCGCACGCCTGAGCGGCGACGAATTCGTGTTCGTGCTGCCCGACGCCGGCAATCCGCAGGACGCGGCCGCGATCGCGCGCAGAATCCTCGATGCCGTCGCCCTGCCCTGCCGGCTCGGCGAGCACCGCATCACCGTCACCGCAAGCATCGGCATCGCGCTCTACGACCAGGACGGCGGCAGCGGATCGATCCTGCTGCGCAATGCCGACGCCGCCATGCACCGTGCCAAGGAGGCCGGCCGCAACGGCTTCGAGTTCTACTCGGCCGAGATGAACACCGCCTCGCTCGGGCAGCTGCTGCTCGAGAACCAGCTGCGCGGCGCCACCGAGCGCGGCGAACTGCTGCTGCACTACCAGCCGAAGGTCTGCGCGCGCAGCGGGCGCCTGCTCGGGCTCGAGGCGCTGCTGCGCTGGCAGCACCCCGAGCTCGGCATGGTCGCGCCCGGGCGCTTCATCCCGCTCGCCGAGGAGACGGGCCTGATCAACGCCATCGGCGAGTGGGTGCTGGACGAGGCCTGCCGCCAGCAGCGCGCATGGCTCGAGGCCGGGCTCGACGTGGTGCCGATCGCGGTAAACCTGTCGGCGCAGCAGCTTGGGCAACAGAACTTCGTATCGCGCGTGGCCAGCGCCATCGACGCCGCCGGGCTCGCGCCCAGCCTGATCGAGCTCGAGCTCACCGAGACCATGCTGATGCGCGACATCGATCGCACCATCCACACCCTGGTCCGCCTGCGCGAGATGGGCGTGCGGCTGTCGATCGACGACTTCGGCACCGGCTACTCGTCGCTGAACTACCTTCGCCAGTTCCCGGTCAATGCGCTCAAGATCGACCGCAGCTTCGTCAGCGGCATCAGCGCCGAAGGCACCGAAGGCAAGATCGCCGCAGCCATCGTCGGCATGGCCCACAGCCTCGGGCTGGAGGCGATCGCCGAAGGGGTGGAGACGGAGGCCCAGCGCAGCTTCCTTACCGCACAAGGCTGCCACCAGCTGCAGGGCTACCTCATCGGCCGCCCGGTGCCGGCTGCGGAGATCGAAACGCGTCTGCCCCCCGCCCGCCCCGCATCCGGAGAACACACATGAGCGCCAGCCTTTACGACATCGAGATCGAACGCCTCGCCGGCGGCAGCACCACGCTCGGCGAATACGCCGGCAAGCTGCTGCTGATCGTCAACACCGCCAGCCAGTGCGGTCTCACCCCACATTACGCCGGCCTCGAGAAGCTGTACCAGACCTACAAGGACCGCGGCGTGGTGGTGCTCGGCTTCCCGTGCAACCAGTTCGGCGCCCAGGAATCGGGCACGGCCGAGGAGATCGGCGCCTTCTGCACGAAGAACTACGGCGTCAGCTTCCCGATGTTCGCCAAGATCGAGGTCAACGGCGACGGCGCCCACCCGCTGTACAAGCATCTGAAACAGCACGCCAAGGGCATCCTTGGCACCGAGGCGATCAAGTGGAACTTCACCAAGTTCCTGGTGAGCCGCGACGGTGAGCGGATCGAACGCTACGCGCCAACGACCACGCCGGAGGAGCTGGTGAAGGATATCGAGGGGATGCTGTAGGGAAGCAGGCCGCGCGCGCAGGCCTGGATGCGCGTGCGTCAACGCGGGGGCTTAAAGCCCCGACACGACTCAAGGCGTCACAAGCTCGACTAACGGAAAATACTGACGGTACTTGCGCGCATCGCGCGTAAGGATTGGCCAGCCTTCGACCGCTGCATGCGCGCCGATGAGGAAATCGGCCAGCACGTTGGTCCGCCGGCCGCCGTTACGGCGATAGGCGACGAAGGCCTTGCCCGCGAGAAAGAGCGCCGGCCTGGGGATCTCGACCACTTCGACGCCGAAATCCGTGACCGCCTCATCCAGCGCCTCGACGGTCGAGAAGGTCAAGGAAAGTTCGGCATAGATGATGGGGTTGATCGCAAGACGATGCACCTGCGACTGCCGACGCAGCATGTCGATGGACCAATCCGCCCACTGCGGATCGTCTTCCAGCACATCGATGAGCACATTGGTGTCGACAAGCAGCATCAGTCGTCGCCGCGCAGCAAGGCCATCAGGTCATCCGTCCGCCACTTGACGTCGGCCTTGCCGCGCATGCGCTCGAAGCGATCATCCTCGTCTCTTATTTCACCGGGGCGCGTCAGGACGACCTCGCCCTCGCGATTGATGCGGAACTCGATCGCGCAGCCGGGCTCGAGATGCAGCGCGTCGCGGATGTGCTTGGGGATCGTCACCTGCCCCTTGCTCGTCAGTGTGGTGTGCATGTCGTTCCCTCCATCCTGCAGTTCTTACACGTCGGCGCAGGGTAATACCCCATTCGGCTAACCGCAAGTTCGATGCGTGCCCGCCGCCGCCCACTCGGGTAGACTTCCGCCTTTTCCGCCCCACCGAACACCGCCAACGAGGTACCCGTAGTGGCCCAATACGTCATGTCGATGCTGCGCGTGAGCAAGATCGTTCCGCCCAAGCGTCAGATCATCAAGGACATTTCCCTTTCCTTCTTCCCCGGCGCCAAGATCGGCCTGCTCGGCCTCAACGGCTCGGGCAAGTCCACCGTGCTGCGCATCATGGCCGGCGTGGACAAGGAATACGACGGCGAGGTGCAGTGGCTCGCCGGCCAGCGCATCGGCTACCTGCCGCAGGAACCGGAGCTCGACCCCGCCAAGACCGTCAAGGACGAGGTCGAGGCCGGCCTGGGCGAGATCATGGAGGCGCGCCAGAAGCTCGACGAGATCTACGCCGCCTACGCCGAACCGGATGCCGACTTCGACAAGCTCGCCGAGGAGCAGGCCAAGTACGAGAACATCCTGGCCACCGCGGGCAGCGACGTCGAGACTCAGATGGAGATCGCCGCCGACGCGCTGCGCCTGCCGCCCTGGGACGCCGTCATCGGCAATCTGTCGGGCGGCGAGAAGCGCCGCGTGGCGCTGTGCAAGCTGCTGCTGTCCAAGCCCGACATGCTGCTGCTCGACGAACCCACCAACCACCTCGACGCCGAATCGGTCGAGTGGCTGGAGCAGTTCCTCACCCGCTTCCCCGGCACCGTGGTGGCCGTCACCCACGACCGCTACTTCCTCGACAACGCCGCCGAGTGGATCCTCGAACTCGACCGCGGCCACGGCATCCCCTGGAAGGGCAACTACTCGTCCTGGCTGGAACAGAAGGGCGAGCGCCTGGCGCAGGAAGCCAAGCAGGAAGCCGCGCACCAGAAGGCGATGAAGACCGAGCTGGAGTGGGCACGCTCCAACCCCAAGGCGCGCCAGGCCAAGTCGAAGGCCCGCCTCGCCCGCTACGAGGAAATGGCGAGCGTCGAGTACCAGCGCCGCAACGAGACCCAGGAGATCTTCATCCCGCCCGGCGAGCGCCTGGGCGACAAAGTCATCGAGTTCCACAACGTCAGCAAGGCCTTCGGCGACAAGCTGCTCATGGACAACGTCAGCTTCAGCATCCCGCCGGGCGCCATCGTCGGCATCATCGGCCCCAACGGCGCCGGTAAATCGACCCTGTTCAAGATGATCGAGGGCCGCGACCAGCCGGACGCCGGCACGGTCGAGATCGGCCAGACGGTCAAGATCGCCGCCGTCGACCAGACCCGCGAGGGCCTGGCCAACGACAAGACGGTGTTCGACGCCATCGCCGACGGCGCCGACGTGCTCACCGTGGGCCGCTTCGAGATGCCCAGCCGTGCCTACATCGGCCGCTTCAACTTCAAGGGCGGCGACCAGCAGAAGATCGTCGGCAACCTCTCCGGCGGCGAGCGTGGGCGCCTGCATCTCGCCAAGACCCTGATCCAGGGCGGCAACGTGCTGCTGCTCGACGAACCCTCGAACGACCTCGACGTCGAGACCCTGCGCGCGCTCGAAGACGCGCTGCTCGAGTTCGCCGGCTGCGCGCTGGTGATCTCGCACGACCGCTGGTTCCTCGACCGCATCTGCACCCACATCCTGGCGGCCGAGGGCGACTCGCAGTGGACCTTCTTCGCCGGCAACTACCAGGAATACGAAGAGGACAAGAAGAAGCGCCTCGGTGAGGAAGGCGCCAAGCCGAAACGGATCCGCTACAAGCCGATCGCGCGCTGACCGCCTCTTCCGAGACGTCACCCACCCCGAAGCCCGCTGCAGCGAACCTGCAGCGGGCTTTTTCGTTGCCGGCAGCTCGCGTGCCAGTGGGCGCAAGCTCCGTGGGAGCGGGCTTGCCCGCGAGGGGGGCGCCTGCTCCTGCGGCATTCGCGGGCAAGCCTGCCCCCACGCCATCGGCAAAAGGCTAATTGCATATTGACTATGCATTTTTCATTTGACATCATCATGCCATCTTCATCAACGGACGGCACGATCATGTCGACAGCACGGCGCAGCACCCAGCGGCAGAACCAGCGCGGTCAGGGCATGACCGAGTACATCATCATCGTCGCGATGATCGCCGTCGCCGCGATCGCGGTTTACCAGTATTTCGGGCAGACGGTCCGCAACCAGACCGCCGCGATCGCGCAGGAACTCTCCGGCAAGGACGGCACCACCGCCAAGAACGCGGCGCAAACCGCCTCCGACAAGGCCAGGACCGTCGGCGACCAGAAGCAGACGCTCGACGCCTACGTGAACCAGGTCGGCAAGTAAGCGAGCCGCGGTCGCGCACGCTCGTCATCCACCACACCAGCAGCCAGCGCGGGCGATGCGCGGATTCGATCGACGCCGGCAGCGGGGACAGATCCTGCCCCTGACGCTCGTCCTGCTGCTCGCGGTCGCGGCGACCCTGCTCTACATGTTCAACGGCGGCCAGCTCGTACAGGAAAAGCTGCGCCTCACCAACACCGCCGACGCGGTCGCCTACAGCGCCGGCGTGCACACCGCCCGCATGCTCAATTACGACGCCTACGCCAACCGCGCCATCATTGCCAACGAGATCGCCATCGGTCAGGCGGTCGGGCTGGCGTCGTGGATGAAATACATGGGCACCTCGGCGGCGGCGATTCGCCCTTACCTCTATCTCATCCCGGGGGTGGGCAACACCCTCGCCGAGGGGATGCGACACGTCGAGACCGAGATGGACCGCGTCACGCCGCTACTGGCCGGCGCGGTCGCGCGTCATGACGCCGCCATCCAGGCGCTGGCGCTGTCGCAGCAGCTGATGCACGGACCGGGCGACGGGGCCGCGGTCGCGAGCCGCCTTGCCCTGATGCAACGCGTGGCGAGGGAGAACGACCCCCGCGCAGTGGTCGACCCCGTGCCGATCGACGACGACCTCGCGGGCTTCACCGCCGCCCGCTCGACCCGTGAGGAACGCCGGCGCATGGGCGCCGTGGTCGATCACAGCCGCGAGGCTTTCCTGCGAACTCGCAACTGGAACTTCGGCCTCGTCGTGCTGTGCAACGGCATCGAGCTGCGCAAGCGCGGCAGTACCGAGCTGATCGACCTCGTCGACGGCTGGAAGTCCATGGACACCCTGTCGGCACATCACCACCGCGTCCGCCGCTGGCGTTGCCGGCGCAGCGAGCGGCCAATCGGTTACGGCTCGGCCGCATCCGCCGACGAACTGCCCGAGCGTGCCTACGGCTACGGCGGTTCGCGCAGCACCAATCCGCGCGCGAGCGCACTTGCCGACAGCCCCGCAGGGCTCGCCCGGGGGTTCGTGCCCCCGACCCTGGGCGGGGGCGCCATTCCCACCTTCCGCGCGCTGTCGCCACGCGCGCTCGACCTGGACGACCCCAGGACGCGGCTCACCATCCGCGTCACCAAGGCGAGCGCCGATCAACGCTTCTCGGGCGGATCGAGCAGCGTCAGGCCCGACGGACGGCTGCGCCTGTTCGACGGCGCGATGATCGGCGGATACAGCGCCGCAATCGCGAGCGTGGAAGTCTTCTTCGAGCGCCCCGACGCCGGCAACACGCTCGAGCCCGGGCGCAGCGAGCTCGGCAGCCTGTTCAACCCTTACTGGCAGGCGCGCCTCGCCCCGGTGTCCGCCGCGGCCCGTGCCCAGGCCCAACTGCGCCAAGGCAGCGCCCAGCTCCCATGACCGGCTACTTTCCCCGAGATCTCTTCCGGCCTGCCTCCTGCGCGTCCCGCTCCGGCCGCTTCGACGCCCTGCTCGCTGCCGCTCTGCTGCTCGCAGCCGGCAGCGCCGCAGCCGCCGGTGCGGTCGAGGGCGGCTACGAGATCCGTCGCGAGGGCGACTCGCCCTACCTGAAGGAGGTCTGGCAGCAGGCGGTCCACGCGCAGCGGGCCGGCTGCATCGCGAAGGGCATTCCGTTCCGGCTGGTCGGCGACATCGGCACGGCCACCGACGCGGAGATCGTCGAGTACCACCATCCCGGCCTGCGCCGATCCTCGGAATACACGCGGTACAGCGAACCCGTGACGCTATCGGAATGCCATGTCGAACTGCGCTATCGCGAGATCACCCGGATCACGCATTTCGACGACAGGACACGGACCGTGTTCACGCATGAGGTCGACCCCGCGCGCGGTCCCCAACCCTGGCGCCGGCTCACGCAGCCTCATCTCGATGGCGAGACGATCGGCCTGCTGCGGCAGGCGTTCTCCCTCGATCAGCTGGTTCCACCGCGGATGCGCGGCACCGAAGTCACGATGGCCGACACGCCGGGACTCGAGGACGATCGCATCGCCGGCAGGGCATGCCGCTGGCGCCACACCCGCTCCCCGGTCGAGCGCCACAGCTGCGTGCTGCGGGAGGGCATCGGCATGCCCATCGACGAGAGCCTGAGCGGCGAATACGGCGGCGTTGTCGACGGCCGCCGAATCGTGGTGAACCGGTCGAAGGTGGTGCGCTTCGAGGGCCCGGTGGCCATTCCGGCGAACGTGTTCGAACCCGGCGACGCCGATCAGCGCGACGAGCCCGATGACGAATGGCAGGAAGCGGAGGGCGATGCGCTGGCGACCCACTTCGACGCACTGATCGAGGAATGGTGCGCCATCGAGACCGAGCGCCGTGGCGGCATCGCCTGTCAGCCCGGCGGCGCCGGCCTCTCCGACCCGCGGGTTCGAACCGCCATCATCGCCTGGTGCGCCGAAGAAGCCACGCGCACCGGCGTCAACCGATGCGAGAAAGGCAGCCATGCGTCGATCCGACGATAGCGGGCGGCGGCCCATGCGGTGCATGCACGGCCAGTCGAGCACCGAGTTCCTGGTGCTGGGGCTCGTCCTGCTGCCCCTCTTCCTGATCGTGCCGCTGCTGGGCAAGCAGCTCGACATCGCGCACGCTGCCGCGAGCGCCAGCCGCTACGTCGCCTTCGAAGGCACGGTCCGCAACGGGGGCAGCCTGCAGCCATGGAAGTCCGACGCCGAGCTGGCCGCCGAGGTACGGCGGCGCTTCTTCGGCGCAAGCACTGCGCCGCTCAAGACCGGCGACGTGGCTGGCGACTTCGCCGCCCATCGCAACCCCTTGTGGACCGATCATCGTGGGAACGCGCTGCTGCCCTCCTTCGCGGCCCATGTCGGCGCGGCAAGCCTGCGCAGCCAGCTGACGGCACCGACCGGTGCGGCGTTCGCGTCGGCCATGGGACTGGACACCGCCAATCTGCACACCGGCTCGGTTCGCGTGCGGGTCGCCGACATCCCCGGCCTCGCGCCCTTCGACGCGCTCGGCCTTTCGATCGAGCGTCAGACCACGGTGCTGGTCGATCCATGGTCCGCCTCCGGGCCGGAAGCGGTACGCCGTGCCCTGCGCCGGGAACGCTGGACACCGACGAGCCCCTTCCCGTTCGGCCTGCTCGAGGTCGCCGCCTCGCCCCTGAAGCTCATCCCGCTCGTGCTGGACGGGGCCGATCTGCCCGAGATCGGTCGTGTCGACCCCGACCTCATCCCCACGGACCGCCTGCGATGAAGCCGGCCTTCCCGCCCGCGACCGAACCCGCCCCCACGCGGTCAGCCCCTGCCGCGCGCCCTCGGCTCGCCACGCGCGCGCGGCGCACGCCCCTGCTTACCCGCGCCCTCTGCTTCATAACGCAGCTCGTCGCGCTCGTCCTCTCACACCTTGCCCCTGCGCAGGCGGCCAGCGCCACCGCGTGGCCCGAACTCACGCACCCGCAGGACGCCGTCGTCGAACCCGTGGACGGCGAGATCCTCCTCAATGGGGTACCGATGCGGCTGACACGGGTCCGTGTCGCCGCGCCGCCCGGCACCGTGGCCGGGCACTATCGCCGCGCGCTCGGCGGCGGCTCGGTCGTGGCTCAGGCCGGAACCCATCGGGTGCTCTCGCAGGCACGCGGCGATTTCCTCATCACGGTGACCCTCACGTCGCTCGCCGATGGCGGGAGCGAAGCGCTGGTATCGATCGCCGACGCCCGCGCCGCGCGCGGGGCTGGCAGCCGGCGGCTCGGCTTCGCCCTGCCGGCCGGCTCCGAGCTGCTTTCAGACATGCAATCCATCGACGGTCGCATCGCCTCGCGCCAGCTCGTGCTGGCGAACACGCACAGTCTGGAGGGCAACCTGAGGCACCTCGCTGCGAGCCTCTCCCGTCTCGGCCTGCAGCCCGAGGGGCCGGCGCTCGCCAACACCGCCGACACCCACGCCCAGGCCTTTCGCGGCCCGGGCGGCGAGGCACGACTCGTCCTCGTGCGACGCGACGGCACCACCAGCGCCGTGCTCACCGTGCTCTCTCCAGGCCCATGAACCGCAACCCCGTCAACGCCTGCGGCCAGGCACTCGCCGAATACCTCGTCGCACTCCTCGTGCTGACCCTGCTGCTCGGGGTCGCCTTCGGCGGCGAGGACGCCGCCATAAACGCCCTGCTCGACGCAATCGGCACCGCCTTCGCGCGCCAGAGCGCCTTCATGTCCCTCCCGCTATGACCACTCCGTCCCCCGCCGCCATGCAGACCCGCAGCCGAAAGCACTGGATCGTCCTTGTCGTCGCCCTCGCCCTCGGCGTGCTCGCCGCGCTGGGTGCAAGCAACTACCTGTCGCAGAAGATGGCCGAGATCGAGGCGCGCAGCCAGGACGGCGACCTCGTGCAGGTGGTCGTTGCCAAGACCAGCCTGCCGAGCGGCGCGCCGATCGGCGCGGAGACCGTCGCCGTGCGCGAGATCCCGCGCACATGGGCGCATTCGGGCGCGATCACCCCCGACCAGTACGGCCGCGCCGAGGGCGCCGCCCTCGCCCACCCCGCCGCGGCCGGCGAGCCCATCCTCTGGGCCCAGCTCGAAGGGCGGCGCGCACCCAGTTTCTCGGCCCGCCTGCAATCCGGCCAGCGCGCAGTCACGGTACCGGTGGACGAGATCAGCTCGCTGTCGGGCATGGTCGAGCCGGGCGACCGCATCGACATCGTGGTCTCGGCGCGCAACGAGACGCGCAGCTTCACCTTCACGCTGCTGCAGAACGTGCAGGTGCTGGCCACCGGGAGCGTCGCCGATCCCGAGGCGCCCGAGACGCAGGGGCTGCCGCGCAGCTACACCACGATCACCCTCGACACCTCGCCCGAGGACGCCAAGCGCGTCATCGCCGCGCGCGAGATCGGCCGCGTCACCGCCCTGTTGCGCGCACCAGGCGATCTCGCGGCCGTCTCCGGAGCCATAACCGACGCCCGCAAGCTGCTCGGCCTGCCAGCCGGCGAAGACGGCGCGGTGAGCACCGTGCCCGTGATCTACGGCGGCGGCCCGATCACCAGCGGCCTGCGCATCGACGCGCGCGCCCAGGCACCGGCGGACTGATCCGGAGCCCGCGCCAGCGGCACGAGCGCGGACGACCCAACCCGCCCGCGCTCGACCGCCCATTCCCCCTTCCCGAGCCTCAATCCACCGCGACCGCCCCGATGCGCCTCCTGACCCGAACCCTGCTCCCGCTCCTCCTCACCCTTGCCCTGGTGCCCGCGAGCCTCGCCGCCGGCATGCCGGAGCTCACGATGTTCCAGGGCGAAACCCGCGTGCTTGCCGAACCCAACGCAGGGCGCCTCGCGGTGGGTAACGGCAAGGTGCTCTCGGCCGCGGTGCTGGACGAACGCGAGGTCCTGCTCATCGCCAACGAGGTCGGCGTGTCCGCGCTGCACATCTGGACCGCCAACGGCCGCAACCGCCGCCTCAAGGTCAACGTGGTGCCCGCCGAAACGCCGCGCGTGAACCGCGAGATCGCCGCCTTCCTCGCCAACATCCCCAACGCCCGCAGCGCGGTGATCGGCGACAAGGTCGTTGTCGAGGGCGACCACCTCAGCAACCGCGACCAGGCACGCATCGAGGAGCTCGCGCGGCGCTACCCGCAGATCATCAATTTCACCAACCCCGTGGGCTGGGAAAAGATGGTGGTGATGGAGGTCCAGATCGTCGAGTTCCCCATCAACATGCTGCGCGAGGTGGGGCTGAAGTGGAACGCCACGGGAGGCGCCGCGATCGGCGGTATCTGGATGCCCGGGCGGCGCGGCGACCAGGCGCTGCACATCGACATCCGCAGCGGCGCAGACGCCGCTCCGCCGATCGTCAATCCCGACGGCAGCGGCGGTCCCGTGCCGCTCAGCTCGAGCCTCAACGTGCTCTCGGCGCTCAACATGGGCCTCAATGCGCAGCTGCAGGCGATGGAGCAGAGCGGCTCGGCCAGCATCCTCGCCCAGCCCATCCTCTCCGCGCGCAACGGCGCCGAAGCGAGCTTCCTGGCCGGCGGGGAGTTTCCCTACAGCGTCAGCAACGTCAACGGCACCACCATCCAGTTCAAGCCCTACGGCATCCGGCTCGAGATCTCGCCCACCGTGGACCACAACGGCGTGATTCGGGCCCGCATCATGAGCGAGGTGAGCGACCTCGACCTTTCCGTGATGGGCGAGTCCGGCCCTGCCCTGCGCACCCGCAAGACGGCGACCGAGTTCAACGTCCTGGAAGGCGGAACCATCGTCCTCAGCGGCCTGCTCAGCCGGGACGTCAGCGCCTCGATCGACAAGGTGCCCTTGCTCGGCGACATCCCGGTGCTGGGGGCCTTGTTCCGCTCGCGCCGTTTCCAGAACAACGAGACCGAGCTCGTCGTCTTCGTCACCCCCTACGCGGTGGACAAGCACAGCCTGGGCCAGGCCGAAAGCATGCTGCGCGCCCGCCAGCGCCTGGCCGAGGCCCCGCGCGCCACGGCGCCGGACATGGCGGCACTGCCCTGGCCCGCGGCCCCGGTGGAGGAGCGCAGCATCCCGGCTCCCGGCACCCGCCCGGCCGCAGACGACGCGCGCCCGTCGCAAGACTGAGCCGGAAGCGAGCCCGAGATGTTCCAGGTCACCATCCGCCATCCGGGCAGCGCCGCCCGGATCGAGACGATCACCGAGACCTCGGCGATCATCGGCAAGGGACGCGATTGCCGCCTGTACCTGCCCGGCTGGAAGGTGGGTCGCGAGCACGCGCGCCTTTATCGCACGCGCTCCGGGCTCTTCATCCAGGACCTCGGCCAGCTCTTCGGCACCAGCGTCAACGGCGTGCGCGTGCAGCAACACGGTCCGATCGCCGCCACCGACCGTATCGTGGTCGGCCCCTTCACCCTCATCATCGAGGACCAGCTGCCGCCGCTCGCTGCGGCATCCCGGCCGGCAGCCGAGGGCGAGGTCTTGCTCGACGGCGGCACGGTTGCCAGGAACGTCGCCGCGACGGACCGGAGCTCGGGTCACGCCTCGGGCGGCTCATCCAGCCCGCCACCCGGCCTGCCAGCAGGGGATCCCGCCCGCGCGTCCATACACAAGCGCACGCCCACCCTCGCGCCGTCCCCCGAACAGTACTGGCGCAAGCGCATCCACGAGGCCCTGCTCGACGCCATCGACTTGCGCCGGCGCGACCTCGTGCGCATGAGCGACGACGAGCTGCGTGCCGAGACCGAGGTGCTGCTGGTCGAGGTCATCGACAAGGAATCGGCCCTCCCGGACGGCCTCGACCGCGACAGCCTGCGCCGCGACGTGCTCAACGAGGCGGTGGGCCTGGGCCCGCTCGACGAGCTGCTCGCCGACGACGCGATCAGCGAGATCATGGTCAATCGTCATGACGAGATCTACCTCGAGCGCAACGGCCGACTCGAACGCCACCCCGGCAGCTTCACCAGCGACCGCGCGGTGCTCGGCGTGATCGAGCGCATCGTCACGCCGATCGGGCGGCGCATCGACGAATCCTCGCCGATGGTCGACGCCCGCCTCAAGGATGGCTCGCGGGTCAACGCCATCATCCCGCCGCTCGCGCTCAAGGGGCCGGCGCTCACCATCCGCAAGTTCGGCCGCAGGCTGTTCTCGCACGCGGATCTGGTCGCGCTCGGGACGATGAGCGCCCCGATGGCGGAATTCCTGCGCATCTGCGTCGAGCAGCGCAGGAACATCCTGATCTCGGGCGGCACCGGCTCGGGCAAGACCACGCTGCTCAACGTGCTATCGAATTTCATCCCCGACGGCGAACGCATCATCACCATCGAGGACGCCGCCGAGCTCCGACTGGCGCACTCCCACCTGATCAGCCTGGAGGCGCGCCCCGCAAACGCCGAAGGGCGTGGCCAGATCGCGATCCGCGACCTGGTCAGGAACGCGCTGCGCATGCGCCCCGACCGCATCGTGGTCGGCGAGTGCCGAGGCGGCGAGGCCCTCGACATGCTGCAGGCGATGAACACCGGCCACGACGGCTCGCTCACCACCTTGCACGCCAACAGCCCGCGCGATGCCCTCGCCCGCCTCGAGACCCTGGTGCTGATGGCCGGCATGGAGTTGCCACTCACCGCCATCCGCGACCAGATCGCCGCCGCGATCGACATCGTCGTCCAGCAGGCTCGCCTGCCCGACGGCCGGCGCGCGGTCACCGCCGTCGCCGAGATCACCGGCACCGAATCCGGCCGCATCCAGTTCCAGGAGCTGTTCCGCCACGAGCAACTCGGGCGTGAGGCGGACGGCCGCGTGCGCGGCCGCTTCGTCGCCTGCAACGCCGTGCCTGCCTTCTACGAGACGCTCGGCGGCGCGGGCGTGGCGCTCGATCTCTCGCTGTTCACCGGGGCCGAGAACGCATGAACGCGCACGCACGACCGACGCCGGGCAAGCACCTGCGCTCGCCGCACAGGGGGTCGGATTGCAGGAGGAGACCCCACCCGTGAACCTCGCCCCCCTCCTCCTCGCCGTCGCCCTCACCGTCGCCCTGCTGGCATGGTCGCTGGCCGATCTCGGCAGCCGGCTTCTTACCGCATGGCGCCAGCGCTTCACCCGTGAAACGGGGTTTCGGCTGCGCGAACTCTTCCTCTTCGTCGATCCGGCCCGCCTCTATGCGCTGAACCTTGCGGTCACCATGCTTGCTGCGGGCCTCGGCTGGCTGGCGAGCGGCAGCCTCGCGCTCGCGCTCATCATCGGCCTGTTGCTCGCGATCTCGCCCGGCGCGATCTTCCGCTGGCTGCGCGCGCGCCGGCTCGAGCGCATCGAGCAACAGCTGCCCGATGCCTTGCAGATGCTCGCCGGCACTGCGCGCGCCGGGCTCTCGCTGCCGGCCGCGATCCGCCAGGTCAGCACCGAGCTCGCGCCGCCGCTGCAGCAGGAGTGGCTGCTCCTGCAGCACGAGCAGCGCCTGGGGGTGACCCTCGACGATGCGCTCGAGAACCTCGCCCTGCGCGTGCCGGTGCAGCCGGTCAAGCTCATGGTGTCGGCCATGCGCATCGCCTCCGAGACCGGCGGCGGGCTGGCCGAGACGCTCGAGCGCACCGCCACCACGCTGCGCAGCCAGCACGCCATGGAGCTGAAGATCCGCGCGCTCACCGCCCAGGGCAAACTCCAGGCCTGGGTGGTGGGCCTGCTGCCGGTATTTCTGCTGTGGGTGCTCGCGCGCCTGGAGCCCGACGCCATGGCACTGCTGTGGTCCACCCGCCTGGGCTGGGGCGTACTCGCCGCCGTGCTGGTCATGGAGATCATCGGCGTGGTGCTGATCCGCCGCATCGTGAGCATCGACATATGAGCCCCGAGCCCTCGCCAACGCTTGCGCTGCCCCCCGACTGGGTCATTGCCGCCATCGCGCTCGCCACCGGCCTGTCGGTAGCCTTGGTCGCCTGGCTGCTGTCGCGGGCGGCCGCAGCCGTCCCGCGCCAGGACCGCCTCTGGCTCGATGCCCCGCCACCGGGCTACCGGCTCGTCTGGTGGCCTGTGCAATGGGCGGCACACTACCTGCGCACGTTGCTGCCCGAGCGCCCCACGCAGACGATCCTCGGCCAGCTGCGCCTTGCCGGACTGGACTACGCCCTCGACCCCGCCCAGTTCGTGGCCGGATGCCTTGTCTGGGCGCTGATCTGCGCCGCCATCGGCGCGTGGCTGGCCGACACCTTCGGGCTCGCGCCTGGCATGCCCCTGCTCGCCGGCATCGCGCTGGGCTGCATCTTCCCGCGCGTGTGGCTACGCGACCGCATCCTGGCCCGGCGCCGGCAGACCTTCAAGGCGCTGCCCTTCATGCTCGACCTCATCACCCTGTGCGTCGAGTCCGGACTCAACCTCAACAGCGCCTTCGCCCAGGCCGTCGCCAAAGGCCCCGTCGGCCCGCTGCGCGACGAATTCGCCCGCCTCATGCGCGACGTGCGCGCGGGTCGCGCACGCAGCGAGGCCCTGCGCGAACTCGCCGCCCGCCTCGACATGCCCGCGGTATCGAACTTCGTCACCACCCTCATCCAGGCCGAGGCCACCGGCATGAGCCTCGGTCCCATCCTGCGCGCCCAGGCCGAGCAGCGCCGCACGGAGCGCTTCGCCCAGGCCGAGAAGCTCGCCATGCAGGCCCCGGTCAAGCTGCTGTTTCCGCTGCTGTTCTTCATCTTCCCATGCGTGTTCGCGATCCTGATGTTTCCGATCGCGATGAAGTTCATGGGGGCGGGACTGTGAAGTCGCCCGCATCCATGCGCCCTGGGGAGCCAGGTCAGGTCGGCCACGCGGCAGCGGCTTCGCCCGCCGCACCGGCAGCACTCGTGGTTCGCTGCGCCAAGCGCTGGCCAGACCGCCTGCGCGGCCTGCTCGGCAAGCCGCCGCCGGCGTCCGGCCACGGGCTTCTCATCAGCCCCTGCGCCTCGGTGCACACCGCCTTCATGCGCTATCCGATCGACGTCGTCTTCGTCGCCCGCCACGGCCGCATCCTGAAGGTGGTCGAAGCCCTGCGACCGTGGCGCGCGGCCGCCTGCTGGCGGGCCCGACACACGCTCGAGTTGGCCGCGGGCGAGGCGCGCCGCCTGGGTCTGATGACCGGCGTACGTGTCGCGATCCCATCTTCCGACCCGCCAGACCCGAGCCCGGTGGGAGCGGGCTTGCCCGCGAATGCAGCCCGACAGGATCCGGCACCTCGAGCACAGCGCGGTGCCACCCTGGTCGAATTCGTCGTGGTCGGTCCGCTGGTGCTGTTCATCCTCCTCGTGCTGATGCAGTACGCGCTGCTCTTCCACGCCAGGAGCCAGCTGAATTACGCCACCTTCGAGGCCGCCCGCGCGGGCACCGTCGCCAACGCAAGGCCCGCCGCCATACGGGCCGCCTTCGAGCGCGCGATGACCGGCTACCACGGCGGCGGCACCACCACCGCCGAACTGGCGGCCGCGCTCGCCAGGGCAGGCGCCGAAGCGCCCTTCACCCGCATCCAGGTGCTCTCGCCCACCCGGGAGAGCTTCGACGACTACCACAGTCCTGCGCTCGCCGCGCGCCTGGGGAACCCCGGGCGGGTGATCCCCAACACCCACCTTGCCTACCTCGTGTGCCCGATCGATCGCCCCGGCTGCCGCAGCGACCCGGCCGCCAACGTCAGCGGCCAGACGCTGCAGGACGCCAACCTGCTCAAGCTGCGCATCACCTACGGCATTCCGGTGGGAAAGCAGATCCCGCTCGCCGGTCCGTTCATGGCGCGCGCGATCGCTGCGCTCGACCCCGCCGACGGCGACGCCTTCCGCGCCGGGCTTGTCGCCAGCGGGCGCATCCCGGTGGTTGCGCACACGGTCATGCGCATGCAGTCACCCGCGATCGAGACCGGCAACCCCTCCGCGCCCGGCCCTGGCAACGGCGGCACCCCCATCGATCCCGGTCCGCCACCGCAGGGATCGGGCTTGCCCGTGTGTGCGGTGACCGACCCGGCATGCACGACAGCGCCACGACCGCTACCCGAATCCGGACAGCCGCCCGGCGGCTGCGACCCGCTGACCGACCCAGGATGCCCGTCATCGCCCCAGCGCTGCGAGGCCCCAGCAGATTGGCTGCAGGACGCCCTGCGCCCGGCAACCACGTCCTGACCACGACCTCGCCCACATGCCCCTCGCGCCAGAACGCCTTCGCAGCGCACACGCCCGCGGCCTCCTGGCCCACGGCCTGATGAGCCTGCTGCTCGCCCTCCCCGCAGCCAGCGCTGCCGAGCTTTCTGCAGGTAGCCCCGCTCCTTCGGCGTGGGCGACCCGGTCCTTGCCAGCGTCGAGCGTGTCGCCCGCAGCCTGTGCGCCGCGCGACGGCGGCGATCCGACCGCCGCGCACCCCTGCGACAAGCCGCCCCCCGCAAGCCAGCAAGACCCGGACGGCGTGGACCGCAGCGCGGGCAATCCGATCGACGTCATCACCGGCAACAAGTACCAGCGCGAAACGGACCTGCCCGCGCTGCCCGGGGTGCTCGGCATCGAGATCGTGCGCCACTACAACAGCGCCCAGGCGGACACCGAGGCGCCGCTCGGCTTGCTGGGGCGCGGCTGGCGGCTGTCGTACGAGACCGAGCTGTCCGTGCGCGGGGCGCAGGTGCACATCGTTCAGGCAGACGGCACACGCCTGGTGTTCGCCCCGGATGGCGAGCGACCGCAACGCTACCGCCACGCCGACCCCGCGCGCGGCCAGGTGCAGGCGCTTGCGACCGGCACCGGCAAGCACGCGGGCGGCTATCGCTGGACCTGGCCCGAGGGGCGCGAACTCGACTTCGACAGGCACGGCAGGCTGGTGCAGATCCGCATGCCTACCGGCGAATTCCTCAGCCTCATGCGCGGACCGGATGGCGCCCTCGTCAAGGTCACCGACCCGCAGGGGCGCAGCCTGAGTTTCGAGTACGCCCCACGCAGCAGCCGCGGGTTCCGCGGCGTGGTCGCGATCACGACGCCGCTCGGCCGCTTCAGCTACGCGCACCAGAACGAGCGCGCACTTCCCGGGCTAAGCAACCTGCTTGCCGTCAAGCACCCCGACGGCACCGTCCGGAGCTACCACTACGGCGCCGAGCGCGGCGAATCCGCGCCGGCCTGGCCACACCATCTGACCGGAATCTCCCTCACGGCCACGCCATCTGCCCACAGCGCGGGCGAAGCCGACACGCAGCGGCTCTCGACCTACGCCTACGACCTCGCCGGGCGCGCGATCATGAGCGTGCCCGGCCTGCCGCGCACGCTCGAGGCTTCCGGCCAGCCCCGGCCGGGCACCGGCACCGAGCAGGTCGATCTCGAATTCATCGCCGCGGATCGCACCGTGCTCACCAACAGCCTCGGCCAGCGCACCCTCTACCGCCACACCCGCATCCATGGCGAACCTCGCGTCGTGGAGGCGATCGGTCCTGGCTGCACGCGCTGCGGCGAGACCAACGTGCGCTACAGCCACGACGCGCACGGCCGGCTTATCCGCGTTACGCGGCTCGATCCTGCCGGCCAGCCGCTCCTGGCCACCGGCCTGTTGCGCGATCACCGCGGCCGCGTGCTGCGCAGCACGATCCAGGCCTTCGTCGGCGGCAAGCCACAGCCCGAGCAGCTGCTGGCGCGCTACGAGTACGCGGGCGATTCGCCCAGCCCCGTGCTCGTCGCACGCCCCAGCGTGGTCCGGGGGCGCGAGCACCGGCTGCAGCTCGGCTACAACGAGACTGGCCAGGTCACGCGGATGGTGGAGCGCGGGTTCAGTCCGCTCGATGCCGCGGGCGAACCCGTCGCCGACCCCGGGCTGGCGACGCCGATCGAGCGCAGCAGCAGCTTCACCTACACGCGGATCAACGGCCGCTCGCTGCTCACCGCCGCCGACGGACCACTGCCGAATGGTCCTGCAGGTTCGCCCTCCGACTCCGACGTCACGCGTCTCGAATGGGATGCGCAAGGAAACCACCTCACCGCGCTCACCCTGCCCGGGGGGCGGCGCAGCACACTCGAGCAAGACCCCGCAACCGGCGCTCTGGCGGCCGTGCGCAATGAGGAAGGCGTCGTCACGCGCTACACCTATAACCTGCGCCTGCAGCCGACGGCCTTGCACCAGGCGGGCCCGGGGCCGGGCACTGGCCATGCGCAGCACCTGGACTACGACGCGCTCGGCCGCCCGGTGGCCGCACGCAACGCCTCGGCGCCGGCGGCGAACTGGCTCCAGGCCTGGGACGAGCGCGGCCGCCTGCGCTGGCACGCCACCGCCCTCGGCATCCTGCACAGCTTCCGCTACGACGGCGAAGGGCGGATGGTGGAGCGCAGCCGGCGCAGCGCGCGCCTCGAGCAGGCCGAGTCCCTGCACTACGACGCACAGGGCCGACTCGTCTCGGTGCATGACAACGCCGGCCGCGGCCGCCGCTGGCACTACGACGCGGACGGACAGCTGCAGCATGCGATCGACGCCGACGGCCTCGTCCACCCCGCGCGACCCTCGCCTGCGGCGGGCGCCGACGGCACGGCTCCCACCGACGCCGTCCGCCACCTCCGCGACGATTTCGGCCGCGTCGTGTGGCGACGCAGCCCCGATAGCGGAATCGTGCTGCATGAATACGACGCCCTCGACCGCCTCGTGGCCATGCGCGACGCCCGCGCCAACCACGCTCGCTACGACTACGACAGCGGGGGCCGCATCGTGCGCCAGCGCATCACCGATGCGCGTAGCGGCGCCGTCGAGGAGACGCAATGGGCCTACGCGGGCGGCCGCCTCGTCGCGCTCGCGCACCCCACCCAGCGCGAACGCTACGAATATGACGCCCGCGGGCTGCGCAGCGCACGCGTCGTCACCCTGCCCACCGAACGCGGCGAGTTGAGCATCGTCACCCGCTACGAGCACGACGCGCGCGGGCAACTCGTCGCCACCACGCTCCCCGACGGCAGCCGCCTGCGCTACGCGCGCAACGGACAGGGGCAGGTCGTGGCGCTGACGCGCGCGCGCTCAGGCAGGCCGTGGGAAGGCGAACGGATCATTGCGCAAGGTTTCGAGCGCGACCTCGCCGGACTGCGCAGCCATGTCAGCGGCAATCGCATCCACACGCTCTACCAGCGCAGCCGCGAGGGCGTGCTCGCGCGCATCGTGCATCGACGCATCGGGCCGCAAGGGCTCCCGACCGCGACAGCGTCCCCGCTGCAATGGCTCGGCCGCAGCACGCGGGAGATCGCCGAGCACCTCCTGGGCATCGCGCCGGCGCATGCTCAACTTCCTGAGCCTCGTCCCGAGGCGCGCGCGCGGCCCGCAGCCAGCCCGGCGGATGACCCCGCCCTACTCGGCGCCCTCGGCCTCGAGGACGATCCGGCGGCACTCCTCGATCACCGCTACCTCTGGGATGTGCGCGGCAATCTCCTGAACAGCCGCCAGCGCGCGGCTGCCGAAGGCGCGCGGCCCAGTGCCAGCGGGCACGCCTACGACCGGCACGGTCGCCTGCTGGCCTCCGTTCGCGCGCAGGTCGATGGCCTCGCGCCCGCGCAGGAGACCGTCTGGCGATTCGCCTACGACGCCACCCAACGCCGCGTGCTCAGCCAGCAGGGCGTCCGCTCGCAGCAGGAACTGATCGCCGGCACCGAAACCCTTCGCTTCGAGTCCGGCACGCATCGGCGCACGGCCCCTTCCACACGCCCCTCTACATCCCACCTGCCCACCTCCGAACTGCCCGCCTCCGAGTCGTCTGCGTCGGCGCCCTCGACGGCCGCCCCATACACCGCGAGCGGCCAGCCCGAGCGCTGGGGCGAGCGCGAATACCGCTGGGACGCCCGCGGCCGCCTTGCCGAAGTCCGCGCGCATGGCCGCGTGCTCGCCCGCTACCGCTACGACCACCGCGGCCTGCGCAACACGCGGCAGGTCGGCGCGCGCACGACGCACACGATCTACGACGAGCACCACCAGCCCCTGGCCGAACTCGACGCCGACGGCCGCATCCTGCGCCAGTTCATCTGGCTTGCCGACCTGCCACTCGCCGTTATCGACACCCCGCAGGGCGCGGTGCCGGCGCAGCCCGCCCGAGGCTTCGCGACGCAGGTCACGGGCGAGTTCCTCGGTCTGCTCCGCACGGCCTTCACGGCTCCCGAGCGCATCGTCTGGCTGCACGGCAACCACCTCGGCGCGCCCGAACTCGCCACCGACGCCAGCGGCCGGGTGCTCTGGCGCGCCCGCTACGCCCCCTTCGGCGCCGCCACCATCGAGTCGCGGGACTTCACTCTGGATCTGCGCCTCCCCGGCCAGGTCTTCGACGCCGAGACCGGACTGCACTACAACCGTGCGCGCTACTACGACCCCGAAGCGGGCCAGTACCTCACGCCCGACCCGCTCGGCACGCCGGACGGGCCGAATCCGTACGCCTACGTCGCGTTCAATCCATTGCGGAATGTGGATCCGGAGGGGTTGATCCTGTTCGCGTTCGACGGGACGGACAACAGCGATGATCCGACGTGGCTGAGCAAGAAAGGGAACACGCTTAGCAACGTCGTAAATTTTCGAGATGCCTACAACGACGGCGCAGCCCGCTATGTCACAGGAGTAGGTACTGACCACGCCGGGCGCGACACGTACGGCGATATCATCTCGCGAACCTACGATGTCGGAGTGATTCCCGATCGCGGCGGCAATTACTCCGGCCCGGACCGCGTTCAGCGGATGATCCTGTATGCCAACGAGGAAGCAGATGGCTTCGACGACGAAACGGTGATGAACATAGACATTATCGGCTTCAGCCGCGGCGCTGCTCAGGCGCGCCACTTTGCCAATCGGCTGGCGTCAGCGACCAGAGACGGGTGGTATCTCTACTTCAAGCATGACCGCGATGGCTCGCTCCAAATCAAGGATTCCCGACCTGTCGCCGCCTGCCAACGGGTCAACTTCCGCTTCATGGGCCTGTTCGACACCGTATTGTCCACGAACCGCAGCCATGTGGCCTACGACCTGAGCATTCCCGCCGAATTTTCCTACGTCGCGCAGGCGGTTGCTTTGAACGAATACCGAAGCGCGCCGGCTGGCTCCGATGCATTCTGGACAGCGCCTGGAAATTTTCTTTTCTGGGATGACACGCGTATAAACCTGCCGGATGACAACCACTACGGAGGCTTTCAACTCGAAAGCATTGGTGCCAGCACAAACCGGATCGGCCAAGTGCGCATCGAACGTGGATTCATCGGCGCACACGCCGACATCGGTGGCGGCTATGGAGATGACGATGGTTTAGCGTCGGTGGCGCTGAACTGGATGGTTGCGCAGGCGCAGCTCGCAGGCGTGGCGATGAATCTGAAGCAGCTGCGCCCCATTGACTTGGGCACCCCATTGGTCCACGACCAAAGCAACGTGATCCGCTTTGGCGACCCGCGGGATGGACCGCCGACGTTTGAAGTGCTCAATGGCGATCGACCACGTTTGATTACGCGTACTTACGCACTGGAGGACCGCCAGGTTCATGGTGGGCTGGGCGGCGGGACACAACGAACTCAGACCTTTGGTGGCGCAGAAGGCCGGGACAACCGCAGTATGGTCAGCGCCGAGACCCACCAGTTCATCAGCTATCTGCCTCGCCGCCCGGACAACGTTGAGGCATTGACCTTACCGACGAACAGCATCGGCGGCCTTCAGGGCGCGCCAATGCATTCCAGTCCAAGCAACGCAACCGGGACAGTAGACATGCCCGCCTACTTGAACTGGTTGCTCGAACACGGCTACGTGTTCGCGGGAGATCGTTGAGATGAATCATCATCGCAGACGTATCCTAAAGTCGCTGCCCGCTCTACCCGCACTGCTCACCAGCTGCCATTCGGATCAAGCTGACCCTGCAGTAGCAAACGACCTGGACGGTGCATTGCGTTACAAATTCCGCGGCATACGTGGCGGAGAGAAGCGCATCGACGCGTTCAAGGAGGAGGCTGGCGTCGCACTTTACCTTGAGTCGGGTCTGCTCTTTGCCGCCGGAGTCTTCAATAAAGGCGCGAAAACCTCTGGATATGGTGGCGGTTCTGCCGGCGACCAACTTGTCGTACCGAAGACGCTGCGATTGGTCAGATATTCCGAGGATTCGCGGAGGCGCGGCGGCATCCGGGAACCCGCCTACGACGGCACCCCGATCCTCGACGTCACCGTCCCGGTCGCCGAGCGCATTCCGGACGAGGTCCTGGACCGGATCCGCAAATACAAAGGCTCGCTCATACTCAAGTTCCGCATCCACCCGAAGACGCTGATGGTGGCCTGGGAGGTGAGAAACGGTCGGAGCTATCCGTTCAAGCGCGACGAGTGGGGCAACGCCTACACCACGGATGAAGATGACATGGTGGGAGGAGATTTCTGCGAGCGGCGCGTGCAGAACCGCATCATCGACGGGCGCTCGGTGCTGGTCGAATCGAAGGGCTGGTACATCGACCCCGAGACCGGCCAGCGCATCGAGGCGGATTTCTGACCCGACCGGTCGCCCCTTTCACGTGAGACGCTTCCCTACCCCCGGCTCATCTCCTGCAACTGAATGATCAGCATCGCCAGCCGCCGGCGCAGCGCGCGGCGGCGCGCGTCGCTCTCGGCGAGCGCCTCGATCTCGGCCCGCAGCGCAGCGATCTCCTTGCGCAGGCCGATCTCCGGAGGCGTGAAGCCGGCGTTGCGCAGGATGTGATTGACCATGCGCTGCTCGGGCGAGACGAAGAGTTCGTCGTCGAACACCAGCGGTCGCCCCGCGCCGGGCAGATTGTCGAAGTCGCCGCTGCGCAGTGCATCGAGGATGCGCTGCTCGGCGAGGATGTCGAAGATCGAGGCCATGGCGCCGGCGCCCTTCAACGCCCGGACGGCAGGCCCGGCCAGTCGCCTGCGGTGAGCGCGAACTTGTATGCGAAGGCGCTCCAGGATTCGCCGCGACGGAGGGCATCGATGAAGCCCTGGCGGTCGGTGATCCAGCTGCCGCCGACCACGGTGACGCCGCGCATGAACAGCGGGTCCGGCAGGCAGCCGGCGCTGGGTCCGATCAGCACGATGCGGTCGGCACGGCGGCAATGCGCGAGGATGTCATCGACGGTGTGGTTGAGCAGGATGGTGCTGGTCGACAACACCTTGTTGCAGTCCTCGAGCGCCGCTGCATCCAGGGTCACGCGGTAGGCGTCGTAGTGGCCCACGTACTCGGGATTGAGCTCGACCACGGTGAGGCGCGCGCCGGCGGCGGTGACCTGCTTCAGGAGCGGCGAAAACAGCCCGACCATGCCCAGATGGTCGCCAGGCTGCGGATCGATTCCCCCGATCGAGTCGCCCGCGCGCGGCGGCGCGAAGCCCATGCGCTCCATGACCGTGCGCGACAACGCATTGGCGGCGGCAAAACCCAGCGTGCGCTGGATCCCGGCCTCCGCGCCAGCGCCGGGCGGCGCGGCGAAGGCGCGCGCAAGGGTGAGCGCGTCCATGCCGGCAAGCTGCTGCGCCCCGTGTCCGCTCGCGAGCTGTGCAAGCGTGTCGCCGAGCAGCACATAGGAGATCCCGAGTGCGCCGTCGTCCAGTTCGAGCGCGCAGAACTCTCCGTTCTTGGAGGCCGCGGCCTCGGGAGGCGGCAGATGGAGCGCGCGCACGCGCGGCACCGGCTGGCCGGCGATGGCACGTTCGAGCGCGGAGACGAGGTCGGCGGCGAAGCTCACGGCAGATCTCCTCGGCGTTGCCCGGCGCGCACCGCTGCAGCCGCGGCCTCCGGGCTGAGCGTGCGGGCGCGGTTCTCGGCATTGCGCAAGGCGCCCGGGAAATAGGTCGCAGTCAGGCTGCGCGAGTGCACCGGGGAACCGCCGACCTCGAGACCCTCGCCACGCGACGCGGCGCCGTCGCCCGCGTGGCCGTAGCGTCGCCAGTCGCGCACCCAGTGGATGTCGTCCGCGAGTTCGAGCAACCCGATCGTCTCCCGATCGCCGATCAGGATGCCCTGCACGCGCAGCCCGCGCGCACGGCGGGCTGCGTCGACGCGGTCGGCAAGCACCGGCGTGGCCCCGAACTCGCCATCGGACGCGATGAGCAGGTCCGCCCGCTGCCACTCGGCCTCCTCGAGCCGGGCGAGCGCACGCTCGAGCGGCGCGCAGATGTCGGTACCGCCGCCAAAGCTCTGGCCGAGGAAACGCGCCAGGCGCTGCACGCCCTCGACGTCGACGCCGAGGGCCATCTCCACCACCTCGTCCGGTCCGCCGAAGGCGAAAACGTGGCATGCACGACCCTCGGCATGCGCGCAACGCACCGCCTCGAGCACCACCGCCTTCGCCACCGCTTCGGCGCCGCCCTGCATCGAGCCGGAGGTGTCCACGCAGATCAGCATCGGGCCGGCCTCCAGGCGTCGTCCCGGCGCCGGACGCAGATCGGGGCGCAGCGCCGAGGCGCGCGCGCGGCGTACCTCCTGCAGCCGATCGTCGTCCTCGTAGGTGAGCAGCGTGCGCTCGGCATGGCGCGCATGCCAGACCAGGCGCAGCTGCGGATGGCCGAGCAACATCGCCTCCGCGGGCAGCATGCGCGCCACCCGCCCGGATCGATGCACGCCGCGCGTCTCGCCCGGCATGTCGGGCACGCGCAGACGGCGGGCGACGGTGCGCGCGCGCTGTGCCGGGGACGGAAGCGGCTGCAGCGCCTGGCTCAGCACCGCCTCATCCTCGCTGGGCGCGCTGCGGCCAAGCGCGCGAATGATCCGCACCAGCTCCGGCAAGCGTTCGATGAGCGCGCGGATTCGCACCACCTCGCGCCACTCGCTGCTGCGCAGCAGGCCGCGAAGCGCATCCCAACGGGTGTTCTTCATCAGGTCGCCGAGATCACCGAAGGCCGCGATCAGCTCGTCGAGCTCGCCGCAGCGCTCGCGCCAGTCGTCGGCGAACGCGGCCACCGCCATCGCCTCTGCCTCGCGCACCGACGCGCCGCGGTCGCGGTAGTCGACGACGAGATCGAGGTGGAAGAGCAGGCCTTGCAGGACGGTGTCGGCGAGCTCGTCGCGGCCGGCACAGTACGCGGGCAGCTCGAGCGTGGCGAAGACTGCGCGCAGTTCGCGGTCCAGGGCGGAGTGGGGTTCGCCAGCCGGCTGGACGTCCATTCCGCACGCGAGCCGGCCCGCGCCCATGGCGGCGGGCCAGCCCGGCGTCGGTGGCGGCAGGGCCCCGCGCAGCAACGCCATCCGCCAGGCCTCGAGCGCTTCCAGCCGCGGCACCAGCTCGCCCGCAGCATGGGTCAGCCCGCCCAGCCACAGGCTGCGCGGCAGGCGATCGAGGGTCGCGAGCGGGGCCTCCCGCGCCTCGAAGAGCCGCGGCCGGGGCAAGCTTGCGGAGATGGAGGCAGCTGCCGGGCGGTCCATGCCGATCCTGTGCGCCCCTTCAGTCGGCCAGGGGCTCGTGTTCGATCGCCGCCGGCCGCAGGCCTGCCCCGTCGAGACGCGGCAAGGCTTGGAACCCGGCCCGTGCGGTGGAGGCACGCTGCTCGAGCCCGGCGAGTGCGGCGGCGACGCCGCCGAGGTTACGCTCGGCAGCTGCGATGAATCCGGGGTCCGCCCACACGGCCTGCGCCGACCAGCGCGCCAGCGATTCACGCCGTGCGTCCAGCTCCTCGCGGTAGCCGGCGAGACGGTCCAGCAGCGCGTCGATCTGTCCGGTGCGCGCGGCGACGTGGAGCACGCCGTAGCGACGCTTGCGCGCGTAGGTCATGCGCAACGCCGCCGCACCGCCCTTGGCATCGCCGATCTCGCCCGCAAGCGCCCCCGCCTGCGCGCCGGTGTCGTGTTCGTGGAAGACACCATCGCGCGCCGCCACGTCCACCGCCGAAAACCGCAGGCGACCCGCCTCGTCGTAGTCGAGGTCGTTGGCTTCGCGTTCGGCCTTCAGCTGCGCCTCGAACGCCTCCACCACCCGCGTCAGTCGTGGCGGCGAGAAGGCCGCGCGCACGCCGAGCCGGGCAGCGAGCCAGTCCGCCACAGCCTGCTGGCCCGCGACGTCGGCAGCGACGCAGAACGGCACCACGCCGAGGTCCCATTCCTCCACTGCCGCCCTGCCCTCGCTCGCCGCCGCCATGCGCAGCAGCAGGCCGATCTTCACCCAGCGCCGGTCGGAGACGTAGTGCGTCTCCTCCGCGAGCCAGGCGCGCAGCTCGCCCAGGCGGTCAAGGACTTCGGCCGACAGGCTCAGCCGCATTGCCGCCGCCAGCAGCGCGGCGCGCTCGGCCGCACCCAGCTGCAGCACCGCCGGCACGCTCCCGAGCTCGCCGGCGTCGGCGACGTATCCCTCGCCGAGCAGCGCACGAAACCCCACCCCGCTCACCGGTCCTACGCTCAGGCGCAGGAGGAAACGGTCGAAGAAGGCCTCGGCGACCTCGTCCTCGGGCACCTGGTTGGTGGCACCGATCACGCTGATCAAGGGGCAGCGCATCCTGCCTGCGCCATTGTCGAACTCACGCTCGTTGAGGAGCGTCAGCAAGGCATTGAGGATCGCGCTGTTGGCCTTGAACACTTCGTCGATGAACGCCACCGCGGCGTCGGGCAGGAAGCCGGCGACATGGCGCTCGTAGCGATCCTCCTCGAGCGCCCGGATCGACAGCGGACCGAAAAGCTCTTCGGGCACGGTGAAGCGCGTAAGCAGGCGCTCGAAGTAGCGCGCCTCCCGAAACGCGCGGTGGATGCGCCGCGCGAGCGCGCTCTTGGCGGTGCCGGGCGGGCCGATGAGCAGGGTGTGCTCACCGGCGAGCGCCGCGAGCAGGCACAGGCGCAGGACGTGCCGGCGCTCGACCAGCCCGGTCTCGAGCGCGTCGAGCAGTCTGGCGAGGCGCGTGCGGTCCATCGTCGGCGCCCTCGCGGCCTCAGGCGCCCGGCCCCTGGGTGGCGCCGTAGGCGTGCGCCTTCAGCGTCTCGAGATCGACGATGCGCAGCGCCGCCTCGTGCGTGGCCTCGAGCACCACCGGCGGAGCCACCCCTGCTTCCAGCGCTTCCTTCCAGCGCAGCGCGCACAGGCACCAGCGGTCGCCGGGCTGGAGACCGGCGAAGCGGTATTCCGGGCGCGGTGTCGACAGGTCGTTGCCGACCGAGCGCGAAAACGCCAGGAACGGTTCGGTCACCCGCACGCAGACGACGTGCCGGCCGAGGTCGTCCGGCCCGGTCTCGCAGCATCCGGTGCGATAGAACCCGGTCAGCGGGGAATAACTGCAGGCGAGCAAGGGCCCGCCCAGTACGTTTCTCGATGCATTCACGCTCACGCGATCCCCTCCATGTGTCCGTGCCGCGGCGCGGCGCTGCAGGCCGCAACGGGTTCATGCCCGCGTCACCCGGCCTTTCATTGTAGCGCCGGGCCGAAGGCTCGCGACGCTTGCCGCCAGCGCCGACACGCCCAGCTTCCGACCGGGCTCGCGTGCTCGGGTTCGCCGTCCGGCCGGCCTGCGCAATCTGGCTGCAAATGGCCGGTTCATCCCAAGCGCAGCGCTGTTTCTGATATTTTTCGTCCTTTTGGTCGAATCAACGCTTCCATGGCCGACAAGTCCGACCCCTCCCGCGAATTCATCAGTACCGCACAGGCGGCCAAGCAGCTCGGGCTCTCCCTCGGCGCCGTCCAGCAGATGGTCGAATGCGGCACGCTGGCGGGCTGGAAAACCGCCGGCGGGCATCGGCGCATTCGCCAGGATTCGGTCGACGCCCTGCTCGCCCGCGCGCGCACGCCCGGCGCGATTCCGCGCAAGGCGAACACAAGCGCCCGGCTGCGCGTGCTGGTGGTCGAGGACGACCGCCTGCTGCAGACCATCTACCGCGAGACCTTCATCGCCTGGGACGAACCGCTCGACGTGCGCGTCGTCGACCACGGGCTCGATGCGCTCGTCGAGGTCGGCCGCGAGCCCCCCGACCTGCTCATCGCCGACCTGCGCATCCCCGGCATCGACGGCTTCGAGATGATCCGCCGCCTGCGCGAGAACCCGCTCTGCGCCGACCTTGCGATCGTGGTCGTGTCGGGCCTCAGCGCCAAGGAGATAGCCGCAGCCGGCGGCCTGCCCCAGGACGTGACGGTCTACCGCAAGCCGATCCCGTTCCACGAACTGCACGGCTACATGCAGGCCCTGATCGCGCAACGCCGCCGCCAGCGCAACGCCGGCTGAACCGGACCCGAGCAGCCATGCGAACATCCTCCACCCTCCGGAACATGAGCCTGCGCGCCAAGCTGATCGCGATCTTCATCGCGATCAAGGTCGTACCGCTGGTGCTGCTCGCGCTCTTCGCCTGGCAGGCGGCGCGCGATCTCGGTCAACTGGTTGCCGCGCGCGCGGTGACCCTGTCGGATGTCATGCGCGACACCCAGCAGCGCACAGGCCAGACCGCAATCGACGACGCCATCGAGGCGCTCGACGACCGCTCGCGCGAGGCGATCGAGACCCTCACCACCGAGGTCGCGCGCGAGATCGCGCAGTTCCTCTACGATCGCGACCAGGACGTCCTTCACGCCGCAGAGCTCGCGCCCGACGAGGCCGCCTATCGCCGCTTCGTCGCCACCCGTCAGCGCATGCTCGAGGACCATGGCCCCTACGTTCCAGACGAGGAAGGCGCGCGCTGGGTCGAACGCACGCCCTCCGCGCTGAACCCCGAGCTCGTGCGCGCGCCCCTGCCCGACAATGCCGCCAACTTCCACTACCGCCCCGCCGCCAACGCGCGCACGACGCTGCGACCGGTCTTCCTCGAGATGACCTTCATCGGGCGCGACGGGAAAGAGCGCATCAAGGTGCAGAGCGAGAGCGGGCGTGCGCTTCTCGACCCGGCATTGCGCGACGTCACCCGGCGCGAGAACACCTTCGTGCGCGCCGAGGACTACTGGCCCGCGCTGCAGACCCTGCGCCCACGGGAGATCTATGTATCGCGCGTGATCGGCGCCCAGCTGCGCACGCACTGGATCGGCGACTACACCCCGGCGCGCGCGCGCGCGCTCGGCAAGCCCTTCGCCCCCGAGGACTCCGGCTACGCCGGCCTCGAGAATCCGGTCGGCAAGCGCTTTCGCGGCCTGGTGCGGTGGGCCGCCCCGGTGGTTCAGGACGGCGAGATCCTCGGCTACGTCACCCTGGCGCTCGACCACACGCACCTGATGGCCTTCACCGACAGCTTGCGCCCCACCCCCGAACGCCGAGCGCCGATCGCCGACCCGGCATCGGGCAACTACGCCTTCATGTGGGACGACCTGGGTCGCAACATCTCCCACGCCCGCGACTATTTCATCCAGGGCTACGACCCGGAGACCGGCGAGCCCGGCGCCCCCTGGCTCGACAACGAACTCTACGCACAATGGCGTGCGAGCGGACTGAGCTGGCAGGCATTCGCCCAGACGGTGCCGCCCTACTCGGACCAGCGCCTCACCCGCAGCCCGCACCCCGAATCGACCGCTTCCGGCTCGGTCGCGCTGGATTGCCGCTACCTGAACTTCTCGCCGCAATGCCAGGGCTGGCATGACATGACCGAGTTCGGCGGTTCGGGCTCCTTCGCCATCCACTTCAGCGGCCTCAAGAAGCTCACCACGGTCGCCACCATCCCCTACTACACCGGCCAGTTCGGGCGCAGCGCGCGCGGGTTCGGCTACGTCACGATCGGCGCCAACGTCGATGACTTCCACCGCGCTGCCACCGAGTCCGGGCGCCGCATCGGCGAGATGATCCAGGACGCCGACGCCCTCGTTCAGCGCGAGCGCGACAGCCTCGTCGCCGACATCGGCACCACGCTGCGCCAGACCGCCACCGGCCTCGGCGTATCGACCCTGCTCATGGTCATCGCCGTCATCCTGATCGCGATCTGGATGGCGAACCTGCTGTCGCGCCGGATCACCGGCGTCGTGGACGGCATCCATCGCTTCCAGCAGGGCGACCTGGACCACCGCCTCGCTGCCGAGGGGGGCGACGAGATGGCCGAGCTCGGGCGCTCCTTCAACCGCATGGCCGACGCCGTGCAGGGCTCGATCCGCCGCCTCGAGGAGGCACGCCTGACGGCCGAGCAGGCCAACCGCATCAAGAGCGAGTTCCTCGCCAACATGTCGCATGAGCTGCGCACGCCTCTCAACGGCATCATCGGCTTCGCCGAGCTGCTCAGTCTCGAACTGGAGAACCCCGAGCACCGCGCCTGCGCCGAAACCATCCACCACAGCAGCCAGCACCTGCTCGCGGTGCTCAACGACGTGCTCGACCTCGCCAAGGTCGAAGCCGGCCGACTCGCGCTCAACCCGCAGCGTTTCGAACTCGGCCCCCTGCTCGCCGCGGTGGCCGCGCTGCACCAGGTCAATGCCCAGGCGAAGGGCGTCGCGCTCGTGACCGAACTCCCTGCCCACGCCTGCTTCATCGACGGCGACCCGGTGCGCATTCGCCAGATCATCGAGAACCTGCTCTCGAATGCGGTCAAGTTCACCCCCGCCGGCAGCATCACGCTGCGCCTCGTGCAGGAGCCGCAAAACGTTTTCATCAGCGTGACCGATACCGGCATGGGCATCGCCGCCGACGAACTCGAGCGCGTCTTCGCGCCCTTCTACCAGGCACAATCCTTCCTCAACCGCTCCCACGGCGGCACCGGACTCGGTCTCACCCTCTCGCGCCGGCTCGCCGATCTCATGGGCGGAGAGATCTCCGCGCAGTCGACGCTCGGCACCGGCTCGAGCTTCACACTCCGAATCCCCCGCCAATTCACCCCTGCGGAAGGGCACCCGACGCCATGAACAGACTTGCCTTCATCATCGACGACAGCGCGGTGAACATTGCCGTGGCGCGGCTTCTGCTGCAGCGCATGGGATGGACCGTCGAGGACTTCCCGAGCGCGATTCCCATGCTCGAACGCCTCGAACAGGTCCAGCCGGCTTTCATGCTGCTGGACATCTCGATGCCCGACCTGGGCGGCGAGGAGGCCTGCCAGCGCATCCGCGCCAATCCCGCCTGGAAGGGCGTGCGCATCATCGCCTACACCGCCCACGCCCTCGAGGACGAACGCCAGCGCTATCTCGCCAACGGCTTCGACGACATCGTCACCAAGCCGATCACCCTGGGCTCCCTGACGGCAGCGGTCGGCACCCCGCCCCAGCCGCCCGGCGCGGCGAGCTGAGCGCGCAGCCGGTCATGCCGCACCCGGCCGCAGCACCGCCCACCCACTTCGACCCCGTCGCCCTGCGCGGCGACCTGTTCGACAGCGCGGAGGCCTTGCGCACCGTCCTCGAGGCCTTCGGTCCATGGCTTTCGGACACCCGCGCACGGCTCGACGCGGCCGCAGCGCTGAACGATCCAGCTCAGGTGGGCGCCATCGCCCACGCCTTGCGCGGCGGCCTCGCGCAGACGCGGGCCGCCGCCGCAGTGGAGCGCGTGCGCGAACTGGAAGCGGTCTGCAGGGACGGCGCCGAGGGCCCCTTGAACACCGAACCCTGCTTGCGCGCACTGAACGAGGAACTCGACGCCCTCGCCGGCGAAATCGCCGCCGTCCTGGCATCGACCAAGGCCCCACGGGCACAAAAGACTTTCCCCGAATGAGCCTTGTCGCTATAATGCCGGGCTTCCCGGACAGGTGGATGAGTGGTTTAAGTCGCACGCCTGGAAAGCGTGTTTGGGATAATATCCCAACGCGGGTTCGAATCCCGCCCTGTCCGCCAGAACACTAAGAAAGCCCTGCAAATCATAGACTTGCAGGGCTTTTTTGTTTTCCCAAGCATCCGCTCGCAAGGACGGTCATGGGGCCAAGCAAGGGGGTCGGGACAATCTCAGTGTCCCCGGTTTGTCCCCTCACGCTCCCCCTGGCGACACGAGGAATTAACCCCCCTCGTTCGCAAGGAGGCCACTGTCGGAGACGAGGCGCATCGAGGTGAACCCTGTCGTGCCCGGGCAGGACAGCAATGATCCCGCCCTTGTTGTTGCCGAAGGGCATCTCAGGGGGTTGCAGCAGTTCAAGCAGCTCAGGGTTCATCGTGCCTCTACCGTTCGACACCGACACATCCTCGACGCATCTGCCGCCAAACTGAAACTGAACCCTGCCGCAGATCCCGCGCGGCGGGCGGCGAGTTGTCGCCCTCATGTGGAGCGCCACATAAGGCCGACAAGCCGATTTTCGTATCCGACATGCCTCACCCGCCGAACTCGAAAAATCATCACGACATTCGAATTTTTCTCACAACACCGAGCTTTCACGGCACTCGAGTCGAAAAGCACGAAAGCCTACCCCTTCTCGGCCCCCTCGCTCGCACCGGCAAGCCGCATCGGTTTCAGACCGTCGGGTCGGCGGCGAAGAGCGCACCGACCACATCCGACTGCGTGATCATGCCGACCAGCCGGCCCTCGTCGTCGATCACCGGCATGTGGTGCGCGCCGCCATCGGAAAACGCGGCGACCAACTCCCCCAGCGGCTGCCGAGGATGCGCAGTGCGGACCGCGCGCGCCATGATCTGCGCGACGACCCGGGCGGTGCTGACGCGCGGAAGCGATGGACCTGCAGCCGCTTCGCGATCATCGAGAAAATCCTGCACCGAGACGATCCCCACGAGCCGGTCGTCCGCCGCGACGACCGGCAGGGTCCCTATCCGGTGCCTCTCAAGCAAGACCCACGCCTCTTCCAGCGCGACCTGCGGATCGACGCTCACGACGTCGCGCGACATGATGTCCGCGCAGCGCACGGTTCCCCAGTGGCGCCGTCTGGCATGCATCTGCGCCCTCACCAGGATCTCCTCCAGATCGTCACGATCGACGTCCAGGAGTTCGCCGAAGGATGCCAGCGCCGCGTCGAGATCGGCGGTCGTGAAGCCGACGCGCTCGGTCGGCAGCACGTCCCTGGTCGCATGCGGGTGTGCCCGCCCCTGGGGATGATGCGGGTAGCGCCGCCCCACCGCGTTGTTGAACAGCGCGGCGAGCAGGATCATCGCAGCGGTATTCGCCATGACCGGGACCAACGCGAAACCATATCCCAGCGCTTCCACTCCGGGCCCACCGAGCACCGCGGTGAGTGCCATCGCGCCGCCTGGCGGATGCAGGCAGCGCAGCATGAACATGGCCGCGATCGCAAGACTTCCCGCGAGGGCGGCTGCGGCGCCCGTGTCCCCCAGCCACTGATGGCAGGCGACTCCGATGAGCGCCGACACCGCATTGCCGGCGAAGGCCGGCCAGGGCTGGGCAAGCGGGCTGGCCGGGACGCAGAACAGCAGGACCGCCGTGGCGCCCATCGGAATCGCGAACCAGGGCGCCCGCTCGCCGAGCACCAGATGCGCGGCCCACTCCGTCAGCAACAAGCCCAGAGCCGCCCCCAGGATGCCGAGGACGATCTCCCGAGGACCGGCGGCGAGCGGAGCAGGGAGCGAGAATCGAGGCCAGTGCGACATGAATCCATCCTGGGCGGGCGCGTGAGCAGCCGCGGAAACCCGATCGGCCGCAGGGAACGTGGGGGGCGCATTAGATCACAGCTTGACATGAATGGTCGACAGGGCCGCCTCCCGCCCGTGCGGAGCGCCCGAGCCTTTGCCCTCGGCGCCCTTGTCTCCTAAAGTTCGAACATGAGGCGTACGCCGGTTCGGGGACGTCGACGGGTCAGCCATCACACACGGGAGAGGGGGCAATGGCAATTCAGATCGGCGGTCAATCGAAACGGATCGGCCTGGCGCTGTCGGGCGGCGGCTTTCGCGCAGCGGCGTTTCACCTCGGCGTGTTCCGCAAGCTGCAGGAACTGGGCCTGCTGTGGAAGCTGGACCTGCTCAGCTGCGTGAGCGGCGGCAGCATCGCGGGCGCCTTCCTCGCCAGCCACTGGGAGGAGGACGACGTGCTCGACCGCCTCGAGCGTTACCTGGCGAGCGCCTCCATCGCGGTGTCGTCCTTCATCGGCGGCGTCGTCGATCCCTTCCACAGCCGGCTCGACAAGCTCGCCGCCAGCTACGAGCGCGACCTCTACGGCAAGCGCTCGCTCGGCTCGCTCAAGTCGGGTCCGCGCCTGTACGTCAATGCGACCAACCTCGCCACCGGCAACATGTTCTTCTTCGTCACCGGCGGCGGCCTGCCCGCCGAGATGGGCGAATGGCAGCTCGGCGCCGCACCCGCGCACGATTTCCGGCTGAGCCGCGCGGTGGCCGCCTCGTCGGCATTTCCGCCGGTGTTTCCGCCGCTGCGGGTGGACCAGAGCGAATACCCGGCGGCCGGCGTCGATTACGTGACGCTGTCCGACGGCGGCGTGTATGACAACCTCGGCGTGAACCCGCTGCTGCGCGCGCGCAACGCGCTCGACTACGTCATCGTCAGCGACGCCGGCAAGCCCTTCCACATCAACGAACGTCCGACCGAGGCTGGCTCCGCGGTGCTGGTCGCGGCCCTCGACATCATGATGGAGCAGGTGCGCGGCCTGCAGTTCAAGCGCCTCGAGCTCAACGGCGCCAAGGCCGGCGGGGCCCGGCCGGCGTGGTTCTCGATCGACAGCGAGGAAGGGCAGGCGCAGGCGGGCGACGCGGTGTTCGCGTCCTCGGTCGGCACCAACCTGAAGAAGCTCGCGCGTGCCGAGCTCGACGTGCTCACCCGCCACGCCGGTGCCTTGCTGAGCCACCGGCTGCAGACCTACATGCCCGAGCTGCTCGGCGCCTGAACCCCGCCCGCCGTGCGCGGGCACCTACACGCGGGCTCGGTGCCGACGCCGAAGCATGCCGGAGACCCTCACGATGTCGGATGAAGCCGATCTCCACCCTGATGACGCCAAGGCCCTGGACCCGCTGCTGCACTTGGCCGAATCCGACCGCGAGCCGCAGGTTCGCCTGGCGGCGCTGCGCGCGGCGGCGCGCTTCCCGCTCGACCACGGATTGTGGATGCGCGTCGCCCACGCCGTCTGGCGGGTCGCCCAGTCGGCGCCGAGCGGCGATCCGCTGCGCGGCGAGGCGCTTGCCTTCGCCGCCGGGCTGCCGCTCCGCTCGCTGCGCGAACGCCTGCGCGAGATGAGCGAAGACCCGCGCGAGCCCGCGCACGAAGCGATTGCGCGCGCCCTCGACGAGGTGGCCGATCCCGGACGCATTCGCGCCCTGCTTGGAGACCGCCCGGATCACGAATGCAACTACCGGCTACTCGCCGCCATGCCGCTCGAGGACGCGGGCGTGCGCGCAGAGGCGCTGCCACCGCCCCGCGAGCACGACAACGCGTTCAGCAATCGCTTCTGGTGGGCCTTGTGTCGCGCGCGCGTCGGCGACTTCGACCCCATCGACGCCTGCTTTGCGCCGGGCGTCGCGCCGGACGACCTGTTCTGGGGCAGCCCGTGGTCGGCCTATGCCGAGATCGCCCGCGTGCGCCCGATTCCGCAGCCGATGCGGCGCCACCTGCTGCGTGCACTCGAGGCGCTCGAGGCGGTGGGGGAAGACGGGGGGCTCGGCCACGACCTCGCGCGCGCACTGCGCCTGACCGTGTGGGCCGCGACCGGCATCGCCGACGCCGAGGGCAACCCGCCCGAGCCCGCGCGCGCGCCGCAACCGGTGACCCTGGCGCCCGAGTTCGACCTGCCCGAATCGTCCCGGACGCTGGTCGAACGGCAGCTGCAGGACCCGCAGCCCCGCTTCGATGACGGCCAGATCGGCTGGATGATCGCCCGCGAGCCCGCCCGTCACTTCATCCCCGGCCTGCTTGCGCTCGATCACCCCGGCCGCGACACCGCGACCCGCCTGCGCCTGCTGAGGCTGATCGGGCTCGCCGCCGATGCCCAGGCCGGCCTCGCCGCTTCGCCCTGGCGCGGCGCAGGCGCGGGCGGCGGCGCGTTCGCAGTCGAGCGGCCGACGCTGATCGACGACCTGCCGCGCGCAGCCGCACGCGGTCGCCCCCTCGCGGGCGAGCCGCAGCTCACGACGCGCAGCCGCGGCCTGCGCACGATGACGACGATCGGCGCCCCCGGACCCGCCGCCGCCGGCGCCTCCCCGCCGCCATCGCCGGAGCTGGCTCGGGCGGAGCCGTCCGAAGCCGCCGACGCGGCGGAAACACGCACCGTGAACGCGCTGCTCATGCACGCCGGCGTGCCCCGCCCCTGCTTCATCGCCGGCGTGCGCAACAGCGTGCACTGCTGGATCGGCCCGAAGCAGGCCGGGATTGCCCATGCCAACGCACCGATTCCCCACATCGACCTGCCGCCGGAGGGGCTCGAGCTGCGTGTCGCGCTGTGCTGGACCGGCCGCCGCGACGGCCAGCCCGACCGCCACGGCAGCGGCCCCGCCGCCAGCCTGCGCCTGCCCGCCGATCGCAGCGCACCGTCGCAAGCCTGCGAGCTCGCCATCGACGTCCCTGCCGACATCGACACGCTCGAGGCCCACCTGATGTTCACCTACCGCGGCAAGGTCTTCGAGGCCGTCCGCCTGAGCGCCGCGGTACGCGCCAGCGATGCCGTCGATCAGACCGTCGCGCCGCTGCGCATCGAGGTCGAGTTCGGTCAGCGCGAGGTCATCCAGCTCGTCGACCGTACGCCGGTGGATGCGACCCTGGTCTTCGGCCCCGCCCATCTGCGTCTCTTCGGCGGACACGGCGGGCAGATCTACGACCTCGCCAGCTTCGACCCGCTGATGGCCTTCCTCAACGACGAGCTCTTTCTCAACGACACCGAGCTCGTCCGCCGCCGCGAGCGCCTCGGCGTCGCCGAAGGCGAGGCCTTGCTCGACGACAGCGATCCGCTGGTACTCGGCTTCTTCCGCGACCTGGCACGCCACGGCGCGGCGCTCTACCAGACCCTGCGCCGGCAGAGGTTCACCGATCCCGGCGACCGCATCCAGGTGATCAACCTCGACCCCGAGCGCCATGTGCCGCTCGAGTTCATCTACGACCGCGCCACCCCGAGCCGGAACGCGAGACTGTGCGCGGGCTGGCAGTCCGCGCTGACCGGCGACGGCAGCCGCTGCCCCGCCTGCGACCAGGCCGCCGCGGCTGCGCAGGCACAGGGCGCCGCGAGCTGGAGCGACACCATCTGCCCGCTCGGCTTCTGGGCGGTGCGCAAGGTCATCGAGCGCTTCGACGCGGCCCGGCTCGGCGACCTGTCCCTGCCCACCGGCCCGCGCCGTGCGCTACGCCCGCTCGACGCCGCGCTGTGCGCGAGCACCCACTTCGTCGCCGAGCGCGAGCGCAACGCGCTGCGCGCCGCCCTCACCGAACACATCGCCGCGCCAACCGTCGTGGACGACTGGGACCAGTGGGAGCAGGCGGTCCATGGCAGCCCGCCGCTGCTCATCCTGATCGCCCACCACGACCTCGACGCCGGACTCGACTACCTCGAGATCGGCGACGAGAACCTCGAGGAGGAGCGCCGCTGGCGCTTCCGCCCGCAGTTGAACGAGGCGTTGATCAACCCTGCCACGATCGACCCCGGCCCGATCGTGCTGCTGCTCGGCTGCGAGACCGGGCGCCGGATCGCCGAGACCGGCTACGGCGGACTCGCCGGCCAGTTCAAGGATTTCCATGCCAGCCTGGTGCTCGGCACGATGGCCAAGATCCTTGGCCGCCACGCCGCCCCGCTCGCCGCCGAATTGGTCGCCGAGCTGAGCTCGATCGACACCCCGGATGCGGACTTCGGCACCCTGCTGCGCCGCATCCGTCGTCGCCTGCTCGCCCACGGCATCCTCATGGCCTTTGCGCTGGTCGCCATCGGCGATGCCGAGTGGCGCCTGCCGGCGCGCGCCGCCAACCGTCCGTCCGCACCTGCACAGGGCTGATTGCCCGAGGATTCCATCATGCTCCGCATCGAGATGCTGCCGGCCGCACATGGCGACTGCCTGTGGATCGAATACGGCAGCGGCAGCGCCGTGCATCGCATCCTCATCGATGGCGGCCCGGCGCACACCTATCCGGCGCTTCGCGAACGCATCCTGCACCTGCCGGCGAGCGAGCGTCGCTTCGACCTGCTGGTGATCACCCATGTCGATGGCGACCACATCGAAGGCGTGATCCGGCTGCTGCTCGACGCCGAGGTCCTCGGCTGCCGCTTCGAGCGCATCTGGTTCAACGGCCGCGAGCAGCTCAATACCGTTCCCGATCCGGCCGGTCGCCCGCTCGGCGCGCTGCAGGGCGAGATGCTGGGCATGCTGATCGCCGACTACGAGGCGCGCACCGGCACGCGGGTGTGGAACCAGGGCTTCGACCAGGCGCTGGCGGCGATCGACCGCAGCAAGACGATGCTGCCCGTGGTCGAGCTGCCCGGCGCCTGCCGCCTCACCCTGCTGTCGCCCGACCACGACCGCCTGCTCTATCTCAAGGGGCGATGGAAGAAGGAGCTCGACCGCGCCCGCGTGCAGTCGGGCGATGTGAATGCCCTGCGCGCCCGCCTGGCGGCGAGCCGCAGCCTGCGCCCGATGGGCGACGTGCTCGGCGGCCCGGCAGACGACGCGCGGGCGGAGCTGCGCCGGCGCCATGAGTTTCCCGCCGACGACGACAGCGACCTCGACACCGGCCTGGAGGACACGCTGGGCCGGAGCAGCGGCGAGCCGGGGGTGGATGCGCCCTTCGCCAGCGACACCAGCGCCGCCAATGGCAGCAGCATCGCGCTGCTGCTCGAATATCCGGCGAGCCAGCCCGCGGTGCGCCTGCTGCTTGCCGGCGACGCCTGGCCGGAGGTGCTCGAGGCCTCGATCGCCACCCTGCTCGCCAACCCCGAGAAGCGGCTCGCGCTCGACGCCTTCAAGCTGCCGCACCACGGCAGCGTCGCCAACCTCAGCGCGGGCCTGCTCGACCGCCTGCGCTGCAACAACTACCTGGTGTCGACGAGCGGCGCCCTGTTCCGCCACCCGCACCGGCGCGCGCTCGACCTCATCCTCGAGCGCCACGCCGGCCCCGGACGGCCGACGCTGCATTTCAACTACCTCACGCGCTGCACCGCGCCCTGGAGCGATGCAGCCGACCAGACCAGCCGCGGCTACCGCGCGCAGCACCCCAAAGGCCACTCGCTGACGTTCTGAACCGCTGCCGTTCCGGGAATTTGCCAGCCCCGGCAGGGCCGTGCACGCCCTTGATCCCCGACAGGGCCGCGCGCGGTGGCGCGGGCGTATGATCCTCGCTTTGCGAATCCAGCCTCTCCGGCGCACGCCACGCCGGCCGCGACGCCATGATCGGTCCCCATCTGCTCCCTCTGCTGCTGCTCTACGGCCTGATGCTGCCGGTCACCGGCATGGTCCCGGTGCTGCCCGATTTCACCGCGCAGCGCTTTCCCGGGCTCGGACAGTTCGCCAGCCACCTGTTCATGTCGGTGAACATGATTGGTGCGCTCATCGGCGCCCCGCTCGCCGGGCTGCTGTCCGACCGCCTCGGCCGGCGACGGACGCTTGCGGTCGCCGCACTGGCGGTGAATGGACTCACCCTGCTCGGCATCGCCTGGGTCTATGCGCACGGCGACAGCTACGGATTGCTGCTCGGCCTGCGCCTGCTCGAGGGCTTCGCGCACATGTCCGCGCTGTCGCTGCTGATGGCGCTCGCCGCCGACCACGCCGACCACGCCGGACAGGCCGGGCTGGGTGCGCGCATGGGGGCGGTGGGCGCCTGCATCAGCCTGGGCGTCGCCACCGGCGCGCCGCTCGGCGGCTTCATCGGTGGCCTCGCCCCGCTGTGGGTGCCGCTCGGCGGCGGCCTGTTGTCGATCATGCTCGCGCTCGTCGGGCTGTTCGGGCTCGCCGACAGCACCACCGCGCGCCCGCGCATGGCCGCGGCCGAGATCGTCGCCACCCTGCGCAAGCGCCGGCAGCTGGTGGTGCCGCTCGCCTTCTCGTTCGCCGACAGGCTCACCGTGGGCTTCATCGTGTCCACGCTGTCGCTCTACCTCGGCCTCGTGATCGGCTTCGATGCGCGCCAGATCGGGCTCGCGATGGCCGCCTTCCTGGTGCCGTTCTCGGTCCTCACCTACCCGGCCGGACACCTGTCCCGGCACTGGGATCCGCTCACCATGATGGTGGCAGGCAGCGTGCTGTACGGCGTCTTTCTCGCGCTGCTGGCTTTTCTGCCGGGCGAGCGCATCCTCGCCGCGATGGCCGTCGGCGGCGTGATCGCCGCGCTCATGTACGCGCCCTCGCTCGTGCTCGCCGCGCAGTACGGTGGCACCGACTGCCGGGCGAGCGCGCTGGCCGCGTTCAACATGGCGGGCTCGCTCGGCTTCGCCGCCGGGCCGCTGCTCAGCAGCATGCTGCTGGCGGTGTTCGGGCTCTGGATGGCGCGTCCCTATGCGCCGGTATTCGTGATCATCGGCGCCATCGAGATCGTGCTCGCCCTGGGCGTGCTGGCGCTGGTGCGCAGCGGACGCCTGCAGGCGCAAAGCGCGGCGGCCTGAACGTCAGCAAGGCTCGGCCACTCGAAGCCGTGCGCCCTTTCCGCCACACCCTGCCCTGCGCTCCAAACAGATCCGCGAACGATGAAACTCTCCCGCCTCTTCCAGCCGAACGATCGCCGCTTCTGGATGATGATCGTGCTGAACCTGCTGTCAGCGGTGCTGGCCTGGGTCCTGCGCACCTACCCGCTGGTGCCGCTTGCGAGCCTGGTGGTCGGCGTGTTCGCGCTCGGCAACGCCGTCCTGGGCATGTTCATCGCGTGGGATCTGGTGCGTGATCGGGATGCACCGCGTCCGCCGCCGGAAGCGTCCTGAGCTCGCCCTGCACGCCCCAGCGCACCACCTCGATGCGGCCGTCGAAGTGCTCGACGATCGCACTGCACGAATCCACCCAGTCGCCGCAGTTGAGGTAGCGGATGTTGCCGATGCGACGATCGGCCGCCCAGTGGATGTGGCCGCACACCACGCCGTCCATGCCGCGCTGCTGGGCGGCATGGGCGACCGCGTCCTCGAAGTCGAAGATGAAGCTGACCGCCTTCTTGACCTTCTGCTTCGCGTACCCGGCCAGCGACCAGTAGCCGGGCCGCCGCATCAGCCGGCGCAGCCGTGACAGCACGAGGTTGATGCGCACCAGCGCGTTGTAGGCAACGTCGCCGAGCACCGCGACCCAGCGGTGATGGCGGGTGACCTGGTCGTATTCGTCGCCGTGGACGAGCCACAGCCGGCGCCCGTCCAGGGTCTCGTGCACCCATTCCGCCTCGACGCGAATGTCGCCGAAGGCAATCCCGGCATATTCGCGCAAGGCCTCGTCGTGGTTGCCGGGGATGAAGAACACCTGGCAGCCGTGGCGCGCGCGCCGCAGCACTTTCTGTACCACCGTGTTGTGGGCGGGTGCCCACTGCACGCTGCGGTTCATCGCCCAGAAATCGATGATGTCGCCGAGCAGGTAGAGGTATTCGGATTCGTGCGTGCGCAGGAACTCGAGCAGGCGCTCGGCCTGGCAGGCGCGCGTGCCCAGATGCACGTCCGAGATGAAGATCGCGCGCACGCTCTGCATCAGTTGCCGGCCTCCGGTGCATACCGCGCGGGCGCACTTGCCGGCGCCTCGCGGCTTCCCCGCCAGGCACGTACCAGGGCCTCGGCGAAGCGCTCATTCACGCGCTCCCAGTCGATGGCCTCGGCGGTGTGGCGGGCGGCGCGTCCAAGCTCGCCGCGCAAGGCATCGGCGACGCCGAGCTGCACGGCACGCTCGATGAAGCCGTGCTCGTCGCCACAGGGCACCACCGCACCGTTGCCGAGGTCACGGATCACCTCGGCGGCGGCCGCATAGTCGTAGGCCAGCGGGCACACGCCGCTTGCCATCGCCTCGAGGGTGACGTTGCCGAAGGTCTCGGTGAGGCTGGGAAACAGGAACAGGTCGGCCGACGCGTAATGGGCCGCGAGGTCCTCGCCGTGGCGCATGCCGGCGAACACGACCCCTGGATGGCTGCGGGCGATCGACTCGCGCAGCGGGCCGTCACCGACCACGATCATGCGCGCGTCCGGTCGCTGCCGCTGGATCGCATCGAAGGCGCGCAGGGTCAGGCCGAGATTCTTCTCCGGGGCCAGCCGGCCGACGCTGATCACCGCCAGGCCATCCGGAGCCAGGCCCCACTCGCGGCGCAGGGTCTCGCTGCGGCGGGCAGGCGCATACAGGGCGGTATCGACGCCACGCGAGATCACCTCGACCCCGACATAGCCCTGCGCGCTCAGGCTGCCAGCCAGCTCCGCGGTGGGCACATAGGTGGCCGCGGTGCGGTTGTGGAAGCGGCGCAGATAGGCCGCCACCGGCTGCCTCAGCCAGCCCAGGCCATAATGGCCGCTGTAGTGGTCGAAGTTGGTGTGGAAGTCGGAGGTGACCGGGATGCGCAGCTTGTTCGCCGCCGTCACCGCGGTCCAGCCGAGCGGGCCTTCGGTGGCCACATGCACCAGGTCGGGGCGCTGGCGCGACCACTCGCGCACGAGCCGCACCCGCGCCGGCAGGCCGAGCTTGAGACCATCGTAGCGCGGCAGCTTCAGCCCGCGCGCGAGGACCTCCTCCAGCCCGTCGGAGCGTCCGGCGCGATCGGTCGCCGTCTGCCGCGGGCGGATCAGCTGCACCGCGTGGCCGCGCCGGATCAGCCCATCGACCATGCGCCGCAAGGTCATCGCGACGCCATTCACCTCCGGCGGCCAGGTCTCGGTGACCAGCGCGATGCGCAGGCGGGGCGCCTGACAGAGCTCTTCTGTCGTGTAGTCGAGCGTTCTCATGGCGCCGCAGCTTAGGCGGCACACAAGACAGCGACGTTAAGCGCGCATTGCCGCCAGGTTACGCAGGCAGCGGCGGCGGATCGGAGCGCACGATCAGCCGCGTGGCGCCGCGAGCGCGGCGAGGATGCCGCGGTCGTGGTCGTAGATGTCGTTGCGCAACTGCAGCGCCCCGCTCTCGTCGATGGCCGCGGTCGCGTAGTGCAGCAGCACGCGGACATCGCGCCCGACATCGACGGTGCGCGTGCGCCCGCTGGCGAGCGCGGACTCGAGCCTCTCCGCGCTCCACGCCTGCGCATCGTCGAGCAGGATGCGGGCGAGCTCTTCCGGTTTCTCGACGCGCACGCAGCCCGAGCTCAAGGCGCGCTCGGCGCGCCGGAAGAGCCCGCGCGCGTTGGTGTCGTGGAGATAGATCGCGTAGGGATTCGACAGCGAGAACTTGATCCGCCCGAGCGACCCGTCCGCCCCCGACTGCTGCACCAAGCGATACGGGAAACCGCTCTGGCGAGCCCCCTCCCAATCGATGGACTCGGGGTCCACGGTCTGCCCGCTGCGATCCACCACGCGCAGGCGCTGGCTGGCAAGGTAGTCGGGGTTGCGCGCCGCGCGCGGGATCACGTCCTCGCGCAGGATGGTGGGCGGCACCACCCACTTCGGGTTGAACACCAGGCTCACCACGCTGTCACGCAGGGAGGGTGTCTTGCGCGCGGGCTTGCCGACGATGACCTTCGACGTCCACACCCGCTGTCCATCCAGCACGAGATCGGCGTGATAGCCGACGATATCCACCAGCAGGCGATCGCCGCGCAGGTCGGCCGCCACCCAGCGCAAGCGTTCGAGGTTGGCGCGGATCTGATCGACACGCTGTGCCGGGCTGGTGTTGAGCGCGAGCAGGGTCTGCGCGCCGACCACACCGTCGGCCTCGAGGCCTTGGCGCGCCTGGAAACGCTTCACGGCTTCGACCAGTGGCGGGTCGTAGCGATTCGGGTTGGCTTCGTCCAGCCCCGTCTCGCCCCCCGCCAGCAGGCGCGCGCGCAGCGCCGGAATGCGGGGGCTGCGCTCGCCGGGGCGCAGCGTCGAGCCGGCCGGCACCTTGGGCCAGTCGCCGAGATCGGCCAAGGCCTGGTAATGCGCAAGCCCCTGCTGCAGCGCGCGATACAGCGGCAGCTCGGGCGCATGCGCCTCGACCGCTGCGCGCAGGTCGCCCGCCCGGATCACGCCGGCGAGTTCGCCCGCGCGCTCATACGGATTCGGTGGCGGGGTGAAATTCCACTGGCGGTAGAGGCTGCGCGGATCGACCTTGCCGTGACGAATCTGCAACAGCACGGCCGCCAGGGTATCGGTGAACAGCAGCTCGTGCTCGGCGCGCGCCTCGACACTCGGCGCCGCGCCTGCTTCGGCCGCGGCCAGGCGCAGGCGCTCGGGGTTGAAGTCGCCAGGCTCGAGGCCGTGGCCACGGAGGGCTTCGACCGCGGAAATCAGCCCCTCGACGCGCACGGGACTGTCCCACGCGGGCCGGTAGGCACGCGAGAGGTAGAACAGCGCGGTGGTCTCGTCGGCGGTGGCCGGGCGCTGGCGCAGCCGCTGCTCGATCTGCAGCGCCAGCGCCGCATCGGCCACGGGCGTGGTTTCGACACTGCCCGCCGCGACAGTCCCTGCCCCATCCGCAGCCACCGCGAGCGCGCTCAACGGCGACAACAGGCTCAGCCCGGACAGTGCCAGCGTTACAAAACTGTTGCGCCAGGCGTTGCCCCTGCAGGGTATAATGTTTATGTTAAGTGATTGTTCAGGCAGGGATTTATTCATGTCCAGATTCTTCCGAAATCACGACGTTCCGCAGCGCCGCCTGTTCCTCAAGGGCCTCGCCACCTTACCCCTCGGTTTCTCCGCCGGTGCGCTGCATGCGGCCCAACACGACCGCCAGCTCGGCTTCCGGCACACGCACACCGACGAACGTCTGCATCTCGCATTCCGCAACCGCCACGGCTATATCGAGCCCGCACTGCAGCGGATGAACTGGCTCCTGCGCGACTTCCGTACCGGGCAGTCTACACGCATGGATCCCCGCCTCTATGACATCCTTCACGCCTTGCGCATGGCATGCGGCGGCGAAACCTTCGAGATCATCTCGGGCTACCGCTCGCCGGCCACCAACAGCATGTTGCGCAAGACCGGCGGCGGCGGCGTAGCCAAGCGCAGCCTGCACATGGACGGCAAGGCGATCGACATCCGCCTGGTGGGCGTGGACACCGCGCGCCTGCGTGACGCCGCGCTCGCCCTCGGCGCCGGCGGCGTGGGCTACTACCCCGAATCCGATTTCCTGCACATCGACACCGGCCCGGTACGCAGCTGGGGGCCGAAGTCCGCCTGAGCCCGGTTCAGCCCAACAGCACCAGGCCCCACACCACGGCAGCGTTCACGAGTGCGATCAGCACCGCGGCGCTGCCGATGTCCTTCGCGCGCTTGGCGAGCTGGTGACGCTCCAGCGACACTCTGTCGACCGTCGCTTCGATCGCGGAGTTCACCAGTTCGACGATCAGCACCAGCAGCACGCTGGCGATCATGATCGCGCGCTCGAGCGCCGAGTCGCCCAGCCACAGCGCGAGCGGAATTGCGACCAGGGTGAGCCATATTTCCTGGCGGAACGCATCTTCGTGCCGATAGGCTGCGCTCAGCCCGTCAATCGAGTAGTGCAAGGCGTTCCAGACCCGGCGCAGACCGGTCTTGCCTTTGAAGGGGCTCTCCATCCTGGTGTTTCCATGCTTGCTTGATCAGGGTGCGCGATGATGACACGAAACCGGCTGCAGCCTCCTGCAGCCGGTTTCGTGCGCGAGAACAGGCAAGGATGACGAGCGACGCAGCACGCGTCGAGGCAGGCGCGACACGACATGACAAGCAGGATCGGGCGGTTCGAAATCAGGCGCGAACTCGGGCGTGGGGCGCAGAGCGTCGTACATCTGGCATGGGACCCGCAGCTCGAGCGCGAGGTGGCGCTGAAGACCCTGCATCTCACCGCAGCCCAGCGCCAGGACAACGCCGCCCTGCTCGCCGAGGCGCGTGCCGTGAGCCGCCTGCGCCATCCGGGAATCGTGCCGGTGTTCGAAGCCGGGGAGGAGGCCGGCGACCCGTATCTGGTGTTCGAGTACGTGCCCGGCGAGACCCTGGCCGCGCTCATGCGCCGGCGCGGCGCACTGCCCGCCGCCGAGGCCGTCGCGCTGCTGCTGGGCGTGCTCGACGCCCTCGCCGAGGCCCATGCCCAGGGCGTCATCCACCGCGACCTCAAGCCGAGCAACGTGCTCATCGACAAGGGCGGCCAGCCGCGCGTGATGGATTTCGGCATCGCGCGCCGGGCCGACGACCCGCGCGCGCGCGACGGCCTGTCGGGCACGCCCGGCTACATGGCACCCGAGTACATCGAGCGCCGCGAGTTGAGCGCGCGCAACGACGTGTTCGCCGCCGGCGTGATGCTGGTCGAGCTGTTGTCCGGCCGCCCGCTGCACGGCGACCTGGACGCCGCGCGCATCCTGGAGCGCACGCGGACCACGGCGATCGCCTTCCCCGCCGGCGCTGCGGTCGTCGACGAGACGCTGGCGGCGATCGCGCTGCGTGCGGCCGCGCTCGATCCCGAGGCCCGCTTCAACGACGTCGACGCCTTCCGCGGCGCGCTCGAAACCTGGTTGCGCCCCGAGGAGGCCGCCACCGACGGCGAAGAAGGCGCCCACCCGGGCGCGGTCGAGTTCCTGCTGCGCCGCATGAAGCACCGCGGCGACTTCCCCGCGCTGTCGGAGTCGGTGGTGGCGATCAACCGCATCGCCTCGAGTGAATCGGAGAACGTCGGCACCCTGTCGGCGCTGATCCTGCGCGACTTCTCGCTCACCAACAAGCTGCTGCGGGTGGTCAACTCGGCACACTTCCGCCCGGCCGGAGGTGGGCAGATCAGCACCATCTCGCGCGCGGTCGTGGTGCTCGGTTTCGACGCGGTGCGCAACATCGCGATCACCGTGCTGCTGTTCGAGCACCTGCAGAACAAGACCAACGCCGCTCACCTCAAGGAGGAGTTCCTGCGCGCCTGCCTGGCCGGCCTGTTCGCACGCGACGTCGCGGCGCGCCTGCGCCTGCGCGACACCGAGCAGACCTACATCTGCGCGGTGTTCCACAACCTCGGGCGACTGCTCTGCCAGTTCTACTTCCCCGAGGAGAGCGAGGACATCCGGCGCATTGCACAGCAGCAGGGCTGCAGCGAGGAGGCAGCCGCAATGCGCGTGATCGGCACCGATTTCGAGGCGCTCGGCATCGCCCTCGCACGCCACTGGGGTTTCCCCGAGCTCATCCAGCAGAGCATGCGCCGTCTGCCCGAAGGCCCGGTCCGCCGCCCGCAGACCCCGGACGAACGCCTGCGTGCGCTCGCTGCCTGCGCCAACGAGTATTGCGACGCGGTGGCGCTGATGGCGCCCGCCGATCGCGAGCGCGCCATGCAGGCGATCGCCGCGCGCTTCGTCGACGCGGTGCCCGTCGACACCCACGGCGCGCGCGACCTCATGCAGGGCGCGATCGGCGAGATCGGCGACTTCGCACGCATCATCAAGGTCACCCTCTCGCAGACGCGCATCGGGCGCCACCTCACCCAGTTCATCGACGGCAGCCAGGCCGCGCCCACGCTGCAGAGTCCGCTCGCGGACGTGCCGACCTCCGCGCTGCTGGATCAGTCCACGCCCGTCGAGGTCAGCCCTGAAGGCCACAAGGCCGCGGATGCCCAGGCGGTGCTCAGCTCCGGGATCCAGGACATCAGCAACACCCTGGTCGAAGACTTCAAGCTCAACGACGTGCTGCGCATCATCCTCGAGACCATGTACCGGGCGATGGGCTTCAAGCGCGTTCTGCTGTGCATCCGCGATGCCCGCAGCAACAGCATGACCGGGCGCTTCGGCTTCGGACCGGAGGTGGGCGAGCTGGCCAAGCACCTGCGCTTCAGCCTGTCCGCCCATCCGGACAACGTCTTCAACGTCGCCACCGCGAAGGGCGTCGACATCCTGATCTCGGACATCGACGACACCAAGATCGCCGCCCGGATCCCGGAGTGGTACCGCAAGTCGGTGCCCTCGCGCACCTTCTGCCTGTTCCCGCTGATGATCAAGGGCCGGTCGGTGGCAATGATCTACGCCGACAAGGACCACGCCGGCGACATCCGCATCAGCGAGCAGGAGCTCGCCCTGCTGCGCACGCTGCGCAACCAGGCGGTGCTGGCGATCAAGCAGGCCGGCTGAGGCCGTCCCGCGCCGGGTCCGGCCCAGGACGCGGCAGCCGCGTTCAGGCGGGGTCGAGACGCAGGATGCGGCCCTCGGTCTCGTCCACCAGCCACAGGTGGCCGTCCGGCCCCTGGCGCACGTCGCGGATACGACGACCGAGTTCGCCGAGCAGGCGCTCCTCGTGCACCACGCGCCCGCCGTCGAGCTCGAGGCGGGCGAGAATCTGGAACTTCAACGAACCGACGAAGAGGCTGCCCTTCCAGGCCGGGAAGACGTCGCCACTGTAGAAGGCCATGCCCGAGGGCGCGATCGAGGGCGTCCATTGCAGCACCGGCGGCTCGACGTCCGCGCGTGTCTCGGCCTCGCCGATCTTGCGCCCGGTGACGTATTCGCGGCCATAGGTGACCTCGGGCCAGCCGTAGTTGAGTCCGGCGCGCGTGCGGTTGACCTCGTCACCGCCCTGCGGGCCATGCTCGTGGGTCCACAGTTCGCCCGTCTGCGGATGCAAGGCGGCGCCCTGCACGTTGCGATGCCCATACGACCAGATCTCCGGCCGGGCCCCGGCGCGCGTGGCGAACGGGTTGTCGGTGGGTACGCCACCATCGAGCGTGATGCGCACCACCTTGCCGAGGTGGCTGTCGAGCGCCTGGGCGCGCTCGCGCGGATGGAAGCGATCGCCCAGGGTCACGAACAGCGTGCCGTCGGGGGCGAACACCAGGCGCGAGCCCCAGTGGTGGTTGCCCGACGGGTCCTCGTCCTGGGCGAAGATGCGGCGCACGTCGTGCAGGCGCAGCCCCTCGATGTCCAGGCGCGCGCGCGCCACTGCAGTGCGCGCGCCGCGCTCGGTGGGTTCGGCGTAGGCGAACACGATCAAGCCGTCCTCGACGAAGTTCGGTCCGAGGGCCACGTCGAGCAACCCGCCCTGGCCGCGCGCATGCACCGTCGGGATGCCTTCGATCGGGGCCGAGACCGTGCCATCGGCACCGACCAGGCGCAGCCGTCCAGGGCGCTCGGTCACCAGCATGCGACCGTCGGGCAGGAAAGCCAGTGACCAAGGGCTCTGCAGTCCGCTCGCCACCTCCACCACCTTGACGTTGCCGGCCTCGGTGCGCACGATCAGGTCCCGCGCCGAAACCGGCAGCGCAACCAGGGCAGCCGAGAGCAATGCCGCCGCCAGCATCAGCGGCCGCGCGCGGGCAGTCGAGCGGCCAACGCCGGTCAGCGCCAGCTGCGTCGGCGCGGCGCGCCGGCGTGATCGAATCTTCATCGTCATTGTCTTTCTCCTCGTCACGATGCACGTGTCCATCCCGCCTTGCGGGACGCTGAAACCGTTTCGACCTCTCTCGGACTTTGCATGCCCTCATCCGTTCGCAAACTCTTGCGTGTCAGCTTCGCCATCGCCCTGATCGCGGTGTTCTGGCTGGCCCTGCTGCCCACCCCCGACGTCGTCAGGCTCTTCGCCTGGCAGGACAAGATCGAACACGCGGTGTTGTTTGCCCTGCTCGCCCTCCTCGCGCTCGCGGCCTGGCCCCAACGACCGCTGGCGATCGCGCTCGGACTGCTGCTCTATGGCGCGGCGATGGAGTTCGCGCAATCGATGACCGCGCATCGCTTCGGCGATCCGTGGGACTGGGTGGCGGACGCGGTGGGGCTGCTCATACTGCTGCCCTTCGCCTTGCGGGACAGGTGAGGCAAGGGACGGCCTTGTCCCCTTCAGCGGGTTCCCAGACCGCGACGCGGTGGCCCGGGCCGGCTCGGAAGTTCGGAAACGTGCGTGTCCGGTCGCCGGCCTCAGGCCTCGGCCCGCCAACCCGCGAGCGCATGGCCGAGCAGGGCCGCGATGACGACGCCGCCGCCGACGAGCACCGTGGGTCCGGGCGTCTCGTCGAGCATCAGCCACACCCATAGCGGTCCGAGCACGACCTCGAGCAGCAGCAGCAGGCCGACCTCGGCCGCGCCAATCCTGCGTGGTCCGAGCTGCACGAGCATGAACCCGAGCGGCAGCAGCACGCCCGCCATGACCGCCAGCACCATGAGCTCGGCCTCCTGCAGCACAGGCGCCCCGCCGACCACGAATGCGAATCCGGCGGCGAGCAAGGCGCCCGGCATGAGCGCCGGACTCATGTCGACGGTGGGACGGCTTCGTGCCAGGGTGAAGTTGAGCGCCAGCAGCGCGGCGCCCGCGAGCGCAAGGAGGCTGCCGGTCAGGTTGGCTCCGGGCGAGTCGTCGCTGACGATCAGCGCGATGCCGAGCGCGCTCACGCCGATCGCGACCACGCTGCGCAGCGGCAGGCGCTCACCGAGCCAGGCCCAGCTCGCCAGCCCCGCCACCAGAGGCGACACGCTGTAGATCATCAGCGTGCTGGCCGCCCCGGCAAGGCTGATCGCCTGCAGGAAGCAGATCGTGCTGAGGCAGTAGCACAGCGCACAGCCGACCCCGGCCCAGCCGCATCGCAGCAAGGCCCGCGGCAGTGCGGCCCGATACCGCAGCAGCAGCACGACCCCCATGCCCGCGGCCATCAGCAGCCCACGCCAGACCAGCACGTGCAGCGGGTCGGCCGAGATCCAGCGCAGTACGAGCGCATCGGGCGACAGCAACAGCACCCCAAGGGCGACCATCACCAGGGCACGCTGTCGGTCATTCATCTGGACTCCCTGCACACGATGGCCGCCTCGCGCTCCGTCGAGGCCACGCGCTCACAACGGCGTTTCAGGCGCCGGCTGGGGACGTGCCGTGCCTTCGACGGGCGCGACGGATTGCTGACGACGGGCGGATGAAGCGAAATGGGCGCCGACCTGCGGCGCCCATTCGTCCTGCGTCCTCGCGCTGGGCGATTACTTGGCTTCGACCGCCTTCTCCGCCTTGGCGATGTCGGCCCTCAACTGCTCGAGAATCTGGCCGCTGCGACCGCCCACCATGCCGACCAGCGTATCGGCCAGCGGCTCGGCGCGCTTGCGGAAGACATCGCGCTCCTCTGGGGTCAGCTTGATGACGCTGAGCTTGGGATTGTCCTTCAGCATCTTCTCGACGGCGGCGGCGTTCTTCTCGCGCTGCTTCTCGAGGATGAAGGTCTGCAAATCGTCGCGGACCTTGCCGAGCATCGTCCGCTGCTCGTCGGACAGGCCGTCCCAGAAGTCGGCGTTGGCGACCACCGTGGTCGTGTACTCGACGTCGCCGACATGCACGAGGTGGCTGGTGACCTCGTGGAACTTCGCGCTCTCGATGAAGAAGGCCGGGTTGACCTGGGCCTGGATCACGTTCATCTGCAGGCCACCGTACACTTCCCCCCAGGGCAGCGCCACCGGGTTGGCGCCATAGAGCTTGAACTGCTCGATCAGGATCGGCGAGGTCATCACCCGGAACTTGACGTCACCGAGGTCCTCCGGCGTGCGCACCGGCTTCTTGGTCGTCCACACCATCTCGCCTTCGGGATAGACGGTGAACAGCTTCAGCCCCTTGGCGGTGAAGTCCTTGGCCAGATCCTCGTACAAGGCCTTGCTGTTCGACAGCACATCGCCCTTGGCCTTGTCCGATTCCGGCAGCAGGAAGGGCAGGCTCAGCACCTGGACTTCGGGCACGAAGGTCCCGAGGTGACCGGGGGAGGCATTCGAGAACTGGATCGCGCCGACGGCGGTGAGCTCGGTCAGATCGTTCTCGTTACCGAGCTGCCCGTAGGTATAGATCGTGACCTTCACCTTGCCCTGGGTACGCTCCTCGACGAGGCGCTTGAACTCCTCGGCGTACAGTGTCTGCACGTCGCCCGGACCTTCCTCGACGGCGAACTTCCAGTCGGCAGCGGCCGCGGAAAGGGTAGCGAAGCCGAGCGTGACGCCTGCGGCGAGACGCCGAATGCGGATGCCAATGTTCATGTCTGTCTCCTCTCATGCTGATCTTGGTCTAGCCGTTCAAGCCATTCCCTGTACGACTTGAGCGCAGGCTACAGGCTTCGGTGCGCAAGCGGATTGCACTAGGACAGTTTGCGCCTGCCCCACGCCCCGCTGCCGCGCCATCACCCGCCAATGCAGCCAGGGCAACGCCAGCGACAGCCAGGGCGAGGAGCGCGCGATATGGCGCCGCTGCAATCACGTGACGGCGACGCTGCCGCATGGATCGGCCCCATATTGTTCTAGTGCATTCGCGCCCTCCCTGCCCCTGACTAAACTGCAGACAGACACAAGGACCACAAGAGCGCCGGCAATCGCCAGGCGCCAATCAGGGCCGGAGGAGCACAAGCATGAACCAGGAATCACCCCGGACGGGGGTCGTCTCCCGTGTCGCACGACACATCGACCACGGACTGGCCGTACTCGAAAGGCACCTTCTGGCGTGGGCAATCATCTTGATGGCGGTCAACACGACCGGCAACATCTTCATGCGCCTGGTCTACAACAGCAGCCTGTTCTTCACCGAGGAGCTCAACCAGTTCCTCATCGTGCTGGTGACCTTCGTCGGCGCCAGCGCGGCCGCCCGCCAGGGCCGCCACATCCGCATGTCGGCCCTGACCGACCAGATTCCGCCGACCTACCGCCGCTTCATGTTCGCCTTCATCCAGGTGCTCACCGCAGCGGTGCTCGTCCTGCTCGCGTGGTATGCCTATGAATACATCGCGCGCATTCAGGCGCTCGGCCGGGTCACGCCGGCCCTGCAGTTGCCGGTGTGGATGACCCTGCTGTGGCTACCCTTCGGCCTCGGCCTCACCGCGCTGCAGTTCCTGCTCGCCGCGGTGGCCAACCTCAGGCACGACGAGGTCTATATCTCGGCCACCGTGCGCGAGCACGACGAACTCGACCTGCCCAGCATCTGAGGAGACTCCCCATGGCAATGACAATGCTCCTGATCATGATCGTCCTCATGCTGCTCGGCTTCCCGATGATGGTGCCGATGCTGGTGGCGACCCTCGCCGGCTTCCTGCTCTACCTGCCCAACCTGCGCACCGACATCATCATCCAGCAGATGATCAGCGGCATCAGCCCGGTGGCGCTGATCACCGTGCCGATGTTCATTCTCGCCGCCGACATCGTCACCCGCGGCCGCACGGCGAATCGCCTGCTCGACCTGGCGATGACCTTCTTCGGCCACATCCGGGGCGGTCTGGCGGTCACCGCAGCCCTTTCGTGCACGCTGTTCGGTGCCATCTCCGGCTCCACCCAGGCCACCGTGGTGGCCATCGGCGGCCCGCTGCGCCCGCGCATGCTCGAGCGCGGTTACGACGACAAGTTCACCGTCGCGCTCATCATCAACGCCTCCGACATCGCCTTCCTGATCCCGCCGAGCATCGGCATGATCGTGTTCGGCATCGTCGGCAAGGTCTCGATCGCCGAACTGTTCCTCGCCGGCATCGGCCCCGGCCTGCTCATTCTGGTGCTGTTCAGCGCGTACTCGGTGTGGTACGCGTGGCGCAAGGACCTGCCGCTGCACCCGCGCGCGACCTGGAAGGAGCGCCTGGCGGCGATGCGCAAGGCCTCGCTGGCGACGATGTTCCCGGTGCTGATCGTCGGCGGGCTGTTTACCGGCATGTTCAGTCCGACCGAGGTCGCGGCGATGGCGGTGCTCTACGCCTTCATCCTCGAGGTCTTCATCCATCGCGCGGTCAGCCTGCGCGACCTGCCTGCCATCGCCTACTCGACCGGACTGATCACCGGCATCGTGTTCATCCTCGTCGGCGCGGGCGCAGCCTTCTCGTGGCTGATCTCGTTCGCCCAGATTCCGCAGCAGATCATCGGCGGACTCGGGCTTGCCGACGCCGGCCCCTACACCATCATCTTCGCCATCTGCGTGGCCTTCTTCATTGGCTGCATGTTCGTCGATTCGATCGTGGTGACCCTGATCCTGACGCCGATCTTCATGCCGCTGGTGCTCGCCGCGGGCATCGACCCGGTGCTGATCGGAACCCTGGTGACGCTGCAGATGGCGATCGGCTCGGCCACACCGCCCTTCGGCTGCGACATCTTCACCGCCTGCGCGGTGTTCCGCAAACCCTACCTGGACGTGATCGCAGGCACGCCGCCGTTCATCATCCTGCTGCTGCTCGCCTCGCTGCTGCTGGTGGTCTTCCCGCAGATCGCGCTGTTTCTGCCCACGCTGGCATTCCGCTGACACTCCGAGTGAAAACGACTCCATGCTGATCGACACCCTCCCCCTCGACGTGCTGCCGGCCACCCCTGTGGCGGCGCGCATCGGCCTGCTTGCGCTGGCCACGGACCTCAACAGCGAGGCCGACCTGCGCCGCATGCTGCCGGCCGGCGTCGGCCTCTACTGCAACCGCGTGCGCCATGAGAACCCGATGAGCCTCGCGGCCCTGCAGCGCGTGGCCGAGGATCTGCCGCGCGCCGGCCGCGACCTGCTGCCCGGACTGGCGCTGGACGTGCTCGTGTATGGCTGCACCTCGGGCACGATCGCGATGGGCGAGGCGCAGACGCTGAAGTTGCTTGGCGAGGTGCGCGCGGCGCGCCACGCGACCACGCCGGTCACCGCCAGCCTGGCCGCGCTGGCGCAGGTCGGCGCGCACAGGGTGTCGATGCTGACGCCCTACCGCGCCGCGGTGAATCGCGAGCTCGGCGGCTACTACCGCGAGCGCGGCCTGGATGTGCTCAACGTGTCGGGCTTCGACATGGACGACGACTATGCGATGACCGACATCGCACCGGAGGCGATCGTCGCCGCCGGGATCCGGGCCACCGCCGCCGACGCCGACGCGCTCTTCATCTCGTGCACCGCCTTGCGCGCAAGCGAGGCCGTCGAGCGCATCGAGCAGGCCATCGGCCGCCCGGTGATCACGAGCAACCAGGCCGTCATCTGGCATGCACTGCACCTGATGCAGCTGGCCGCACCGACGCAGGCCCCCGGCCGCCTCTTCAACGCCACCCGAGTCCGCTGAACCGATGCAAGACGAAGTCCGCCTGATCGACCTCCTCCAGGCTCGCGCCCGCCTGCGCGGGCTCATCCGTCACACCCCGCTGGTGCCCTCGCCGAGTCTGTCGCGCCACACCGGCGCCAGCGTGCACCTGAAGCTCGACTGCCTGCAGATCACCGGCAGTTTCAAGCTGCGCGGCGCGCTCAACGCACTGCTGCGCCTGAGCGCGGAGGAGCGCACACGCGGCGTGATCGGCGTATCGACCGGCAACTATGGCCGTGCGCTCGCCCACGCCGCGCATTCGATGGGGCTGCGCGCGGTGATCTGCATGTCGCGCCTGGTGCCCTCGAACAAGGTCGAATCGATTCGCGCCCTCGGTGCCGAGGTCCGCATCGTCGGCGACAGCCAGGACGAGGCCGAGCTCGAGGTTGCGCGCCTGGTGCGCGAGCAGGGCCTGATCCAGCTGCCGCCCTTCGATCACGCCGACGTGATCGCCGGCCAGGGCACGACCGGCCTCGAGATTCTCGACGATCTGCCGGCCGTCGATACGGTGCTGGTGCCGCTGTCGGGCGGCGGCCTGCTCGCCGGCATCGCCCTGGCGATGAAGTCGGCGAATCCGGACATCCGCATCATCGGCGTCAGCATGGAACGCGGCTGCGCCATGCACGCCAGCCTGCGCGCGGGTCACCCGGTACAGGTCGAGGAGCTGCCCACGCTCGCGGACTCGCTCGGCGGCGGCATCGGTCTGGGCAACCGCTACACCTTCCCGATGGTGCAGCGCCTGGTCGACGACACCGTGCTGGTGAGCGAGGACGAGATTGCCACCGCCATCCGCCATGCCTACAACGAGGAGCGGGTGATCGTCGAGGGGGCCGGCGCCGTCGGCATCGCCGCCCTGCAGAGCGGCCGCGTCCCGGCGGGCAGCGTGACCGCGGTCGTGCTCAGCGGTCAGAACATCGACATGGCGACGCACCGCCGCATCGTCGACGGCCAGCCTGCTTGACGCACTTCCGCACGCCAGGATTGTCACGGCACAATGCCGGGACAATCCTGGCCACTGGAGAAGCGACATGATGGAGAACTGGCGACAGGCCCTGGATCAGGCGCGCGTCGGCGAGTCCAAGTACAAGATCCTGGTGCAGGCCATCGTCGCCGACATCGAACGCGGCACGCTGGCCGACGGCGCCCGTCTGCCAACCCAGCGCGAGGTCAGCCGACGCCTGGAGATCAGCGTGCAGACCGTCACCAACGCCTACAAGGAACTCGAGCAGCACGGCCTGATCCGCTGCGAGGTCGGCCGCGGCAGCTTCGTCTCCAAACCGATGACGGAGAAGGTCGCCACCTACATGCTCGACCGCGCCGAGCGCTCTCTCGTCGATTTCTCGATCGCGCGCATCGTGCATACCACCGAGCACGACCAGGCCTGGAAGGAGACCTGCGCCCAGCTCGCCAGCCAGGACGACCAGCCGTGGATGCGCGACTGCCGCCCGATCGCCGGCTTCGAGTATCACCGCACGGCCGCGCTCGAGTGGCTGGCCGGGCTGGGTCTGCAGCCCTCGCTCGACACCGTGCTGATCACCAACGGCGCCTCGCATGCGCTCTTCATCGCGCTGGCCTCGCTCGTGAGCCCGGGCGACGTGGTCCTGTGCGAGAGCATCACCGACCACGGCGTGATCGGCTCGGCCCAGGTGCTGGGCTTCACGCTGAAGGGGCTGGACATCGACGAACACGGCATCCAGCCGGCGCACTTCGAGGACATGTGCTCGAACGAGCGCATCCGCGCGCTGGTGTGCACGCCCAACCTGAACAACCCTACCGTGGCCCTGATGCCGGACTCGCGTCGCCGCGCCATCGCCCGGATCGCCGAGAACTTCGGCGTGCACATCATCGAGGATGACGTCTATGGTCCGCTGCTCAGGCAGCGTCCGCCGCCGATCAGCAGCTATCTGCCCGAGCTGAGCTTTCACTGCACCAGCTTCACCAAGTCGGTGATGTGCGGCCTGCGCACCGGCTACCTGACCGTGCCCCGGCGCATGGCCCTGCGCGCCGACAGCATCCTGCGCGTCAATAGCTGGATGGCCACGCCGCTGCTGGCCGAGATCGCCACCCGCTGGATCGGCGACGGCACCGCACAGGCGCTGATCGAGATCCAGCGCAAGCGCATGGAGTTGCGCCAGAACATGGTCAGCGACGCCTTCGGCGAGCTTGTCATCGGCCAGCACCCGAACGCCTTGTCGGCCTGGGTGGGCATACCCGAACACTGGTTGCTCGACCCGCTGGTGAGGGAATTGCGCGACCGCAACATCGCCGTCACCTCGCCCGACCCCTTCCTGGTGCTGGGCTCGCAGCGCCCCGCGGCGATCCGCCTGTGCCTGGGTGCCGACGTGAGCGATGTGCGGGTGCAGACCGCGATCAACACCATCGCCGGCGTTTTCAGGCAGTTCCCGCAGATCCACAGTTTCTGATCCGCTTAATGCACTAGGACAAGAGAGAGACGGTTTCAGCACTCTAAACTGGGTTTCAAGGTCAATCGCCGCCGGCACAAGGACAGCCAGTGCGGCGATCCGACCGACCGGGTCGTCCCCGCTGCAGAGGCGGGCGTCGGGCCGCCGGACCACCCATGGACGAGTGCACCATGACCACCATCACCCTGCTCAGCGAGACCGACCTGCGCTCGCTCGTGACGCTGGACACCGAAACGATCGATTGTGTCGAGCGCGCCTTTCTCGCCCTTGCCACCGAAGCGGTGGCAATGCCGCCGATCCTGCGCCTGGACATTCCCGAGCGGAACGGCGAGGTGGATGTGAAGACGGCCTACCTGCCTTCGTTCGAGAGTTTTGCGATCAAGGTCAGCCCGGGCTTCTTCGACAACCCCAAGCTCGGCCTGCCCAGCCTGAGCGGCATGATGATGCTGCTGTCGGCGCGTACCGGCCAGCTCGAGGCGCTGCTGCTCGACAACGGCTATCTGACCAGCATCCGCACCGCCGCCGCCGGGGCCGTCGCCGCGCGCTGGCTGGCCCGCAGCGATGCGCGCCGGGTGGCGATCCTGGGCGCAGGCGAGCAGGCCCGGCTGCAGCTGCAGGCGCTGGCCCTGGTGCGCCCGATCACCCACGCCACGGTGTGGGCGCAGCGGCCCGAGCAGGCGGCACGGCTCGCCGCCGAGATGTCCGGCCGCCTCGGCATCGAGATCGACACCGCCGCCGACATCGAGCATGCCGTCGCCGGCGCGGACATCGTCGTCACCACCACACCGAGCCGCATGCCGCTGCTCCATACCCGCCATCTGCGCCCCGGCATGCATGTGACCGCGATGGGCTCGGATGCCGAACACAAGAACGAGATCGCGCCGGACGCGATCGCCGCGGCCCGCTACGTCTGTGACCGCCTCGCCCAGGTACGGGTGCTCGGCGAGCTGCACCACGCGATTGCCGCCGGGGTCGTCGCCGCGGACGCGGTGATGCCCGAGCTCGGCCAGGTCATCGCCGGCCAGGTCGCAGGCCGACGCAGCGACGATGACGTGACGATCTGCGACCTCACCGGCACCGGCGCGCAGGACACCGCCATCGCGCAGCTCGCCTTCGGGCGCGCGGCCGGCAGCGGCCGCGGCACCCGGTTCGAGTCCTGAGCTCATCTTGCCCGCCCACCCGAGCGAAGCCCCGATCATGACCGTGACGCCCTCCCTGCCCTTCACCCGCGTCGAGTTCGACGCCCGCCTGGCCACGACCCGCGCCGCCATGGCCGCGCACGGCATCGACGTGCTCATCGTCAGCGACCCGACCAACATGTACTGGCTCACCGGTTACGACGGCTGGTCCTTCTACGTCCATCAGTGCGTCGTCGTCGGCCCCGAAGGCGAACCGGTCTGGTACGGCCGCGGGCAGGACGCCAACGGCGCAAAGCGCACGACCTGGCTGTCCCCCGACCACATCGTCGGCTACCCCGACCACTACGTGCAGTCCGCCGAGCGCCATCCGATGGACTACCTGGCGACCGAGGTGATCGCCGCGCGCGGCTGGGAAGCGCGCCGCATCGGCGTCGAGATGGACAACTACTACTTCAGCGCCGCCGCCTTCGCCGCGCTGCAAAAGCACCTGCCGCGCACGCACTGGATCGACGCCAACGCGCTCGTCAACTGGCAGCGCGCGCTCAAGTCGCCGCGCGAGATCGAATACATGCGCATCGCCGCCCGCATCGTCGAGCGCATGCACCAGGACATCGTCGAGCACATCGAGCCCGGCATGCGCAAGAACGAGCTGGTCGCCCGTATCTACGCCACCGGCATCGGCGGCGTGCCCGCCGCCAACGGCCACCCCGGCCACGGCGGCGACTACCCCGCGATCGTGCCGCTGCTGCCCACCGGCGCGGATGCCGCCGCGCCCCACCTGACCTGGGACGACACCCCCTTCGCGCGCGGCGCCGGCACCTTCTTCGAGATCGCCGGCTGCTATCGCCGCTACCACTGCCCGCAGTCGCGCACGGTCTTCCTCGGCACCCCGCCGCAGCACTTCATCGAGGCCGAGAAGGCCGTCGTCGAGGGCATCCAGGCCGGCCTCGACGCGGCAAAACCCGGCAACACCTGCGCCCACATCGCCAACGCCTTCTTCGGCGTGCTCAAGCGCTACGGCATCGAAAAGAGCAGCCGCTGCGGCTACCCCATCGGCGCCAGCTACCCGCCCGACTGGGGCGAGCGGACCATGAGCCTGCGCCCCACCGACGACACCGTGCTGCAGCCCGGCATGACCTTCCACTTCATGCCCGGCCTGTGGCAGGACGACTGGGGCCTCGAGATCACCGAGAGCATCCTCATCACCGACTCCGGCGTCGAGACCTTCTGCAACACGCCCAGAAAACTGTTCGTCAAGCCTTAAGGGGCTTGCGCGTCACCGACAACAACACCCAAGGAGCGAGGGACAACCCATGACAAGCGAAGTGAAACTGCCTTTCGAGCGCGCGGAGTACGCGGCCCGCCTGGCCAAGACCCGCGCGGCGATGGCCGACAAGGGCATCGACGTGCTCGTCGTCAGCGACCCGACCAACATGTACTGGCTCACCGGCTATGACGGCTGGTCGTTCTACGTCCATCAGTGCGTCATCGTCGGGCCCGAGGGCGAACCGATCTGGTATGGCCGCGGCATGGACGGCAACGGTGCCGACCGCACCGTCTACCTGAAGCCGGAGAACATCGTCCGCTACCCCGACCACTACGTGATGTCCACCGAGCGTCATCCGATGGACTACCTGGCGACCGAGGTGATCGCCGCACGCGGCTGGGAGGCGCGGCGCATCGGCGTCGAGATGGACAACTACTACTTCAGCGCTGCCGCCTTCGCGTCGCTGCAGAAGCACCTGCCGCGCGCGCACTGGATCGATGCCAACGCGCTCGTCAACTGGCAGCGTGCGGTCAAGTCGCCGCGCGAGATCGAATACATGCGCATCGCCGCCCGCATCGTCGAGCGCATGCACCAGGACATCGTCGAGCACATCGAGCCCGGCATGCGCAAGAACGAGCTGGTCGCCCGCATCTACGCCACCGGCATCGGCGGCGTGCCCGCCGCCAACGGCCACCCCGGCCACGGCGGCGACTACCCCGCGATCGTGCCGCTGCTGCCCACCGGCGCCGACGCCGCCGCGCCCCACCTGACCTGGGACGACACCCCCTTCGCGCGCGGCGCCGGCACCTTCTTCGAGATCGCCGGCTGCTATCGCCGCTACCACTGCCCGCAGTCGCGCACGGTCTTCCTCGGCACCCCGCCGCAGCACTTCATCGAGGCCGAGAAGGCCGTCGTCGAGGGCATCCAGGCCGGCCTCGACGCGGCAAAACCCGGCAACACCTGCGCCCACATCGCCAACGCCTTCTTCGGCGTGCTCAAGCGCTACGGCATCGAAAAGAGCAGCCGCTGCGGCTACCCCATCGGCGCCAGCTACCCGCCCGACTGGGGCGAGCGGACCATGAGCCTGCGCCCCACCGACGACACCGTGCTGCAGCCCGGCATGACCTTCCACTTCATGCCCGGCCTGTGGCAGGACGACTGGGGCCTCGAGATCACCGAGAGCATCCTCATCACCGACTCCGGCGTCGAGACCTTCTGCAACACGCCCAGAAAACTGTTCGTCAAGGATTGAGCACCATGAGACCGTCCCCCATCAGCCCGACCATCGATCTCGATGCCCAAGGCGTGCAGCACGGCTTCCTGAAGCTGCCCTACTCGCGCGACGACGCGGCCTGGGGCGCGGTGATGATCCCGATCACCGTGATCCGCAACGGCCAGGGTCCGACCGCCTTGCTGACCGGCGCCAACCATGGCGACGAGTACGAGGGCGCGATCGCGCTCGCCAAGCTCGCCAACACGCTACGTGCCGAAGACGTGAGCGGCTGCCTGATCATCGTGCCGTTCATGAACTACCCGGCCTTTCGCGCCGGCACGCGGACCTCGCCGATCGATCGCGGCAACCTCAACCGGACCTTTCCGGGCAAGCCCGACGGCACGGTCACCGAGAAGATCGCCGACTACGTCCAGCGCCACCTATTGCCGCGCGCCGACTTCGTGCTCGACATCCATTCGGGCGGGCGGACGCTCGACTTCCTGCCCTTTGCCGCGATCCACGTGCTCGACGACAAGGCGCAGCAGGCGCGCTGCAGCGCGGCGATGCAGGCCTTCAACGCCCCGTACTCGATGACCCTGCTCGAACTCGACGCGGTCGGCATGTTCGACACCGCCGCCGAGGCCGCCGGCAAGGTCTTCGTGTCCACCGAGCTGGGCGGCGGCGGCAGCGCCACCGCGCGCAGCGTCGCCGTGGCCGACCGCGGCGTGCGTCAGTTCCTGATCCACTGCGGCATCTGCCGCGGCGAGCTCGAGCAGCGCCCCACCGTCCGCCTCGACATGCCCGATGGCGACTGCTACGTGACCAGTCTGCACGACGGCCTACTGGAGATGTGCCGCGACCTCGGCGACACGGTGAGGAAGGGCGAGTTGATCGCCCGCGTGCACGATGTCCGCCGCACCGGCACGGCGCCGGTGGACTACCACGCCCGGCGCGACGGTCTGCTGGCCGCGCGCCACTTTCCCGGCCTGATCGGCTGCGGCGACACCCTTGCCGTCGTGGCCGAGATCGTCGACTGAGGCCGGCCCCGCCCCACCCCCCCATGGACACACTGCCGCACACGCGGCCCGGGAAGTCATTCCCAACTTGAGAGGAGTAACAGCAATGAGCGATTTCAACACTTCGAGCACCGCCGCCGTCTGGGCCGGCGAGGAGAACCTGTTCGCCGAGGGCGCGATCTGCCTGCCCGTCTTCAACTCGGTGACCTTCGGCTACGACGACATGGGCGAATGGTTCGACGTCGCCCTCGGCCGCAAGAAGGGTCACATCTACTCGCGCAACACCAACCCCACGGTGCGCCCGCTGGAAGAAAAGATCCGCATCATGGACGGCGGCGAGGAGGCGACCAGCTTCTCGACCGGCATGGCGGCGATCAGCAACACCCTGTTCACCCTGCTCGCCCCGGGTGAGCGGGTGGTCGCGGTGAAGGACACCTACGGCGGCTCGAACAAGATCTTCATCGAGTTCCTGCCGCGCATGCAGGTAGACGTCTGCCTGTGCGACACCTCCGACTTCGACGCCATCGAGCGCGAGGTCGCCAAGGGCTGCAAGGTGCTCTACCTGGAGACGCCGACCAACCCCACCCTGAAGATCGTCGACATCGAGCGCCTGGCCAAGGCCGCTCACGCCGTTGGCGCCGTCGTCGTCGTCGACAACACCTTCGCCACCCCGATCAACCAGCGCCCGCTGACGCTGGGCGCCGACATCGTCGTCTATAGCGCCACCAAGTACCTCAACGGCCACTCCGACGTCATGGGCGGGCTCGCCGTCGGGCGCAAGGACCTGATCGACCGCATCTTCCACTATCGCGAGATTACCGGCGCCACGCTGCACCCGCACTCGGCCTACATGATCCTGCGTGGCATGAAGACCCTCGAGCTGCGCATCAAGCGTCACAACGAGAACGGCATGCGCGTGGCCACCTGGCTGTCGCAGCACCCGAAGGTCGACAAGGTTTTCTACCCCGGTCTCGAGACGCACCCCAACCACGACATCGCCAGGAAGCAGATGACCGGCTTCGGCGGCATGCTGAGCTTCTCGCTCAAGGGCGGCTTCGACAAGGTCGTGACCGTGCTCGAGAACCTGAAGTACGCCCACAAGGCCGCCAGCCTGGGCTCGGTCGGCACCCTCGTCGGCCCGCCGCGTACCACCAGCCACGTCGAGCTCTCCGAGCAGGAGCGGGCCAATGCCGGCATTCCGGAGAGCCTCATCCGCTACTCGGCCGGCATCGAGGACGGCGACGACCTGATCGCCGACCTCGAGCAGGCGCTCGCCAAGGCCTGACCCGCCTCGCAGTCAAACCTCAACACATCGCAGCGCCCTTCGGGGCGCTGCGCGCTCCAGGAGCCCCACATGAATTCGATCGAAGTAAAGGTTCCGGACATCGGCGATTTCGATTCAGTGCCGGTGATCGAGCTGTTCGTCAAGGTCGGCGACAGCATCAACGTGGATGACGCGATCTGCACGCTCGAGTCCGACAAGGCGACGATGGACGTGCCGTCCTCGGCCGCCGGGGTCGTGAAGGAGGTGCTGGTCAAGGTCGGCGACAAGGTCGGCGAAGGCTCAGTCCTGATCAAGGTCGAGGCGATCGGTGCCGCCGTCGGAGCGGCGCCAGCCGCGAGCCCTGCGGCCGGTAGCGCCAGCACGGCGGCGGATCAGAAGCTCGCGGCTGGCGCCGCTCCCACAGCCACGCCGAGCGCCGCGCCGACGGCGGCCAGCCACGCCGGCACGGCGGACGCCGAATACGACATGGTCGTGCTCGGCGCCGGCCCGGGCGGCTACTCGGCCGCCTTCCGCGCCGCCGACCTCGGCCTCAGGACCGCGATCATCGAGCGTTACGCGACGCTCGGCGGCGTGTGCCTGAACGTCGGCTGCATCCCCTCCAAGGCGCTGCTGCACGTGGCCGCGGTGATCGAGGAGGCCGAGCACGTCGACACCGCCGGCATCACGTTCGCCAAGCCCACGGTCGACGTCGATGCGCTCCGGAAGCACAAGGACGGCGTGATCGGCAAGCTCACCGGCGGCCTCTCCGGCATGGCCAAGGCGCGCAAGGTCGACGTCATCCGCGGCTACGGCCACTTCCTCGACCCGCACCATCTGGAAGTCGAGGAGACCACCGGCAGCAGCCAGGACAAGACCGGCGCCAAGAAGGTGGTGAAGTTCAAGCAGTGCATCATCGCTGCCGGTTCGGCCGCGGTGCACCTGCCCTTCATCCCGCGCGATCCGCGCATCGTCGACTCCACCGGCGCGCTCGAACTGCGCCAGGTGCCGGGCAAGATGCTGGTGATCGGCGGCGGCATCATCGGCCTCGAGATGGCGACGGTGTATTCCACGCTCGGTGCGCGCATCGACGTGGTCGAGATGATGGACGGCCTGATGCAGGGTCCGGACCGCGACGCGGTCAAGGTGTGGGAGAAGCAGAACGCCCACCGCTTCGACAACATCATGCTCAAGACCAGGACGGTCGCGGTCGAGGCCAAGGAAGACGGCCTGTGGGTCAAGTTCGAGGGTGAAAAGGCCCCTGCCGAGCCGGTGCGCTACGACATGATCCTGCAGTCGGCGGGCCGTTCGCCCAACGGCAACAAGATCGGCGCCGACAAGGCCGGGGTGATCGTCGGCGAGCGCGGCTTCATCCCGGTCGATGCGCAGATGCGCACCAACGTGCCGCACATCTTCGCCATTGGCGACGTCGTCGGCCAGCCCATGCTCGCCCACAAGGCGGTGCATGAGGCGCACGTGGCGGCCGAAGTCGCCGCAGGCGAGGCACAAGGCAAGTCGGAGCTCGCCCGGGCCGCGTTCGACGCCACGGTGATCCCGGGCGTGGCCTACACGCATCCGGAAGTGGCCTGGGTCGGCTACACCGAGGCGCAGGCCAAGGCCGAGGGCAAGAAGGTCGACACCGCCAAGTTCCCGTGGGCAGCCAGTGGCCGCGCGATCGCCAACGGCGCCGACTACGGCTTCACCAAGCTGATCTTCGATGCCGAGACGCACCGCGTGATCGGCGGCACCATCGTCGGCCCCTCGGCCGGCGACATGATCGGCGAGGTGTGCCTGGCCATCGAGATGGGCGCGGACGCGACCGACATCGGCGAGACCATCCACCCGCACCCGACCCTGGGCGAGACGGTGGGCATGGCGGCCGAAGTGGCCCACGGCAGCTGCACCGACCTGCCGCCGATGCGCAAGAAGTAGACAGTCTGCGTGGGGTCGGCGTGACGCAATGCTCTAGGACAATAGGAACATTGAATCAGGCCATTAGACTGCAATCACACCGACACCACCCCACTGGCAGGCCTCCCGCAGGAGGCCCTGCCGGTCCCTCGAAAGGAGCACAAGGGCCATGACAGCCATCTCGCAACAGACGATCTCCAGCCTGCCGATCGACAGCGATGCGGAGGAAACCCGCGACTGGCTCGACAGCCTCGCCGAAGTCGTCGAGCGTGACGGTCTTCAGCGCGCGGAGTACCTCGTCGACCGCCTGATCGAATCGGGTCGCCGCACCGGCGGCCGTTTTCACACCCGCCACACCACCCCCTACCGCAACACGATCGGCGTCGAAGCGCAGGCGCCCTACCCGGGCGACCTCGACCTCGAGTCGCGCATCACCGCGATCCACCGCTGGAACGCCCTCGCCATGGTGTCGCGTGCCAACAAGCTGCATCCGGAACTGGGCGGCCACATCGCCACCTACGCGTCGATTGCCGATCTCTACGAAGTGGGCTTTCACCACTTCTTCCGCGCCCGCAGTGACAGCCACCCTGGCGACCTGGTCTATTTCCAGGCCCATTCGGCACCCGGCATCTATGCTCGCGCCTTCCTCGAAGGCCGGCTCGGCCGCGACAACCTCGAGCACTTCCGGCGCGAGGTCTCCGGCGGCATCGGTCGCGGCCTGTCGTCCTATCCGCACCCGACGCTGATGCCCGACTTCTGGCAGTTCCCCACCGGCTCGATGGGCCTGGGCCTGCTCAGCGCCATCTACCAGGCGCGCTTCCAGCGCTACCAGGAGCACCGCGGCATCACCGCGCCGAGCGACCGCAAGGTGTGGGCCTTCGTCGGCGACGGCGAGATGGACGAGCCCGAGTCGCTCGCCGGCATCTCGCTGGCCGCGCGCGAGCAGCTCGACAACATGATCCTGGTGGTGAACTGCAACCTGCAGCGCCTCGACGGCCCGGTGCGCGGCAACGGCAACATCGTGCAGGAACTCGAGACCCTGTTTGCCGGCGCCGGCTGGAACGTCATCAAGTGCATGTGGGGCAGCAATTGGGACGTGCTGTTCGCCCGCGACCACGACGGCTGGATCCTCAAGCGCATGGCCGAGGCGGTCGACGGCGAGTTCCAGAAGTTGTCCGCCACCGACGGGCACTACAACCGCGAGCATTTCTTCTCGCGCTACCCCGAGCTCGCCGCCCTCGTCGCCAACATGTCCGACCAGGACATCGACGCGCTCAAGCGTGGCGGCCACGACCCGATCAAGATCCACGCCGCCTATGCCGCGGCCGTGGGTCACCGTGGCCAGCCGACCGTTATCCTGGCGCAGACCACCAAGGGCTATGGCATGGGCGCCTCCGGCCAGGGTGCCAACACCTCGCACCAGACCAAGAAGCTGGCGCGAGCCGACCTCGAGCGCTTCCGCGAGCGCTTCGGCCTGCCCTTGTCCGACGAGGACCTCGACGAACTGCGCTACTTCCACCCGGGCGAGGACAGCGCCGAAGCGCGCTACGTGCAGGCACGCCGCAGCGCCCTGGGCGGCTACGTGCCGGCGCGCGCCAGCGAGGCACGCCCGATCGCACTGTCGCAGCCCGAGCTCTACGTGCCCTTCCATGCCGACTCGGGCGAGCGCGAGATCTCGACCACGATGGCCTTCGTGCGCCTGCTCAACAAGCTGATGCGCGACAGCCAGCTCGGTCCCCGCATCGTCCCGGTGGTGGCCGACGAGGCGCGCACCTTCGGCATGCAGGACATGTTCCGCCAGTTCGGCATCTACTCGCCCTGGGGCCAGCAATACACGCCGCAGGACAGCGACCAGCTCGCGTTCTATCGCGAGGATGTGAAGGGGCAGATCCTCGAGGAAGGGATCTCGGAGGCCGGCTCGATGGCGTCCTGGATCGCGGCCGGCACCGCCTACTCGCACAGCGACGAACCGATGCTGCCGTTCTACATCTTCTATTCGATGTTCGGCTTCCAGCGCGTCGCCGACCTGATCTGGAACGCCGCCGACTGCCAGGCGCGCGGCTTCCTGCTCGGCGCCACCGCCGGCCGCACGACGCTGTCCGGCGAAGGCCTGCAGCACGAGGATGGCCAGAGCCACATCTATGCCGCAACGATCCCGACCTGCCACGCCTACGACCCGGCCTTCGGCTACGAGGTCGCGGTCATCGTCGAGGACGGCGTGCGCCGCATGATGGCGGAGAACCACACCGGCTTCTACTACATCACGATGTACAACGAGAACCACCAGCAGCCGGCAATGCCGGTGGGCGCAGAGGAAGGCATCCGTCGCGGTCTCTACCTGCTCCGCGGCAGCGCGCTGGAAGCGGCGCCGCGCGTGCAGCTGCTCGGCAGCGGCAGCATCCTGCGCCAGGTGCAGGAGGCGGCCGCGCTGCTCGAGCGCGAGTTCAGCGTCGCCGCCGACGTGTGGAGCGCCACCAGCTTCGGCGAGTTGCGCAAGGACGGCATCGCCTGCGACCGCTGGAACCTGCTGCATCCGGAAGAGGCGCCGCGCGCGCCGTGGGTCACCGAGCAACTGGCCAGCCGCGAAGGGCCGGTGGTGGCGGCGACCGACTTCATCCGCGGCTACCCCGACCTGATCCGCAACTGGGTGCCGCGCCGCTACACGGTGCTCGGCACCGACGGCTTCGGGCGCTCCGACACCCGTGCTGCGCTGCGCGACTTCTTCGAGGTCGATGCCCGCTACATCGCGCTCGCTGCGCTGCAGAGCCTGGTCGCCGAGGGCACGCTCGATGCCTCGATCCTGAAGGGTCTTACCGGCCGCCTCGGCATCGACGCCGACAAGCCCAGCCCGATCGGGAGCTGATGCAGCGCACCACGCCCCCTGCCCGACGCGCCCCTGCGCCGAGGGCGGCGTTCCACTTAATCGAGGTAAGACGAAATGACCCGCTTGCTGGATGTAAACGTTCCCGATATCGGTGACTACAACAACGTACCGGTGATCGAAGTGCTCGTGAAGGCGGGCGACACGATCAACGCCGACGATCCGATCGTCACCCTCGAGTCGGACAAGGCGACGATGGACGTGCCCGCGCCGCAGGCCGGCACCGTCCGCGAAGTCATGGTCGCGGTCGGCGACCGCGTCTCGGAGGGCAGCCTGCTGCTGCGGATCGAGATCGCCGACACCGCCGAGGCCACCAACGCCGGCGCGGCAGCGCCCGCTGCGTCCGTCCCCGAAAGCCCCGCCGCCGCGGCGCCTGCCGCGCCCCCCGCCGCGCCCCCCGCTGCCCCGGCACCGACCGTGGCCGCGCCTGCGCCTGCAGCGGCGAGCCCGTCGCCCGTCGTCGCGCCGGCGATCGTCGCCGGCGGCAAGGTCCATGCGAGCCCTTCGGTGCGCCATTACGCGCGCGAGCTCGGCGTCGATCTGGCCACGGTCAGAGCCAGCGGACGCAACGGTCGCATCACCCGCGAGGATGTCACCGCCCACGTCAAGGCATCGATGCAGAGCGGCGTGGTGCCGGGCAAGACCGTGGCACAGGCCGCCCCCGGCAGCACACTCGAGCTGCTCCCCTGGCCCAAGGTCGATTTCTCCAGGTTCGGCCCGATCAAGCTCGAACCGCTGTCGCGGATCAAGAAGATCTCGGGTGCGAACCTGTCGCGCAACGCGGTGCTGATCCCGCACGTGACCAACTTCGACGAGGCCGACGTCACCGAGCTCGAAGCCTTCCGCAATCAGGTCAACGCCGAGAACGCGAAGGATCCGAACGCAGCCAAGCTCACCATGCTCGCTTTCCTGATCAAGGCGAGCGTCGCGGCCCTGAAGGAATTCCCGACCTTCAACAGCAGCCTCGATGGCGACAACCTGGTGCTGAAGGAGTACTTCCACATCGGCTTCGCCGCGGATACGCCCAACGGTCTCGTTGTCCCCGTCATCAGGGACGCCGACCGCAAGGGGCTCTACGAGATCGCCGCCGAATCGGCCGCGCTGGCGAAAAAGGCGCGCGAGGGCAAGCTCGGGCCGGCCGACATGAGCGGCGCCTGCTTCACGGTGTCGAGCCTGGGCGGGATCGGCGGCACCGGCTTCACGCCGATCATCAACGCGCCCGAGGTGGCGATCCTGGGTGTGACCCGCAGCCAGATCAAGCCGGTCTGGAACGGCAAGGAGTTTACCCCGCGCCTGATCATGCCGCTCTGCCTGTCGTGGGATCACCGCGTGATCGACGGCGCACTCGCGGCCCGCTTCCTGGTGCATCTGGCGAAGCTGGTGAACGACTTCCGCCGCATCAGCCTGGGATGAGGGACAGGGCTCCGGTAGACTCGCTGCCCACGCGCGGGCCGATGCGGCCCGCGCGCGCCCTCTACCGAACAACCGAGCCCGCCCCCATGCCGCAGCCCCCCCGCATCGCCCTCGTCACCGGCGCCACGATGGCCAAGCCGGATCCCGAGACCCACCTGCTCGTGGCGGCCCTCGCCCAGCGCGGCATCGCCGCCGACGTGCTGCCCTGGAGCAGCGAACAGGACTGGGCCACCTACCCCCTCGTGGTGGTGCGCACGCCGTGGGACTACTTCCGCCATCTCGACGCCTTCCTGGCCTGGGCCGAGCGCACCAGCACCCTCACTCGCCTCGTCAACCCGGCTGCGGTGATCGCCTGGAACAGCCACAAGGGCTACCTGCGCGAACTCGCCGCCGGCGGTGTCGCCACCGTGCCCACGCTGTGGATCGAGCGCGCCGCAACGGACGCCGGCGCGCGCCTGGCCGCACAGGGCTGGGAGGAGGTGGTGGTGAAGCCCGCGGTTTCGATCGGTGCCATCGGCGCCCTGCGTGCGCGGGCCGACGACCCCGCGTGCAATGCGCATCTGGAGAGCCTGGTCGCCGCCGGCGATGTCATGGTCCAGCCCTTCGTGCGCAGCATCGCCGAGGCCGGCGAGGCATCGCTGATCTACTTCGGCGGGGTCTTTTCCCACGCCATCTGCAAGCGCCCCGCCGCAGGCGACTACCGTGTGCAGGACATGTACGGCGGCACGGTGCACCCGCACGCGCCAGGCGCGGCCGAACGTGCACTCGCCGAGGCCGTGCTCCAGCACGCCCCTGCGGCGACCACCTATGCCCGGGTCGACCTGGTGAGCCATGAGGGCCGGCCCGTGCTGATGGAGCTCGAGGCGATCGAGCCCGAGCTCTTCCTCGGCGCCACGCCGGACGCGGCAGCGAACTTCGCTGCCGAACTGGCGCGCCAGCTCGAAGCGGCGCAGGCGCTGGGCTAGGCGCAGGCTCGGGCACAGGCGCCACCGGCGATCCGTCGCCCGTGCCGGGCGACGCGCGCTTTTTTGCCCGCAGGCGCACCTGCCGGGGCGCGGCTTGCTATCATCGCCGCCTTTCCGATCAAGCGCTTGCGCACTCCATACGCCGATGAGCACCGACCGCCACACCCTCGAACTCCTCGCCCCGGCCAAGACCGCCGACTTCGGCATCGAGGCCATCAACCACGGCGCGGACGCGGTGTATATCGGCGGCCCGGCCTTCGGTGCGCGTTCGTCGGCCGACAACTCGGTGGAAGACATCGCACGCCTGGTGCAGCACGCCCACCGCTACCACGCGCAGATCTTCGTCGCCACCAACACGATCCTGTTCGATGCCGAGCTGGAGCCCGCGCGCAAGCTCATCTGGCAGCTCTACGACGCGGGCGTGGATGCCCTGATCGTGCAGGACATGGGCCTGCTCGAGCTCGACCTGCCGCCGATCCAACTCCACGCCAGCACGCAGACCGACATCCGCGACGCGAGCAAGGCGCGCTTCCTGCAGGACGTGGGCTTCTCGCAGATCGTGCTGGCGCGCGAGCTGTCGCTCGCCGACGTCAGGAAGATCGCCGCCGCCACCACCTGTCAGCTCGAGTACTTCGTGCATGGCGCGCTGTGCGTGGCCTTCTCCGGCCAGTGCTACATCAGCCACGCGCACACCGGACGCAGCGCCAACCGCGGCGAATGCTCGCAGGCCTGCCGCCTGCCCTACGACCTCAAGGACAAGGACGGCAACACCGTCGCCAGCAACCAGCACATGCTGTCGATGAAGGACAACAACCAGAGCGCCAACCTGCGCGCGCTCGCGGCCGCAGGCGTGAGTTCGTTCAAGATCGAGGGCCGTTACAAGGACCTCTCCTACGTCAAGAACATCACCGCGCACTACCGAACGCTGCTCGACGAGATCATCGAGCACCCGGATGCCGATGGGCCCGCGTACCGCCGCGCCTCGAGCGGTCGCACCACCTTCCTGTTCACCCCGCAGGCCGACAAGACCTTCAACCGCGGCTACACCGACTACTTCGCCAACGAGCGCCAGCACGGCATCGAGGCCTTCGAATCGCCCAAGTTCGTCGGCGAGCCGATCGGCCGGGTGAAGAAGATCGACACCAAGGGGCGCAAGTTCTTCGACGTCGAGCGCGTCGCGCCCATCCACAACGCCGACGGCCTGACCTGGTACAACCCGAAGGGCGAGCTCACCGGCCTGCGCGTCAACCGCGCCGAGGCCGAGGGCGGCGGCGAAGGCATCGACCGCATCTTCCCCTCCGAGCCGCTACCGGCCGACCTGGTGCCGGGCACCTCGCTGTTCCGCAACCACGATCACGAATTCGAGCGCGCGCTGGAGAAGAAGTCCGCCGAGCGCCGCATCCGCGTCGATGCGCGTTTTGCCGCCACTGCCGACGGCTTCGCGCTGACGCTGAGCGACGAGGACGGCGTCGCCGCCACCGCCACGCTCGCCGCCGCCTTCGAGCCGGCGCAGAACGCCGAACGCGCCCTCGCCACCCTGCGCGATCACCTCGGAAAGCTCGGCAGCACCATCTTCACCCTCGGCGGGATCACCCTCGACCTGCCCGCCGCGCCCTTCCTGCCCGCCGGCCAGCTCAACGCCCTGCGCCGCGACGCGGTGGAAAAGCTCGAGGCCGCACGCCTGCAGGCCCACTCGCGCCCGCCGCGCGCCGCCGCGGTCGAGCCGCCGGTTCCCTACCCGCAGGATGCGCTGAGCTACCTCGCCAACGTGTCGAACGACAAGGCGCGCGCGTTCTACGCCAGGCACGGCGTCAAGCTCATCGACGCCGCCTACGAGGAGAACCAGGAGACCGACGACGTCTCGCTGATGATCACCAAGCACTGCCTGCGCTACAGCTTCAACCTGTGCCCGAAGGAGGTGAAGGGCATCCGCCCCGACCCGATGCAGCTCGTGAATGGCGACGAGACGCTGACGCTCAAGTTCGACTGCAAGCGCTGCGAGATGCACGTGGTCGGCGCCTTGCGCCCGCATGTCGCAAAGATGCGCGACACGGTCGTGGCACAGAAGGTGAGCTTCGTGCCGCGCGCCGCCGCCCGCGGCTGAGCGGGGGACGTACGAGTCGAAACGCTCGCGTGACGGCTGTGATCCGTATCACAAGCAGACGCTGATATGCCCTGCCATCTGCTCGGCAAAGGCGTAGATTGGGTGTCGACGGGAGTTGGATCCCGGCTCCCGTTCCCGGACAGCAGAGGCGCATCATGGACAACCAATCGCTCATCGTCGTCAATGGCCAGCGCCCGCGCTCGGCGGCGCACCATTACCACGGCACGGTCGAGCAATCGATCCTCCGCGCCATCGATGCCGGCTACCATGTCGGCAGCACCGTGCGCATCGGCCAGGTGCCGGGCAGCGTGATCGGCTATAACATCTCGAACTTCGGCCGCTTCAGCGGCGCCTCCTACCCGCTGCTGGTCGAGACCGAGTACGGCATCGCCAAGTGCAGCACGCGGGAAGTCAGTCCGGCCTGATCCGCAGCGCGGTTGCGGCATGCGGGCCGGCACGACAGGGGCATCGCTGCGCACGCCGGCAGTCCCCTCAGGCCGCCCCATGCACGAACCACGCCCCTTGCTGACCCCCGTCTCCGCCCTCCCCGATCATCCCGACCTGCTCGCCTCACCCCTCGTGGTGCTGGCGCTGTGTGCCGACTGGTGCGGCACCTGCCGCGACTTCCGGCAGGTGCTGCACCAGCTTGCCGAGGCGCGGCGCGACATCGTCTTCGCTTGGGCCGACATCGAGGACGATGCCGACCTGGTCGGCGACATCGACGTCGAGACCTTCCCCACTCTGGCGATCTTTCGCGGTGGCGTGACGCTGCACTTCGGCGCCAGCCTGCCGCAGGGCGACGTGGTCGCGCGCATGATCGACACCCTGGCCGGCCGCCCCCCGCGCGCAGCCGCCGGACTACCCGCGGAGGTGGAGGCGCTCGGCCGCCTGCTCGGTGGCCAGGCGGCACGCTGAGCGCGCGGCCTCAGTGCCCGGAGGTCAGGCGCTCGTACAGCTTGACCGCGGTATCGACATGGCGCAGCAGGCGCATGCCCTTGGCCACCACCAGGCGGATGTGCTGGCTGCGACGCATGCGTTCGGTCGACGGGGCCAGCACGGCGTGCAACCGAGCCCACTGCGTGCCGACCTCATCGAGCTGGGCGACGAGTTGCGGCAGCTCGGCGCCACTGCGGCGCAGCTCGGCCAGATTGTCGTCGAAGGCAGCGACCGAGGCCTCGATCTGGCGCTGCGCCTCCTCCGCCGCATCGGCGATGTCCTGGAACAGGAAGAACTTGACGATGCGCTGGGACAGCATGCGATTGCGCCCGGCGACATTGACGTAACGCCCGTGCGGCCCGCCATCGGCCGTCTGCGCGGCGAGCGTGGTCAGGGCGTCGGCGAGGACGACGATTTCCTCGCTTGCGCGCAGCACACGCCCGGCATCGGATTCGGGAGCGAACAAGGCCTCGCGGTAGCTCAGCCAGGCCGCACCCAGCGCCTCGAGCGCGCGCGCCGGCTCGGGTTCGAGATTCGCACGCTGGAGCTGGGCGAGCGTACGCTCGAATTCGGTGGTGCGCTGGCGTAGCTGGATGGCGGACTCGGCAGGCGCGATGCCATGTTCGCCGAGCGCCCAGGCGATCGCCTGGCGCTGGGTCAGCAGGCGCAGGCGACCGCAATGATTGATGAGCTTGCCGGCGGCGATGCGCTGCGGCTTGTCGTCCACATCGGTGCGGCGCAGCTTGCGCGCAAAGTTCAGGCGCTGCGGCGCGGCGCTCGGCGCGGTCTCGAGCAGGGCGGCGTTCTGGATGTGGATGCGGCTCTTGTCCACCACGATCACGCCCTTGTCGGCCAGTTCGCGCAGGCTACGCGAGAAGGCTTCGGGAGTGATGCCCATGCGCGCGGCGAGGATTTTCTTCTTGGCCTTGAGCTCGACCGTGGTTTCGCCGGCGATCGGCAGTTCGCCGCCGGCGAGCTCGATCAGGTAGTCGAGGATGCGCTGGGCCCCGGTCAGGCCGGAGTGGTGGCCGGTAACGTCGAACTCGATCGCGCACTGGCGCTGGGCGAGGGCCTCGATCACGCCGGCGCTGAAGGCGATGTCCTGGCGCACGAGCTTGCGCAGCACGCGCACGTCGAGCGCGACCAGGATGCTCGGCGACACCGTCTCGCAGGCCGAGGCGTAGCGCTGCGCGCCGAACACCTCGCCGAGCGCGAGCACCCGCGGCGTGTGCACGAGTTCGATGATCTTGCGGGTCTCGCCGGCGAGCAGGCGGTAGCGCAGGACGCTGCCGTCGCACAGCATGAAGACCTCGCGCATGGGATCGCCGGAGTGGTACAGGGCGGTGCGCGCGGGCAGCTCGAGCAGCCGACCGGCGGCGCACAGCTCGTCCAGTTGGGCGGTGGCGAGGTCGGAAAACAGCGGGCAGCGCGACAGGAAGTCGCGCAGCACCTGGCGGCGGTTGAAGGGTCGTGCGCTCAATCGGAGAACCTCACGTCCGCTTCGGCCGCCGGAAACGGCGCGGCGGGAGGACGAATCCTCCCGCCGCAACCGCGCGAACAGTCTCAGTAGACGTCGTGCTGCGTGTTGTGGACGTTGAACTTGCCGGTCGGCGTGATCAGCTTCGGGTCGCGGATGACGGCCTTCAGCTTGCGCGTCTTGTCATCGACCACCACGATGGCCGACTCCTGATCCGCACCGTTCCAGACCGAGAACCATACCTCATCGCCGGCCTTGTTGTACTCCGGCTGCACGACGCGCTTCGGCCCTTCCTTGATGCCCGACCATTCGCCGATCGGGATCAGCTCGTAGCCCTTGTCGATGTTGTCGATGTCCCACACCGCGACCGACTGGCTAACCTTCTCCTCCGGGTTCAGCGTGGTATCGACCCACAGGTTCTTCGACTTCGGGTGGGTCTTCAGGAACAGCGAGCCGCCGCCCAGGCCCTTCAGCGTGCGCACCACCTTCCAGGCGTTGTCCGGATGCTTGACCGGATCGGTGCCGATCAGCGAGATCGTCTCGTCGCCGAGGTGGCCGGTGGCCCACACCGGACCGAACTGCGGATCGACGAAGTTGGCGCCGCGGCCCGGATGCGGGACCTTGCCGACGCTGACCAGCTTCTCGAGCTTGCCTTCCTTGGTGTCGATGACCGCGATCTTGTCCGAGGCGTTGGCCGCGTCCATGAAGTAGCGATGGGTGGACTCGAAGCCGCCGTCGTGCAGGAAGGGCGCCGCCTCGATCATCTTGAGCTTGAGGTTGTCGAGGTCGCGATAATCCACCGAATACACCATGCCGGTTTCCTTCACGTTGACGAAGAATTCCGGATTGAAGTGCGAGGAGATGATCGCCGCCACGCGCGGCTCGGGGTGGTAGGTCTGGGTATCGACGACCATGCCGCGGGTGGAGACGATCTTGCGCGGCTGCAGCGTGTCGCCGTCCATGATCACGAACTGGGGCGGCCAGTAGGTGCCGGCGATGGCGTACTTGTCTTCCCAGCCCTTGGCCTTGGAGCTTTCCACCGAACGCGCCTCGAGACCGACCTTGATCTCGGCGACGGTGTCGGGTTTCTCCATCCACAGGTCGATCAGGTTGATCTTGGCGTCGCGACCGATGACGAACAGGTAGCGGCCGGAGGCCGACATGCGCGAGATGTGCACCGCGTAGCCGGTCTCGAGGATGCTGACGATCTGCTTGCTGTCACCGTCGATCAGGGCGATCTTGCCGGCGTCACGCAGCGTCACCGAGAACAGGTTCTCGAGCTTGAGGTCGTTCATCTTCTTGGTCGGACGCTTGTCGACCGGGATGAGGACCTTCCACGAGGCTTCCATCTCCTTGAGGCCGTACTCGGGCGGGGCCGGCGGCGTCTGCTGGATGTAGCGCGCCATCAGATCGACCTCGTCGTCGCTCAGCACGCCGGAGGTGCCCCAGTTGGGCATGCCGCCGGGCGAGCCGTACTTGATGAAGACCTTGAGGTACTCGAGGCCCTTCTCGAGGGTGATGTCGGGGGTCAGTGCCTTGCCGGTCGCGCCCTTGCGCAGCACGCCGTGACAGCCGGCGCAGCGCTCGAAGAAGATGCGCTTGGCCTTCTCGAACTCGGGTTCGGACATCCGCGGCGCCAGCGGGTTGATGTCGTGGTGCATCGGCACCTCGGCCATCGGCGAACCGCCGGCCTGGTATTCCTTAAGCGCCTCGTCACCGTGTCCCTTCGGTGCTTCCGCGAACGCGGCCTGCATCGCCAGGACCAGGACCGGGATCGCGGCAAGGCGGAGCCGCTTCATGAACGTCGCTGAACTCATTGTTTACCCACCCTCGTGTTTGAAAAGGTGAGGCACTTTCTTCAAGCCGTCCATAAAATAATTTGACAGATGTCAACACCCCGCCAAGCACCTGATTTCGCGAGAATTCATGACACCCGATGCTTGATCGCAATCAAGCACGGAGCGGCACGCAGGCTCAGACCCGTTCCGCCGCACGGCAGGCGGCAGCGGTGAACAGCACGTCGGTCGAGGAATTCAGCGCGGTTTCCACCGAATCCTGCACCACGCCGATGATGAAGCCGATCGCCACCACCTGCATCGCGACGTCGGTCGGGATGCCGAACAGGTTGCACGCCATCGGAATCAGCAGCAGCGAGCCACCGGCCACGCCCGACGCACCACATGCACCGAGCGCCGACACGACCGACAGCAGCAGCGCGGTGGGCAGATCGATCACGATGCCCAGCGTATGGGCTGCGGCCAGGCTCATCACGGCGATGGTGATCGCCGCGCCCGCCATGTTGATGGTGGCGCCGAGCGGGATCGAGATCGAATAGGTGTCCTTGTGCAGGCCGAGGCGGCGGCACAGCTCGAGGTTCACCGGGATGTTGGCCGCCGAGCTGCGGGTGAAGAAGGCGGTCACCGCACTCTCGCGCAGGCAGGTGAACACCAGCGGGAACGGATTGCGCCGCATCTTCCAGAACACCAGCAGCGGGTTCAGGACGAAGGCGACGAACAGCATGCTGCCGACGATCACCATCAACAGCCGTCCATAGCCGAGCAGCGCACCCAGGCCGGACTCGGTGAGCGTGGCGCCGACCAGGCCGAAGATGCCGAAGGGCGCGAAGCGGATGACCACGCGCACGATCTTCGACACCGCCTCCGCGACATCGGCGAGCATCGCCCGCGTCGCCGGTGCGCCATGGCGCAGTGCGGCGCCGAGCGCGATCGCCCACGCCAGGATGCCGATGAAGTTGGCCTCCATCAGCGCCTTGACCGGGTTCGAGACCGCGTTCAACAGCAGGTTCTTGAGCACCCCGACGATGCCGCCCGGCGGTGTGCCGGCGACCTGTGGCGCATCGAGCACCAGCATGGTCGGGAAGGCAAAGCTGGCGAGCACGGCGACCAGGGCCGCGCCGAAGGTACCCACCAGATACAGCACGAGGATCGGGCGCACGTGGGTCTCGCTGCCATGGCGGTGGCCGGCGACCGCCGAGGCCACGAGCACGAACACCAGAACCGGCGCGACCGCCTTGAGGGCGGAGATGAAGACGTCGCCGAGCAGCGCCGTCGAGCGTGCGAGCTCCGGTGCGACGAGGGCGAGCGCGATGCCGCAGACGAGACCAATGGCGATCTGCAGCACCAGGCTGGTGCGGAAGAAGAAATGGAGGGCGGGGCGAGCGAGGGGCTGGTTCATGACGGACGAGGATGAGAGGACGTCCCGCCCCGCACGCAGCGGGGAAGGATTCGCATCAGGAAGAGAGGACTTGGCGTGGGCGGTCAGCGCAGGGGGATCGGCACCGCGGCCGGCACCGGCACCGCGGTGACGTTGTTCTGCGGGCTGCCGTCGATCAGCTTGTCGCTGTAGACGAGGTAGACGAGCGTGTTGCGCCTGGGGTCGACCATGCGCACGATGCGCACCTTCTTGAACAGGATCGAGGCGCTCTGCGAGAACACCTCCTCCTGTTCCTTCAGCGGGCCGGTGAAGGCGATCTCGCCGACCTGGCGGCAGGCGACCGAGGCATCGGCAGTGTCCTCCGCCAGCCCGAAGGTGCCCTTGAGCCCTCCGGTGCGGGCACGCGACACGTAGCAGGCCACGCCCTTGACCTTGGGGTCGTCGAAGGCCTCGACCACCACCTGGTGGTTGCGGCCGATGAGCTTGAACGCGGTGTCGACGCTGCCCACCGTTTCGGCAGCGGCCATCAGCGGGTGAGCCAACAGGCAGGCCAGCGCGCATCTTGTGAGGAACTTCGGCATGAACGTTTCCTGGAAGGACAGGCGCGCATTATCGCACTGCAACAGGGCGATGGAGCACGCCCTCGGCCCCCGCCGCCGCCTCGGCGGCCTCGTGCAGTCGCGTCCGATCACGCGCGCGGCCCGCGCAGGCAGCGCGACAGCTGAGCAGAATCAAGGCGGCGCCGGCGCGGCGCTGGCAGCATTCAGCCACTTCGATCCTTGCGCCGGCCACGCGCCGGTCCTCCCCGTCCATCGTGTCGATCGCCGTGCCCGCCCCGTCCACCATCGCGCCCGCTGTCCCGCCCGCCGCCCCCGCTCCGGCCGCCACCGGCCGCATCCCGGGCAGCAAGGCCATGTGGGTGGGCATCTTCTGCGAGCTCACCGAGTTCGCCCTGCTGTTCGCGGTGTTCTTCGTCGCGCGCGCCCACCACCCCGAGGCCTTCAGCGCCGGCCCGTCGCGACTGTCGCTGCTCGCCGGCACCGGCTACACGCTGATGCTGCTCACCAGCGGCTGGTGTGTCGCGCGCGCGGTGCACGCGATGCGCAGCGGCAAGCGCAGCCACTGCATGCGCTGGCTGATCGGCGCCCTGGTGTTCGGGCTTGGCTATCCGGCGATCAAGGTCTTCGAACTGCAGCGCAACTTCGCACACGGCCTCGACGGCAGCGCCGGGGTGTTCATCGTCAGCTACTACTACCTGACCTTCACCCACCTGGTTCACGTGTTCTGGGGCCTGCTCGGCATGCTGTGGGTGATGGCGCGCACCGGACTGGGCGCCTACACGCCCGAGGACCACGGCGGGCTCGAGGCCTTCGCGTGCTACTGGCACGTCACCGACATGCTGTGGCTGATGATCTTTCCGCTGTTCTACCTGCTCGGATGAAAAGGACACCCATGAACGCAGAACGCAAGCTCGATCTCGCCTGGGTGGCACTGGTGCTGCTGAGCATCGGCGGTGCCCGCCTGGGCAGCGGTGACGACGACGGCTTCGCCATCGCGGCCCTCGTCGCCCTCGTCATGGCGGTCAAGCTGCTGATCGTGAGCCGCTATTTCCTCGAACTGCACGAGGCGCATCCACGCATCCGCAGGGCGGTGTACCTGTTCTGCTATGGCATGCCGATCCTGGTGATCCTGACCACCGGCTTTCGCGAACCGCTCGCCCGCCTCACCGGCGCCGCCCTGATCTGAGCCCGCTCACCAGTGCGGCGGGATCTCGTCCTCGGGTCGTAGCGGGTTGGCGGGCTGGAGGATCTTCACCTGCTGCGCCAGCTGGCGGAGCTGCTCGCGCAGCAGGTCGAGCTCCTGCTGCTGGCGCCACACCGTGCGATTGAGCGCGTCGAGCAGATCCTCGGCAGCCAACAGCTTGGTTTCGAGCGTGACGATACGGTCTTCCATGGCGGGCTCCTGGGACGGGGGCGCGGATTCTAGCCCGCGCGGGCGGCGCCGTGGCGGGCGAGCGCCCAGGCCACGTGCTCGCGCACGAGTTCGCTGTCGTCGTTGGCACGCGCCGCCAGCGCCCCCAGCACGGCCAGCGAGCTCGGCGCATTGCCGAGCGCGACGGCGATGTTGCGCAGCCAGCGCTCATGCCCGATACGGTAGATCGGACTGCCCGCGGTGCGCTCGGCGAACTCGGCGGCAGTCCAGGCGAAGAGCGCGATCAGGGTGGCGTCGTCGAGGCCGTGGCGGGGCGCGAAATCGGGCTCGGCCGCGATCCGCGCGAAGCGGTTCCACGGGCACACCAGCTGGCAGTCGTCGCAGCCGTAGATGCGATTGCCGAGCAGCGGGCGGAGCGCATGCGGGATCGGCCCCGGGAGCTCGATCGTCAGGTAGGAGATGCAGCGCCGCGAATCCACCCGATAGGGTGCGACGATCGCGCCGGTCGGGCAGGCGTCGATGCACGCAGTGCAGCGCCCGCAATGCGGCTCGACCGGCGCATCGAGCGGCAACGGCAGATCGGTGAAGATCTCGCCGAGAAAGAACCACGAGCCCACGGCACGATCGAGCAGCAGCGTGTGCTTGCCGCGCCAGCCCAGCCCCTTGCGGCTGGCGTGCTCGACCTCGAGCACCGGCGCCGAGTCGGTGAACACCCGGAAGCGGTGGGGCACCTCGGCCGCGATGCGGTCGGCGAGCTTCTGCAACCGGTTGCGCAGGACCTTGTGATAGTCGCGGCCCAGGGCGTAGCGCGACACGTAGGCGCGCTCCGGGTCGGCGAGCACGGCGTCGGGCGGCGCGGCAGGCGGCCAGTAGTTCATGCGCACGCTGATCACGCGCACGGTGCCGGGCACGAGTTCGGCCGCGCGGGCGCGCTTGAGGCCATGGCGCGCCATATAATCCATCTCCCCGTGAAATCCGGCATCCAGCCACGCGAGCAGGCCGGGCTCGGCCTCCGCGAGGTCGATGCCGCCCACGCCGACCGCGTCGAACCCCAGCGACTGTCCCCACTGTCTGATTTGCGCAACAAGCGCGTCGGCGTCGACAGCCGGGCCATCGACACCGGATACACCTTCTTCCGCCCCTGACGCCATCACCGAGAGGTTCCCATGATCGAGTTGATTCAAGCCGACGATGATAGCGGCGCCCGCCTGCAGGCGCACTTGCCGGGGGAAAAGGACACGGAAACACTGGGCATTGCGCTCGCCGCCGCGTTGCGGCCGGGGCTCAGGATCTGGCTGCAGGGCAACCTCGGCATGGGCAAGACCACCCTCACCCGCGGGGTGCTGCGCGGGCTCGGGCACGAGGGCCGCGTCAAGAGCCCCACCTACACCTTGATTGAACCTTACGTCGTTTCTAGATTAGACTTATATCACTTTGATTTTTATCGCTTCAATTCGCCCGACGAGTACCTGGACGCAGGCTTGGACGAATACTTCGCAGGCGAGGGGGTATGCCTCGTGGAGTGGCCCGACAAGGCCCTTCCCTACCTTCCCTCGCCCGACGTCGAGATTCGCCTCGAGGCCAGGGGAGATGGGCGCTTTGTGGAGATCGACGGAAACACGGAAGCGGGGCGGACATGCGTGATCGAACTGGTGAAGGCTTTACGCGGCGCGGACCCGGCGCCCAAGACGATCTGACCCCCATCGATGACGGCGCCGAGGGTGCCCGGCCGCGCACGCGCATCGATCGCCGCCGTCTGCTGAAGTTCGCCGGCGCTTCGCTCGCGCTGCTGGTCAGCCCGGTCGGCCATGCCGCCCGCTCCAGCCTGGTCGCGGTTCGCGTCTGGCCCTCGCCCGAGTACACCCGCATCACGCTCGAAGGCGCAGCGCAGCTGCGCTTCAGCCACATGCTGGTGCAGGATCCCGATCGCCTGGTGGTCGACCTCGAAGGGATGGAGCTCAACAGCGTGTTGCAGTCGCTGCCTTCCAAGGTGCTCGACAGCGACCCCTACATCCGCCTGATCCGTGCCGGCCAGAACCGGCCGGACGTCGTCCGTGTCGTCGTCGAACTCAAGTCGGCGGTCAATCCCCAGGTGTTCACCCTCGACCCGGTCGGCAACTACGGCCACCGGCTCGTGCTCGATCTGCACCCCACCGAGGAACATGATCCGCTGATGGCGCTGATCATGAAGGACTCGCCGATGGATGCGGCGATGGGCGACAGCGGGGGCACGTCGACCGCTGCTGCGCGTAGCCAGTCCGAGGAACCGGTCCAGCGCAGCCGCCGCCGGGAGCCCGCGGTCAATCGCCTCTACACGGTGGTGCTCGACGCCGGCCATGGCGGCGAGGACCCCGGCGCGATCGGCCGCGGCGGCAGCCACGAGAAGAACGTGACCCTGTCGATCGCACGCCGGCTCAAGCGCAAGATCGACGCCGAGCCCGGCATGCGTGCGGTACTCACCCGCGACGGCGACTACTTCGTGCCGCTGCACCAGCGTGTTGCACGCGCACGCCGGGTGCGCGCCGACCTCTTCGTGTCGATCCATGCCGACGCCTTCGTACGCCCCGAGGCCAACGGCAGCTCGGTCTATGTGCTCTCCGAACGCGGCGCGTCGAGCTCGGCCGCGCGCTGGCTGGCGCAGAAGGAAAACGATGCCGACCTCGTCGGCGGCGTCAATCTCGCGCGCCAGGATGGCCATATCGCGCGCACCCTGCTCGACCTGTCGCAGACGGCCACGATCAACGACAGCTTCAAGCTCGGCCGCGCGATGCTTGGCGAACTCGGAACGGTCAACCGCTTGCACAAGCCCGAGGTCGAACAGGCCGGATTTGCCGTGCTGCGGGCACCGGACATTCCCTCGGTGCTGGTCGAGACCGCCTTCATCAGCAACCCTCAGGAAGAGCGCCGGCTCAACGACGAGGCCTATCAGGACAAGATGGCCACGGCACTGATGCGCGGCATCAAGCGCTATTTCCAGGAGCACGCGCCGAGCGCACCGACCCGCATCGCACGCCTCGACTGAACAGGGGGTGCGTCCTGCAAAGCCCGCAGATGCGGGCTTTGTCGCTATAATTGCGGCTTTTTCAGGCGCTTATGCAGGTTCACCGCGGGATTCCCGAGCACGCCGACACGGCTGCGGTGCTCACCATCGGCAATTTCGATGGGGTGCATCTAGGCCATCAGGCGCTGCTCTCGCTGCTGACCGGAAAGGCCCGCGCGCTCGGCCTGCCGGCGGTCGTGCTCACCTTCGAGCCGCACCCCCGGGAATATTTCAGCCCTGCCGATGCGCCCGCCCGCCTCGCCTCCTTGCGCGAGAAGCTCCTGTTGCTCGATGCCGCCGGCGTCGATCGGACCTACGTCTGCCGCTTCGATGCACGCCTCGCGGCACAGTCGGCGCAGAGCTTCATCGACGACACGCTGGTGCGCGGACTGCGCGTTCGCCACCTGTTCATCGGCGACGATTTCTGCTTCGGCGCGCGCCGCCAGGGCAATTTTGCCATGCTGCAGGAAGCCGGCAGCCGCCACGGCTTCGGCGTCGAATCCATGCCCACGCTGGACGTGGCCGGTGAACGTGTTTCGAGCTCCGCCGTGCGCACCGCGCTTGCCGCAGCCGACCTCGACCATGCAGCGCGCCTGCTCGGGCGGCCGTACAGCATCGCCGGGCGCGTGAGCCACGGCGACAAGATCGGGCGCCGCCTTGGTTTTCCGACCGCCAACATCCAGATGAAGCACCGCCGCCCGGCGCTCACCGGCGTCTATGCCGTGAGCGTCGAGGGCCTCGCCGCTACGCGCGTGCAGGGCGTGGCCAACATCGGCGTGCGTCCGACTGCGACGGCCAACGGCCGCGCGCGGCTGGAAGTGCACCTCTTCGACTGGACGCAGGACTGCTACGGCGCCCATATCCGCGTACATTTCCTGCACCGGCTGCGCGCCGAACGCAAGTTCGAGTCGCTCGACGCACTGCGTGCGCAGATCGCGATCGACACCGTGCATGCGCGCGACTGGTTCGCCCAGCATCCTGCTCCGCTCTGAGGCCTGCGCCGCCCGAGTCCCAAATCGACCCCACCAGACTTCCGTTTCCGCCATGGCCGACTACCGCAAGACGCTCAACCTGCCCGACACCCCCTTCCCGATGCGCGGCGACCTGCCCAAGCGCGAGCCGAACTGGATCGCCGACTGGCAGCAGAAGAAGCTCTACCAGCGCATCCGCAAGGCCAGCGCCGGCCGGCCCAAGTTCGTGCTCCACGACGGCCCGCCGTACGCCAACGGCAGCCTGCACATCGGCCACGCCCTGAACAAGATCCTCAAGGACATCATCGTGCGCTCGAAGACGCTCGCCGGCTTCGACGCACCCTATGTGCCCGGCTGGGACTGCCACGGTCTGCCGATCGAGCACAAGGTCGAAGTCACCCATGGCAAGAACCTGCCCGCGGACAAGGTGCGCGAGCTGTGCCGCGCCTATGCTGCCGAGCAGATCGAGATCCAGAAAGCCGATTTCATCCGTCTGGGCGTGCTCGGCGACTGGGACAACCCCTACCGCACGATGGACTTCGCCAACGAGGCCAACGAGATCCGCGCGCTCGCCGAGATGACGAAGAACGGCTACGTGTTCAAGGGCCTGAAGCCGGTGAACTGGTGCTTCGACTGCGGCTCGGCGCTGGCCGAAGCCGAGGTGGAATACGCCGACAAGCCGTCGCCGACGATCGACGTCGCCTTCCCGGTCTCGGACGCGCACGCGGACAAGCTCGCTGCCGCCTTCGGCCTGGCGAAGCTCCATAAACCCGCCGCTGCGGTGATCTGGACCACCACCCCGTGGACCATCCCCGCTAACCAGGCGCTCAACGCCCACCCCGAATTCGATTACGCACTCGTCGATACGGGTGATCGCCTGCTCGTGCTGGCCCGGGAACTGGTCGACTCCGCCCTGCAGCGCTATGCGCTCGAGGGCAGCATCATTGCCACAGCCAAGGGCGCAGCGCTCGAGCGCATCGAGTTCTGCCACCCCTTCTTCGATCGCGTGTCGCCGGTGTATCTGGCCGACTACGTCGGCATCGACGCCGGCACCGGCATCGTGCACTCGTCGCCGGCGCATGGCGTGGACGACTTCAACTCGTGGCGCGCCTATGGCCGCAGCAACGAGGAGATCCTGTCGCTGGTCATGGGCGGCGGCGAGTATGTCTCCGACCTGCCCTTCTTCGGCGGCATGAACATCTGGAAGGCCAACCCGGCCATCGTCGACAAGCTCACCGAGGTCGGCGCCCTGCTCTCGCACGGCAAGATCACCCATAGCTACATGCACTGCTGGCGCCACAAGACGCCGCTGGTCTATCGCGCCACCGCGCAGTGGTTCGTCGGCATGGACAAGACTGCCGCCGATGGTTCCACGCTGCGCGAGCGCGCGCTGCGCGCGGTAGAAGCCACCAAGTTCTATCCCGGCTGGGGCCAGGCGCGCCTGCACGCGATGATCGCCAACCGCCCCGACTGGTGCATCTCGCGCCAGCGCAACTGGGGCGTGCCGATTCCCTTCTTCCTGCACAAGGAAACCGGCGAGCTGCATCCGCGCACCGTCGAGCTGATGGAAGCGGTGGCGCTGCGCGTGGAGCGGGAAGGCATCGAGGCCTGGTTCAAGCTCGACGCTGCGGAACTGCTCGGCGCAGAGGCTGCGCAGTACGAGAAGATCAGCGACACGCTCGACGTCTGGTTCGACTCCGGCACCACCCACAAGCACGTGCTGCGCGGCTCGCACAACGACGGCCACCCCGAAGGCCCGCGTGCGGATATGTACCTGGAAGGCTCGGACCAGCACCGCGGCTGGTTCCACTCCTCGCTGCTCACCGGTTGCGCGATCGACGGCCACGCGCCCTACCGCAGCCTGCTCACCCACGGCTTCGCGGTCGATGGCGCCGGGCGCAAGATGAGCAAATCGCTCGGCAACGTGGTGGTGCCGCAGGAGGTCACCGGCAAGCTCGGCGCCGAGATCCTGCGCCTGTGGGTGGCGTCCACCGACTACTCGGGCGAACTGTCGATCTCCAAGGAGATCCTCGACCGCGTGGTCGAGGTCTATCGCCGCGTGCGCAACACCCTGCGCTTCCTGCTCGCCAACACCGCCGACTTCAACATCGCGCGCGACGCCGTGCCGCTCGAGCAGTGGATGGACCTCGACCGCTACGCACTCGCCTTCACCCGCCAGCTGGCGCAGCAGGCCGAGGGCGACTACGCGAAGATGGAGTTCCACCGCATCGTGCAGGCGCTGCAGGTATTCTGCGCCGAGGACCTGGGCGCCTTTTATCTCGATATCCTCAAGGACCGTCTGTACACAACCGCCGAAGGCAGCCTGCCGCGCCGCGCCGCGCAGACCGCGCTGTGGCACATCACGCAGACGCTGCTCAAACTGATGGCACCGATCCTGTCCTTCACCGCCGAGGAGGCCTGGGCCATCCTCCACCCGACCAAGTCTGGCGAGGAACCCGACAGCGTGATGCTGCACACCTTCCACGCCCTGCCCGCGCAGGAAGGCGAAGCCGGACTGATCGCACGCTGGGAGACGATCCGCGCGGTGCGCGCGGAGGGACTCAAGGTGATCGAGGCGCTGCGCACCGAAGGCAAGGTCGGCGCCTCCCTCCAGGCCGAGCTCGAGCTCGCACTCACCGCGGACAAGTTCGCGGCCATGGCCAGTTTGGGCGAGGACCTACGCTTCGTCACCATGACCTCGGCGGCCACGCTGTCCCAGGTCTCGAGCGCCGAGGACGAGCGCATCGTCGCCACGCCGAGCGCAGCGCAGAAGTGCGAGCGCTGCTGGCACTACGTCGAGTCGGTCGGCAGTCATGCCGAGCATCCGACCTTGTGTGGTCGTTGCGTGAGCAACCTGTTCGGCGCCGGCGAAACCCGCGCCCATGCCTGAGGCGGCCGGCACGATGAACGCCTCCGCTCCGCGCGGCGCGCTGGCGCTGATGCTGCCCTGGCTCATCCTCGCGGTGGTGGTCGGTGTGCTCGACCAGATCACCAAGCAGATGGTGCTGGCGACGCTGCACTACGGCCAGGTCATTCCGGTCACGAGCTTCTTCGACCTGGTGCTGGTGTTCAACACCGGTGCGGCGTTCAGCTTCCTCGCCGATCACAGCGGCTGGCAGCGCTGGTTCTTCACCGTACTTGCGGTGGTGATCAGCGGCTGGCTGCTCACCCTGATGCATCAGCACCGGCACGAGAAGCTGCTGCCGGCGGCTTTTGCACTGATCATCGGCGGTGCGCTCGGCAACGTTTATGACCGCATCGTGCATGGTGCCGTCGTCGATTTCCTGCATTTCCACTACGCCGGCTGGAGCTGGCCGGCGTTCAACCTGGCCGACTCGGCCATCACCGTCGGCGTCGTGATGATGCTGTGGGGCCAGCTCTTCGGTCCCTCCAGCCGCGACCAGGCCCAACCGGGAGCACCCTCTTGAGCGAAGCGATCCAGGCCAACAGCCTCGTCACCCTGCATTACCGCATCTCGCTGCCGAGCGGCCAGCCGCTCATCAGCACCTTCAACGCCACCCCCGCCACGCTGCAGTTGGGAGCCGGCGAAATGCTGCCGGCGATGGAGCGCCTGTTGATCGGCCTGATGCCCGGCACCCACCACGTGTTCGAGCTCGCCGCCGACGAGGCCTTCGGCCCCTACCGCGAGGAGCTGGTCGAGCGCGTCAAGCGCGAACACATGCCGGACGAGGAGATCGAAGCCATGAGCATCATGGAATTCACCGCCCCCGACGGCTCGCGCTATTCCGGACTGGTGCGCGAGATCGACGCTCAGTCGGCGCTGATCGACTTCAACCACCCGCTCGCGGGCAAGGCGATCCGCTTCGAGGTGCAGGTGATCGGAATCTCCTGAGCACCACCGGAAACACCCCACAGAGACAAGCAATGAACGACAAGGAAATCCTCCTCGCCAATCCGCGCGGCTTCTGCGCCGGCGTCGAGCGCGCGATCGAGATCGTCGAGCGCGCCCTGCAGCGCTTCGGCGCGCCGATCTACGTGCGCCACGAGGTCGTGCACAACAAGTTCGTCGTGGACGACCTGCGCAACAAGGGCGCGATCTTCGTGGACGAGCTCGACGAGGTGCCCGCCGGCAACACGGTCATCTTCTCGGCACACGGCGTCTCGCTGGCCGTGCGCGAGGAAGCCGAGCGCCGCGGCCTGCGCGTTTTCGACGCCACCTGCCCGCTGGTCACCAAGGTGCATATCGAGGTCGGCCGCATGCGTGACCAGGGCCGCGAGATCATCATGATCGGTCACAAGGGCCACCCGGAGGTCGAGGGCACGATGGGCCAGGCGAGCTCCGGCATCCACCTGGTCGAGACGCCCGAGGACGTCGCCGCGCTGCAGGTCGCCGACCCCGACAAGCTCGCCTACGTGACCCAGACCACGCTGTCGGTGGATGACGCCGCGACCATCGTCGATGCCCTGCGCGCCCGCTTCCCCAGCATCGTCGGACCGAAGAAGGACGACATCTGCTACGCGACCCAGAACCGCCAGGATGCGGTGAAGTTCATGACCCCGCATGCGGACGTGGTGTTCGTGGTGGGCTCGAAGAACAGCTCCAACTCCAACCGCCTGCGCGAGGTCGCCGAGCTGCGCGGCGTGCCGGCCTACCTGGTCGACAACGCAGCCGGCATCGACCCCGCCTGGGTGCAAGGCAAGCGCCGCGTCGGCGTGACCGCGGGCGCCTCGGCGCCGGAAGTGCTGGTGGAGGAAGTGATCGCGCGGCTCAAGGCGCTGAGTGGCGGCGCGGTGCGCAACCTCGACGGCGTGCCGGAGAAGGTGACCTTTCCGCTGCCGAAGGAGTTGCAGGACCTGCGCTGAAGCGCGCACGCGAACCATCGCCTGACGCCCGTCCAAGGCGGCTGGAGCCGCCGAGGACTGTCCGAGCCCGCAGGGCGCGTGCCCCAGCCGATGGAAGGCGTGCCCCGCTGCCGCCCGAGCGCTGGTCGGGCTTCCGCGGAGCCAGGGCGGCTGCAGCCAGGCTCAGCCGCCGATCTGCGGCTCCATGATCCGCCGGTAGAACTCGTGGAAGTGCTGCATTCCGTCCTCGTAGGGCGACTGGTAGGGGCCCACCTCGTTGCGCCCTTCCTTCATCAGCGCCAGTCGACCGCGGTCCATGCGCTCGGCGATGTCGTCGTCCTCGATCGCGGTCTCCATGTACGCGGCCTGCTCGGCCTCGACGAACTCGCGCTCGAACTCGACGATGTCCTCGGGGTAGTAGAACTCGACGACGTTGGTGGTGCGGTTCACATCGGTCGGGATCAGCGTGCTCACCACCAGCACGTGCGGGTACCACTCGACCATGATGTTCGGGTAATAGGTGAGCCAGATCGCGCCGTGCTGCGGCTTCTTCTCGCCGTAGTAGTCGAGCACCGCCTTGTGCCACTTGGCGTACGTCGCCGAGCCCGGCTTGGCGAGCGAGGTGATGCCCACCTGCTGCACCGAATACCAGTCGCCGAACTGCCACGACAGGTCGTCGCAGGTCACGAAGTTGCCCAAGCCCGGGTGGAAGGGCACGACGTGGTAGTCCTCGAGATAGACCTCGATGAAGGTCTTCCAGTTGTAGTTGCACTGGTGGATCTCGACGCGGTCAAGCTTGTAGCCGCTGAAATCGAGCTCGGTGGCGACCTTCATGCCTGCAAGGTCGGCATTCGCCGAACGCGGCCCCTTGAAGAGCAGGCCGTTCCAGTTCTCGAGCACGTCGCGCTTGAGACCCAGGCAGGGTTTCTCGGCGAAATGCGGCGCGCCGATCAGGGCGCCCTGCTGGTCGTAGGTCCAGCGATGCACCGGACACACCACGTGCTCGGTCGTGCCGCTGCCTTGCAGCATGATCGCCTGGCGATGGCGGCAGACGTTGGACAGCTGATGCACGCCCGCCTCGGTGCGGAACAGCAGCTTGGAATGGTCGAGCCACTCGAGCGAGCGGTAGTTGCCGACCTCGGGAACCATCAGCTCGTGGCCGACGTACCCCGGGCCGGCATCGAAGAGGAGCTTCTTCTCCAGTTCGAAAACCTTCTCGTCGAAGTACCAGGAAACCGGCAGCTGGGAAGCCGCCTGGGCCAGTTGAGCCTTGGAAGCGATGTCGGACATCCCCGAACCTCCTCTTGCGGACAAGAAATCCGGAAAAATAAACGGTTTAGTGTAAGCCAGACCCCGTTTGACCGCCAGACCTGCATTCGGTTATTTTCCCGCTTTTGCCGCGCAGATATCCATCCATGCCAAAGTCGGCAACCCCGCCCAAGTCGTTCGAAGCGGCCGTCTCGGAACTCGAGGCCATCGTCCAGGAAATGGAGGCGGGCAACCTGCCGCTCGAGGACGCCCTCACGCGCTACCAGCGTGGCGTGAGCCTTCTGCGCTTCTGCCAGGGCACGCTGAGTGACGCCGAGCAACGAGTCAAGGTGCTCGAAGGCGACGCGCTGGTGGATTTCCGCGGCGCCGACTCCAGCCGTGAAGACGGCAAGGCAGGCGCATGAACGACACCAATTCCTCCTCCTCATTCAGGGACTGGATGGCGCAGGTCCAGGGGCGCACCGAACAGGCGCTCGCCCGCGTCCTTCCTGAGGCCTCGATTGCCCCCCAGCGCCTGCATGAGGCGATGCGCTACGCCGTCCTCGGCGGCGGCAAGCGCGTGCGCCCCCTGCTCGCCCACGCGGCGGGCGAACTCGCGGGAGCCGACGCGACCGAACTCGACCGTGTCGCCTGTGCGGTCGAACTCATCCATGCCTACTCCCTGGTGCACGACGACATGCCCTGCATGGACGATGACGTGCTGCGGCGCGGCAAGCCGACCGTGCATGTCGAGTTCGACGAGGCGACCGCGCTGCTCGCCGGCGATGCCCTGCAGACGCTCGCCTTCCAGGTGCTGGCGGAGGCGCCGATCGGCAAGGATCCGTCGCGCCAGCTCGGCATGATCACGCAGCTCGCCGTGGCCGCGGGCTCCCGCGGAATGGCGGGCGGACAGGCGATCGACCTCGCCTCCGTCGGCGTGCAGCTGGGGCGAGCAGAGCTCGAGTTCATGCACGTACACAAGACGGGTGCGCTGATCCGTGCCGCCGTGCTGCTCGGCGCCCGCGCCGGGGGCGCACTCGACCCGGACGAGCTCGACCGCCTCGACCACTACGCCAAGGTCGTCGGCTTGCTGTTCCAGGTCGTCGACGACATCCTCGACGCCGCAGCCGACACGGCGACTCTCGGAAAGACGGCCGGCAAGGACGCTGCTCACGACAAGCCGACCTACGTCAGCCTGCTCGGTCTCGGCGAAGCACGAAAACTTGCCGACGATATGCTGGTCGACGCACGCAATACGCTGCGCCCCTTCGGCGCGCGCGCCCACAGGCTGGAGCAGCTTGCCGACTACGTGGTCCACCGTGCGTTCTGAGCCGTCTGCTTCGACCCGCATTCAAGAACAACGCAACCAAGAAGCCGGATCGTCCATGGCCCCCTATCCCTACCTGGAACGGATCAACTCGCCCGCTGACCTGCGCCAACTCGATCGTCGAGATCTCGACACGCTCGCCAAGGAGTTGCGCGCCTTCCTGATCGAGTCGGTGTCCAGGACGGGCGGCCACCTGTCCTCGAACCTGGGCACGGTCGAGCTCACCATCGCCCTGCACCACGTCTTCAACACGCCGTACGACCGCATCGTGTGGGACGTCGGTCACCAGACCTACGGACACAAGGTGCTCACCGGCCGCCGCGCCGCGATGTCCGGCCTGCGCCACCATGGCGGCATCTCCGGTTTCCCTCGCCGCTGCGAGAGCGACTACGACACCTTCGGCACGGCACATTCGTCGACCTCGATCTCGGCTGCGCTGGGCATGGCGGTCGCGGCGCGTGCACGCAAGGAGGACCGCCGTGCGGTCGCCGTGATCGGCGACGGCGCGATGTCCGCCGGCATGGCCTTCGAGGCCCTGAACAACGCCGGCGACATGGAGGACATCAACCTGCTGGTGATCCTCAACGACAACGAGATGTCGATCTCGCCGCCGGTCGGGGCGCTCACCAAGATCCTCGCCCGCATGCTCTCGGGCTCGACCTACAACACCGCGCGCCGCGTCGGCGAAAAGGTGCTCGGCATGGCGCCCCCGGTCGCCGAACTCGCGCGCAAGGTCGAGGAGTACGCCAAGGGCATGATCAGCCCGGGGACGCTGTTCGAGGAGTTCGGGTTCCACTACTACGGCCCGATCGACGGCCACGACCTCGACGCGCTGATCCCCACGCTGCAGAACCTGAGGAAGCTCAAGGGCCCGCAGTTCCTGCACGTGATCACCAAGAAGGGCCAGGGCTACAAGCTCGCCGAAGCCGATCCGATCCTCTACCACGGCGTCTCCAAGTTCGACCACACCGCTGGCATCCAGAGCGGAAAGGGCGGCGGCAAGCTCACCTATACCCAGGTCTTCGGTGACTGGCTCTGCGACATGGCAAAGGCGGATCCGCGCGTGGTCGGGATCACCCCCGCGATGCGCGAGGGCTCGGGGCTCGTGCGCTTCGCACAGGAGTTCCCCGACCGCTATTTCGACGTCGGCATCGCCGAGCAGCACGCGGTCACCTTCGCCGCCGGTCTCGCCTGCGAGGGCTTCGTGCCGGTGGTGGCGATCTACTCCACGTTCCTGCAGCGCGCCTACGACCAGCTGATCCACGACGTCGCACTGCAGAACCTTCAGGTCGTGTTCGCAATCGACCGCGGCGGCCTGGTCGGCGCCGACGGCGCAACCCATCACGGCGCCTTCGATCTCTCCTATCTCGCCTGCATCCCCAACATGGTGGTGATGGCCCCCGCCGACGAGAACGAATGCCGGCAGATGCTCTACACCGCCGTGCAGCATCCTGGCCCCACCGCCGTGCGCTACCCGCGTGGCGGCGGAACCGGTGTGGCGCCGCAGACCGGGATGCAGGCCCTGCCGATCGGCAAGGGCGAGATCCGGCGTCACGGCAAGCGCGTCGCCCTGCTCGCCTTCGGCAGCCTGGTGCCGGTCGCGCACGAGGTGGGCGAGGCGATCGACGCCACCGTCGCCAACATGCGCTTCGTCAAGCCGATCGACGAGGCCCTGATCGCCGAGCTCGCCGCCAGCCACGACCTGCTCGTGACGATCGAGGAGAACGCAGTCATCGGCGGCGCCGGCGCGGAGATCGCGCGGGTGGTCGACCGCCTCCCGACGCGTCCACGCGTGCTGCGCCTCGGCCTGCCCGACCACTTCATCGACCACGGCGACCAGGGTCAGCTGCTGGCTGCGGTCGGTCTGGACAAGGCCGGCATCCTCGCCAGCATCGAAGGGGCCCTCGCGCCCTAAAGGTTGAGTATTTTTGTCGGGAAAGCTAAGATCCGGGCGTAGTTGCAACTCGATTGCACCTGCACCCCCATCCGGGCGCCCGATGCCCCTTGCAGAGATCCCAGCATGAACGCCCCCACCGCGATCGCCATCCCCGACGTCCAGAGCAGCACCGACAGCCGCCAGATCGCCATCAACAAGGTCGGCATCAAGTCGATTCGGCATCCGGTGAAGGTTGCCGACAAGTCGGGTGGCGTGCAGCACACCGTTGCCAGCTTCAACATGTATGTAGGCCTGCCCCACAATTTCAAGGGCACGCACATGTCGCGCTTCATCGAGATCCTCAACGGCAACGAGCGCGAGATCTCGGTCGAGAACTTCGAACCGATGCTGCGCGCGATGGTTGAACGCCTGGAGGCCGAGACGGGCCACGTCGAGATGAGCTTCCCCTATTTCATCAACAAGACCGCCCCGGTGTCCGGCGTGCAGAGTCTGATGGACTACGAGGTATGCTTCATCGGCAGCATCCGCGAAGGCGGCGGCTACGAATTCACCATGAAGGTGGTCGTGCCGGTGACCAGCCTGTGCCCGTGCTCGAAGAAGATCTCCGAGTACGGCGCGCACAATCAGCGCTCGCATGTGACCGTGACCGCGGTGCTCAACGGCCACCTGTGGATCGAGGAGATGGTGCAGATGGTCGAAGCCCAGGCCTCGTGCGAGGTATTCGGCCTGCTCAAGCGGCCGGACGAGAAGTGGGTCACCGAGCGCGCCTACGACAACCCCAAGTTCGTCGAGGACATGGTGCGCGACGTGGCCGGGGTGCTCAATCGCGAAGGCCGCATCGACGCCTACGTGGTCGAATCCGAGAACTTCGAGTCGATCCACAACCATTCCGCCTACGCGCTGATCGAGCGCGACAAGCGAACCGCCGCCTGAGCGCCCGCGCGCCCTGCGTGGATGCCGTCGAGGCGGGGCATTCGGCTCGCCTATTCAGCGATCAGGCCGTCCGATGGTCGCCCGGTCGCTGCGCGCGTATTATTAGCGTTTTCTTAATCAAGGGAGCGCTGCGTCATGTCCAAGTCCCACGTACAACTCACCCAAGACGTCTCCAAGGCCCTCGCCACCCTGCGCAAGGAGATTCCCGACACCATGCAGGGCTTCGGCGCGATGGCCAAGAGTTCGCTCAAGGATGGCGCGCTCAGCGAGTTGCAGAAGGAACTCATCGCGCTCGCGATCGCGGTGACCCAGCGCTGCGACGCCTGCATCGGCTTTCACGTCAAGGCCCTGATCCGGCTCGGCGCGACCCGCGAGCAGATCATGGAAACGCTCGGCGTGTGCACGTACATGGGTGGCGGTCCCGCGCTGATGTACGCAGCCGAGGCGGTGCGTGCCTACGAGGAGATGCTGCCAGCGAACGCCTGATCCACCCTGGGAGATCGCAGATCCGCCGACGCCGGCGAGCCGCGTCGGTTCGCCAAGCGCACGATGCAAAAAGTCGTTCACTTTCTTGGCGGATTCACTATAATGCCGACCTTCGAGCGGAGAGGTGGCAGAGTGGTCGAATGTACCTGACTCGAAATCAGGCGTAGGTGCGAGCCTACCGTGGGTTCGAATCCCACCCTCTCCGCCAAATAAGACTTGAAGTCGCGGGTGCAGTCGTTATAATCCCGCTCCTTCGCAGTGCAGCACAAAGCGCCCGTAGCTCATCTGGATAGAGTACCTGGCTACGAACCAGGGGGCAGGAGGTTCGAATCCTTCCGGGCGCGCCAAGAAAGCCTTCCGATCTCGGGCTCTAAACGATTTCGGCGACGCGCCCGTAGCTCATCTGGATAGAGTACCTGGCTACGAACCAGGGGGTAGGAGGTTCGAATCCTTCCGGGCGCGCCAGACATCCCGAAAAAGCCTGGTCCCCGGACCAGGCTTTTTCATTTCCGGGCCCGCATGCAGACGCCTGCCTGCGTCCTGCTCGGTTAAGCTCACGTTTCCCAGCGCCCCCGCGATACCGACGATGTCCGACGCCCACGATTTGCTCGGGCTGCAGCCCGGCGCCACCCCCCAGCAGGTCAAGCGCGCCTTCCGAAAGCTGGCGATGCAGTGGCATCCCGATCGCAACCCGGACCCTGCCGCGCTCGAGCATTTCAAGGCCCTGCGCCAGGCCCACGACCGCCTGCTCGCCACCCTGCTCGACAGCGATGACGAAACCGCCAGCGAGCAAGCATCAGGCACTTCCGACAAGCCCCCCACCCGCGGTGCCGACCGCTGGCAGACGCTCGACATAAGCCTCGAGGACGCATTCTGCGGCGGCACCCGCCCGGTCTGCGTGCGCACGCCCCGGCCTTGCTCGCACTGCGGCGGCCGCGGTATCGAGCAGCTGAGCGTCAGCCGCCTGTGCGAGCCTTGTCGGGGCTCGGGACGCGTGCGCGGCGGAAACGGACTCACCCGCTGTCCGCAATGCGACGGACGGGGTTATCGCAACACCCAGCCCTGTACGCACTGCAGTGGCAGCGGCGAGGAGATTGCCGAGCGCTGGCTGCAGGTGGTGATCCCGCCGGGCCTGATCGATGACGACGAGCTGCGACTGACCGGCGAAGGCGAACCCCACCCCGACGACGACCAGGCGCGCGGCGACCTGCGCCTGCGTATCCGGCTGCAGCCGCATCCGCTGTTCCGGCGCGAAGGGCGGAACCTCGTTCTGCAGCGGCCAGTCAGTGCGCTGAGGATGTTGATCGGCGGCAGCCTGCGCATTCCGCATCCGGGCGGCGTGCGCGGCGTGACCCTCGAACCCGGCGTCGCCCACGCCCGCACCCTGCGCGTCGCCGGCGCGGGTTTTCCTGCGCGCGGAAAACACCCGGCAGGCGACCTCGTCATCGAACTCGAACCGATGTTGCCGCAGACCCCGGAGAAGCGCCTGCATGCGCTCATCGAACAGCTCGAGAATGCTCTCGCCGCGCGTGCCAGCCATCATTTTCCGGAGCTCGCGCGCTGGGAGGCCGACTGGCTGGGCGATTGAAAGGCAGCGACGCGCAATCCGTGCACAAGGGCTCGGTTGCCGGCGGTAAAATAAGCGAATGCTGATGCAATGCCGCCATGCGGCACACAAGGCTCCAACCCATGCGCCGTCTTCTCCCCCTGCTCATCCTGCTGATCGCCGCGGTCGGTTTCCTGGTTCTGCGCGCAACGCGCCCTGAACTTCCGCCGGCGGAGGCCCGCGAGCGCGTCTGGCGGGTCGAGGCCCATGTCCTGGCCGCAGGATCGATGCACCCGACCCTGGTGCTGTATGGGCGAATCGAGGCACCGGATCGCATCCGCGCCGCCGCGCCGGTCGGTGGGCGCGTGCTCGAGATCGGCGTCCGCGACGGCGATCGCGTCGAGCCCGGCACGGTGCTCGCGAGACTGGATCCGCGCGATCTCGAGCCGCGCGTGGCACAGGCTGCCGCAGACGTCGAGCGCGAACGCATCCGCCATCGTCACGACCAGGAGGCGATCGCCCAGGAACGCACGCTGCTGCAGCTCGCCGAGGCCAGGCTCGAACGCTTCGAACGGCTCAAGAACGCCCGCCTTGGCGCCGAAAGCGCCTTCGACCAGGCGCGCGAGGAGGTGGCGCGCGTACGCCTTTCGCTATCGCAACGCCAGCAGGCGATTGCCGAGCATCCCGCACGCCTCGCCCAGCTGCAGGCGCGCCTGGCCGAGGCCAGGCGCGATGCCGAGCGCGGCGCGATCGTCGCGCCCTTCGCTGCCCGCATCGGCAGGGTGGAGGTCGCAGCAGGCGACCAGGTCCAGCCCGGCCAGACCCTGCTCAGCCTGTACTCCTCCGACGCGCTCTACCTGCGCGCACGCGTTCCGGCGATCTATGCCGAGGAGCTGCGCACGGCCCTCGCGCGCGGCGAACCCCTGCTGGCGCGTGCCGAATTCGGCGCTACGCCGCTGCTCGCCCGCCTCGACCGCATCGCCGGCGAAGCCGATGCGCGCGGCGTCGATGTGCTGCTACGGCTTGACGATGCGAGCAAGGTGCCGGTCGGCGCCTTCGTCAACGCCGTCCTCGAGCGTCCGCTTGCCAGCGGGGTGTTTCCGATCCCGCCGGCTGCCCTGCATGGTGGCGACCGCGTCTATCGCATCGAGGACGACGCCCGCCTGCGCGCGGTGCCGATCGTGCGCGCGGGCGAGCGCCGCGAGGGGAATACGCTCGAGCTGCTCGTGCGCGCCGCCGCTCCGGGCGATCTGCTGCGTGACGGCACCCGCATCCTCGCCACGCATCTGCCTCACGCGATCGACGGCCTCGCCGTCGAGGTGGTGGGTGCGGTGCAATGAGGCACGTCAGCCTGCTCGAACGCCTGGCCGGTCACAAGGTGGCGGCCAACGTCCTGATGCTGCTCGCCTTCGTGCTCGGCGTGATCGGCGTGACGCGGATGAATGTGCAGTTCTTCCCCACCTTCGAGCTCGACGTGATCTCGGTGCGCGTGGTGTGGAGCGGCGCCTCGTCGGAGGACGTGGAGACCGGCATCACGGTGCCGCTCGAGGAGCGTCTGAAGACGGTCGACGGGCTCAAGCGAATGAGCTCGACCTCGGCGCAGGGCGTCGCCAGCATCACCCTCGAACTCGAGGAAGACACTGACGCCCTGCTCGCCCTCGATCAGGTCCGCCAGCGCGTCGACGAGTTCCGCAACCTGCCGCGCGACGCCGAGACGCCGGAGGTGAGCCGGGTGTCGCGCTACGAGCCGATTGCCCGCCTGCTCGTGCGCGGCAGCAGCGTGGAGGAACTGCGCCCGTGGGTGCGGCGTTTCGAGAGCGAACTGCTCGCTGCCGGCATCGACCGCGTGAGCATCACCGGGCTACCCGAGGAGCGGATCGCGATCGAGATTCCCTCCGCGGCGCTCGAGACCCTGGGGCTCTCCCTGATCGAGGTGGGCGAACGCGTCGGCGCGCTCGCCCGCGACGTTCCAGCCGGCGTGGCCGGCGAAGCCGATGGCGCGCGCGAGATTCGCGGCCTCGAGCAGCGCCGCAGCGCCGAGGCCTTCGCACCGCTGCCAGTGGTGAGCGACGAGCATGGCGTGGTCCGCCTCGGCGAGATCGCCACCATCACCCGCGAGCCGCGAACCAACGAGCTCGCCCTCTTCGAGCGTGGTGACAGCGTGGTCGAGCTGCAGCTCCAGCGCAGCGAAAGCGGACACTCGCTCAAGGCCGCCCGCGTGCTCGACGACTGGCTCGAGGAAACCCGACCGACGCTGCCGCCGAGCATCCGCCTGGAGGTGTTCGATGCGCAGTGGCAGCTCATCAGCCAACGCATCGAGCTGCTCGTCAGCAATGGCCTGTCGGGCCTGCTGCTGGTGGTCGCCGTGCTCTACTTCTTCCTCCCCGCGCGCGTCGCCCTGTGGGTGATGGTCGGCATCCCGACCGCCTTTCTCGCCACCCTCGCGCTCATGTTCCTCTTCGGCGGCACGATCAACATGATGAGCCTGTTCGCGCTCATCATGGCGCTCGGCATCATCGTCGATGACGCCATCGTGGTGAGCGAGGACGCCGACACCCATCGCCACATGGGCGAGGGCCCTGCCCAGGCTGCGATCGGCGGCGCACGGCGCATGCTGTGGCCGGTGCTGGCCTCGTCGCTGACCACGGTCGCGGCCTTCCTGCCGTTGATGATGGTGGGCGGCATCATCGGCAACATCCTCGGCGACATCCCGTTCGTGATGGTCGCCGTGATCGCCGCCTCATTGCTCGAGTGTTTCCTCATCCTGCCCGCCCACCTGCGCGGCGCGCTCGCGGGCGCCGCAGCGCTCCACCATTCGAACGTGCGCAAGCGCCTGGACGCCGGCTACGCCCGTTTCCGAGACGGGCCGTTCCGCCGTCTCGTGGAGCGCGCGCTGGCGTGGCGCGGCACCACCATCGCCCTCACCGTCAGCCTGATGGTTCTGGCGGTTGGCCTGCTCGCGGGCGGACGCATCGGCTTCGTGTTCTTCCCGACGCCCGAGGGTCAGGTCGTGTTCGCCAACGCGACCTTCGTCGCTGGCACGCCGCGCGCCCACACCGAGGCATTCCTGACCGAGCTCGAGCGCGCGCTGTTCGCCGCCGAGGCCGAGCTCGGCGGCGGTCTGGTGCAGACGGCGGTCAGCCGCCTGGGCGGCACGATCAGCAGCGGCAGCGGCTCGAGCGCGCGCGGCGACCAGCTCGCGGGCGTGATGGTGGAGCTGTCGCCGCCCGACCAGCGCGAGGTGCGCAACGAGCGCTTCCTTGCCACATGGCGCGAAAAGCTGCCGCCAGTGGCCGGGCTCGAGCTGCTGACGTTCACCGCGCGCCAGTCCGGCCCGCCGGGGCGCGACATCAACATCCGCCTCAGCGGCGACAGCGCCGACGCCCTCAAGGCCGCCGCGCTCGAGCTGGCCGAGACGCTGAAGAGCCTGCCTGGGGTCTCCGAGCCCGAGGACGACATGCCTTATGGTCGCGAGCAGCTCGTGTATCGCCTCACGCCCGCTGGCGAGGCGCTCGGGCTGACCACCGAGAGTCTCGGCCGCCAGCTCCGGGCCGCCTTCGACGGCGCACTCGCCCAGCTCGTTCAGGTGGGCCGCGACGAGCTCGAGGTGCGCGTGATGCTGCCACGCGAGGAACGCAGCCGCCTAGACGTCTTCGAGCGCATCACCGTGAGGCTTCCCGATGGTCACTTCGTTCCACTGGCCACGGTGGCGAGCTGGGAGTCGCAGCGCGGCTTCGAGGCCTTGCGCCACGCCGAGGGTCGGCTCGCGGTCGAGGTTTCGGCCGCGGTCGACAGCGAGGTCAACAACGCCAATGCCATCCAGGCCGAGCTCGAGCGCGACGCCCTGCCCGGCTTGGCGCAGAAGTATGGCCTCGAGTTCAGCTTCGAGGGCCGCTCCGCGGACCAGCGCGAGACGATGGAGGACATGCGCTCGGGCCTGATGCTCGGCCTTGCGCTGATCTATCTCATCCTGGTGTGGTCGTTTTCGTCGTGGAGCTGGCCCCTCGTGGTGATGTCTGCGATTCCGCTCGGGCTGGCGGGTGCGATCTTCGGTCACTGGGTGCTCGGGATCGAGCTCACCATCCTGTCGATGTTCGGCCTCTTCGGCCTCGCCGGCATCGTGGTGAACAACTCGATCATCCTGGTGAGCCTGTTCAAGGAGCTCCAGCACAAGGGTGCCAGCCTTCACGAAGCCCTCGTCGGTGCCGCCTGCGGTCGCCTGCGCGCGGTGCTGCTGACCTCGCTCACCACGATCGGCGGCCTCACCCCACTGCTGTTCGAGCGCTCGCTGCAGGCCCAGTTCCTGATCCCGATGGCGACCTCGATCGCCTTCGGACTGGGGTTCTCGGCGCTCCTCGTGCTGTTCTTCGTTCCCGCCCTGCTCTCCGCACTGGAAAGCCTCAAGCAGTGGCAGCGCGGCGGCGGAGCGCCGGAAGCGCGGACGGCATGAAACTGCCACGTGAATGAGAAAGCCCCTGTTCCACAGCGCTCGCCGTGGAACAGGGGCCAAGGGAGAGGGCCGGTTCGCTTAGAGCGGCGGCTCGAGGCGCTCGACGCCCCCCATGTAGGGCACGAGCGCCTTCGGGATCACGATCGAGCCGTCTGCCTGCTGGTGGTTCTCCAGCACGGCGACCAGGGTGCGGCCCACGGCAAGACCCGAGCCGTTGAGGGTATGGACCAGCTCGTTCTTGCCCTGCGCGTTCTTGTAGCGCGCCTGCATGCGGCGGGCCTGGAAAGCCTCGCAGTTGGAGCAACTCGAGATCTCGCGGTAGGTGTTCTGCGCGGGCAGCCAGACCTCCAGGTCGTAGGTCCTGGCCGCGCCAAAGCCCATGTCGCCGGTGCACAGGGTGATGACGCGGTAGGGCAGTTCCAGCTTCTGCAGGATGGCTTCGGCGTGGCCGACCATCTGCTCGAGCGCCTCGTTGCTCTTTGCAGGCTCGACGATCTGCACCATCTCGACCTTGTCGAACTGGTGCTGGCGGATCATGCCGCGCACGTCGCGTCCGCCGCTGCCCGCCTCGGAGCGGAAGCAGGGGCTGTGCGCAGTCAGGCGGATCGGCAGCGCATCGAGCGCGAGCACGTCCTCACGCACGCTGTTGGTGAGCGTGATCTCGGCCGTGGGGATGAGGTACTGCTCGAGCCCTTCCTCGTCGCCGCCGCGCAAGACCCAGAAGAGGTCCTCCTTGAACTTGGGCAGCTGGCCGGTTCCGTAGAGCGCCGAGCCATTGACGATGTAGGGCGTATAGCACTCGGTATAACCATGCTCGCGGGTGTGGGTGTCAAGCATGAATTGCGCCAGCGCACGATGCAGGCGCGCCACCGGGCCACGCAGGAAAGCGAAGCGCGCACCCGAGAGCTTGGCACCGGTCTCGAAATCGAGGCCGAGCGGCGCGCCGAGATCCACATGATCGCGCACCTCGAAGTCGTAGCTGCGCGGGCTGCCCCAGCGCCGCACCTCTACGTTGCCGGACTCGTCCGCGCCCACCGGCACGTCCTGCTGAGGCAGGTTGGGCAAGGTGGCGAGGAAGGCGTTGATGCGCTCGAGCAGCACCGGTAGCGCCTGCTCGCAGGCCTTGAGCTCGTCACCGAGCTGGGCGACCTCGGCCATCACGGCGGAAGCGTCCTCGCCCTTTCCCTTCAACATGCCGATCTGCTTCGACAACGCGTTGCGACGCGCCTGCAATTCCTGGGTGCGGGTCTGGAGCCGCTTGCGTTCGTCCTCGAGCGCCTGGAAGGCCGCGGTGTCGAGTTGGAGGCCGCGCGTCGCCAGCCGCGCGGCGACGGAATCGATCTGGGTGCGAAGAAGCTGGATGTCGAGCATCGGGGTGTTTTCCTGGAACGTTTCGAATCAGTGGCTTGCAGGGGGAAGTTAAAGCGCCGTGAGCACAATCAAGCCCAACAAGGCGGGGCCGAAGAGATTTTGCACAAACGCACCATGGATGGCGCAGCGCAAAAATTAACTTTTCCAATCAGTAACTTGTTTAGTTGACGCTACGTAAATCGAACTTGCAAAAGCGCGGCTGTCAATTATCCTTGAATCAATCACGAGGCCGCAGCAGACGGCCCAATCCTGGAGGAGTTCGGCATGCTATCCATTCGCGACTGCCTAGACTACTGCGACCTCACCGATGAGGAAGTCGCCCTCATCGCCGAGCATGAAGAGATTCCGGATGCGGCCGCAGCACAGGTCTGCTGCGGCTTGGTGCAGACGCCGGAAGGGGTGATGGTGCTTACCAACTTCATGCTCGAGCTCATTGAACGCGCGAATGCGTGCGGCGACGTCAGAAAGGCGGAGCGCGCGGCTTCCGTGTGCGCGCGGTTCATGAAGGACCATCCTCTCCCGCACTGAGGCTCTCCTCGCCCGGCGGCTTTCTCATCGCCGGGTCTTGACGCGAGGCCGGCCCCTCCGGCGGGGCCGGTCTCGCGTTTTGTTGGCTGCTGCCCGCCCGTGCCGCGCGGTCGAGATCTTGCAGGTGCGCGAGCTTCTCGCCGATCCGCGCTTCCATGCCGCGCGGCGCCGGGCGATACCAGCCGGGGGCAGTCATGCCTTCTGGGAAGTAATTCTCTCCTGCCGCATAGGCTTCAGGCTCGTCGTGCGCGTACCGATAGGCCTTACCGTAGTCGAGCGCCTTCATCAGCTTGGTGGGCGCGTTGCGCAGGTGCAGCGGCACCGGACGAGAGCCGTCGCGCGCGACAAAGGCGCGCGCGGCGTTGTAGGCCTTGTAGGCCGCATTCGACTTGGCGGCACAGGCCAGGAAGATGGTCGCCTGCGCAAGCGCGAGCTCGCCCTCGGGTGAGCCGAGGCGCTCGTAGGTGCTGCAGGCGTTGAGCGCGATCTCGAGCGCGCGCGGATCGGCCAGGCCGATGTCCTCCACCGCCATGCGGATCAGCCGACGGCCGAGGTACAGCGGGTCGGCACCGCCGTCGAGCATGCGGCAGAGCCAGTACAGCGAGGCATCGGGATCGGAGCCGCGCACGGCTTTGTGCAAGGCCGAGATCTGGTCGTAGAAGGCCTCGCCGCCCTTGTCGAAGCGGCGAAGATTCCGCGACAGCGCCTGATCGACGAAGGTGGCAGGAACCGGATTCACCTTCGCGGTCTCGGCTGCAACCTGCACCTGCTCGATGAGGTTCATCAGCCGCCGCGCGTCGCCGTCTGCAAAGCCGACCAGGCGCTCGCGCGCGTCCGGCTCGAAGCGCAGATCCGGGCAGGCGATCGCATGCGCACGCTCGAAAAGCCGCGTCATCGCGCCTGCATCGAGCGACTCGAGGACATACACCGCAGCGCGCGACAGCAGCGCGGAATTGACCTCGAAGGACGGATTCTCGGTGGTGGCGCCGATGAAGGTCACCAGCCCCTGCTCGACATACGGGAGGAAGGCGTCCTGCTGCGCCTTGTTGAAGCGGTGCACCTCATCGACGAAGAGGATGGTGTGGCGCCCGCGCGCCTTCGCTGCCTGCGCCTGCTGGATCGCCTCGCGGATCTCCTTGACGCCGGAGAACACCGCCGACAGCGCGACGAACTCGGCGTCGAAGCCGTGCGCCATCAGCCGCGCCAGCGTGGTCTTGCCGACTCCGGGCGGCCCCCACAGGATCATCGAATGCGGCCGCCGCGCTTCGAAGGCCAGCCGCAGTGGCTTGCCCGGCCCGAGCAGGTGGGCCTGTCCCGCGACCTCGTCCAGGGTCCGCGGCCTCATGCGCTCGGCGAGCGGGACCTGCGGCGGTTCGAGGGCCTCGAAGAGATCGCTCATCGATGCGGCAGCAGGCTCAGCGCGCCGTGCCGGAGAGATCGCCGATTATGTCGGCGCCAGCGGGCGGGCTGAAGGTGAAGCGGTCCGCAGCGAGCGCCGGGTTGGCCCGCAGGCGGACGAAACGGATCACGGTGGTCTGACCGAAGTGATCGCGCATTTCCATGCGCCGGAGCTGGCCGTCAGCCAACCCGATACGCAGTGATTCAAAACCGCTCTCGGTCCGTTTCGGGCGCGCCTCGGCCCAGGCCAGGCCGTCGTGCTCGCCGCCCTCGGCGAGCTCGAAGCTGTCCTCGAGCGCACCGCTGCCGAACAATATCGCCGCCGGCGTGGCGCCGAGGGCGTCACCGATGGTCCGCACGGTAACCTGATTCAGGTCGGGATCCCAGGACCACAGCCGCTCGCCGTCGCCCACGAGCACCTGGCGGTACGGACGGTCGTATTCCCAGTGAAAACGTCCCGGACGTGCGTAGGCGAAGCTGCCCGACGCCTCCTGCGGGCGCCGCCCAGACTGCGTCGTGACGACCTGCTCGAACTCGCCCTCGGCACTGCGCGCGCCAGCGACGAAGTCGCGCAACTGCTGCACGCCGCCGGCAGCGAAGGCGCCGAATGCGCTCAGCGCCATGGCTACGGCCGCCGCACCGCGCAACAGCGCGGACGGTCCTGTGCGGACATGCTTCATTCGCTCTCCTTGGCCGGAACGATCACTTCACGATTGCCGTTGCTCCCCATCGGCGACACCAGCCCGGCGCGTTCCATCTGTTCGATCAGGCGCGCGGCGCGGTTGTAGCCGATGCGCAGATGACGCTGCACCAGCGAGATCGATGGCCGACGCGTCTTGACGACGATCTCCACCGCCTGGTCGTAGAGCGCATCGGACTCGCCGTCTCCGCCCTCGCCGCCGGCGCCGAGCGCAGCATCGACGTCGTCCTCGGCCGAGGACAGGATGCCCTCGACGTAGTCCGGCGGTCCGATCCTCTTCAGGTGATCGACCACCTTGTGCACCTCGTCGTCGGCGACGAACGCACCATGCACGCGCACGGGCAGGCCGGTGCCGGGGGCGAGGTAAAGCATGTCGCCCATGCCGAGCAGCGTCTCGGCGCCCATCTGGTCGAGGATGGTGCGCGAGTCGATCTTGCTCGAGACCTGGAAGGCGATGCGCGTCGGCACGTTGGCCTTTATCAGGCCGGTGATGACGTCCACCGAGGGGCGCTGGGTGGCGAGGATGAGGTGGATGCCGGCCGCGCGTGCCTTCTGCGCCAGGCGAGCGATCAGCTCTTCGACCTTCTTGCCGACCACCATCATCATGTCGGCAAGCTCATCGACCACCACCACGATGTAGGGCAGCGGTTCGAGCGGCTCGGGGTTCTCGGGGCTGATCGAGAACGGGTTGGTGAGCGGAGCCTCGGCCTTGCGCGCCTCCGCCACCGCCTTGTTGAAGCCGGCAAGGTTGCGCACACCGACCGCCGCCATCAGCTTGTAGCGCTTGTCCATCTCGGCCACGCACCAGTTGAGCGCGTTGCCCGCGTGCTTCATGTCTGTGACGACGGGCGCAAGCAGGTGTGGGATACCCTCGTAGATCGACAGCTCGAGCATCTTCGGGTCGACCATGATCAGGCGCACGCGGTCGGGCTCGCTCTTGTAGAGCAGCGAGAGGATCATCGCGTTGATGCCGACCGACTTGCCCGAGCCCGTCGTGCCCGCCACCAGCAGGTGCGGCATCTTGGCGAGGTCCGCCACCACCGGCTGGCCGCCGATGTCCTTGCCCAGCACCACGGTAAGCGGCGAATGCGCGTCCTGATACACCTTGGAGCCGATGATCTCGGACAGGCGCACCATCTGCCGCTTCGGATTGGGCAGTTCGAGCGCCATGCACGACTTGCCCGGCACGGTCTCGACCACACGGATCGACACCAGCGAAAGCGCCCGCGCGAGGTCCTTGGCCAGATTGACCACCTGGCTGCCCTTCACGCCGGTGGCAGGCTCGATCTCGTAGCGGGTGATCACCGGACCGGGATAGGCCGCGAGCACCTTGACCTCGACGCCGAAGTCGGCGAGCTTGGTCTCGATCAGGCGGGAAGTGAATTCGAGCGACTCCGGCGACGGTGGCTCGACACCGCCGCTCGCCGGATCGAGCAGCGCCACCGGTGGGATCGCCCCCGCGAGCGCATCGGCGAAGAGCGTCTGCTGGCGCTCCTTCTCCACACGCTCGGACTTCGGCACGGCGACGACCGCCGGCTCGATGCGCAGCGGCGCGGGCGACTCCTTCTCCACCTTGCGCCGGCGTGTCTGCACCACGGCCTCACGCTTCTGGGCGATTTCGCGACCGGCGCGGCGGTCCTGCCAGCGCATCCACGCCTGCTGGACGCCGATCACGCCTTGTTCGAGCCACAGCCCCACGCGCTCGACCACCGCCAGCCAGGAAATGCCGGTAAACAGCGAAAGACCCGAGGCGATCAGCGCGAGCAGCAGCAAGGTGCCACCGGTGTAGCCGAAGTAGCGCTGGGTCGCCTGCCCGAGTTCCATGCCGATCAGCCCGCCGGGCTCGAGCGGCACGGCCGCGCCGTGGGAGTGGAAACGCAGGAACTCGAGGGCGCTGCTGGTCAGCAGCACGACGAAGAAACCGATCATCACGAAGATGAAGGAGCGACGGTCGAGCTCGAGGCGGTTCTTCAATCTCCGGAAGCCCCACAGCAGGCTGTAGCCGAGGAACACCACCCACCACCACGAAGACACGCCGAAGAGATACAGCAGCAGGTCTGCCAGCCAGGCACCGAAGCGCCCGCCGGGATTGGATACGCGCGCGACCTCCGCAGCGTGGGACCAGCCCGGGTCCTGCTCGCTGTAGCCGACGAGAACGAGGCCGACATAGAGCGACATCACGCCCAGGATCAGCCAGCGCGCCTCCTGCAGCAGGAGCGAGATCTTTTCCGGCAGCGGCTGGGAGCGGGAGGACGAGCGAGACAGCATTGCGGTGCGACCAGACGGCCAGAGTGAAACAACCGCTGGATTATACGGGATCGACCGCCCCGGCCACCGCCGATGTTGCGCCTGCTCACAAAGCCGTCATGAGCTCAGCCTCGCCCCAAGCGCAACCCGCCCGAAGCCTGCAGCCGGTTCAGACGTCGTTCAGTCGCTCGCGCAACACGATACCGTCCGGCCGTTCCTCGATGAGGCCCTGCTGGCCAAGATCCTTCATGACCCGGCTCACCATCTCGCGCGAGGCGCCGATCATCTTGGCGATGTCCTGCTTCGAGATCTTGCGCACGACCACCGCTTCGCCACCGACGTCCTCCGACATCTCGATCAGCAGGCGGGCGACCCGCCCATAGACGTCCATGAGCGCCAGGCTCTCGATCTTGCGGTCGGCATTGCGCAGCCGCTCGGCCAGATTGCACATGATCCGCCACGACACCTCGAAGCTGTCGTGCATGATGCGGCGGAAGTCCTGCTTGGAGATAAGCACCAGGTCGGACGGCACGACGGCGATCACCGATGCCGAACGCGGGCGCTCGTCGAACATCCCCATCTCTCCGAAAAGCTCGCCCTGCCCCAGGATGGACAGGATGACCTCGCGCCCATCTTCGTCGCTCACCACCACCTTGAGGCTGCCGGTGAGCACCAGATAGACATAGTCGGGCCGATCGCCCGCGCACACCACCGACTGCCCGCGCGGGAACCTGCGCATCATGGAGACGCGGGCAATGTTGCCCAGCGCCTCGTCCGACAAACCATGGAAAAGCGGGAAGGTCTTAAGGGCGACGACGGAAACGGCGGTGGTCTGGGTCATGCGCACTCCGGGATGCACGAAAAAGATCAATGCGTCGATAAACTCATCGCAAAGTGTAAACGAATGTGAGGCGAATCATGGAAATGTCGTGAAATTCGTCACGCCGTCGAAACCCCCCCGAGACGCCGTGATGAGCCGGGGCAATCGCCCCCATCAATCCCGGCGAATGACCCGTCCGCTATAATCCTGCGCTTGTCCCGTAACGCCCAGGAACGCCTCCATGACGACGAAACACGCCCGCCTGCTGATTCTCGGCTCCGGTCCCGCCGGCTACACCGCTGCCGTCTACGCTGCGCGCGCAAACCTGAATCCGGTGCTGGTAACCGGCCTCGCACAGGGTGGCCAGCTCATGACCACCACCGAAGTCGACAACTGGCCGGCCGACGCCGATGGCGTGCTGGGCCCCGACCTGATGGCGCGTTTCCAGAAGCATGCGGAGCGTTTCAACACCGAGATGATCTTCGACCACATCCACACGGTGAAACTCGGCGAGAGGCCATTCCGCCTCATCGGCGACAGCGGCGAATACACCTGCGACGCGCTGATCATCGCCACCGGCGCAACCGCCAAGTATCTCGGCCTGCCCTCCGAGGAGAAATTCGCGGGCCGCGGCGTGTCGGCCTGCGCGACCTGCGACGGCTTCTTCTACCGCAACCAGGAGGTCGCGGTGGTCGGCGGCGGCAACACCGCAGTCGAGGAAGCGCTCTACCTCGCCAACATCGCCAGGAAGGTCACGCTGGTGCACCGTCGCGAGAAGTTCCGCGCCGAGAAGATCATGATCGACAAGCTCATGGAGAAGGTCACCGCCGGAAAGATCGAGCTGGCGCTCAACGCCACCCTGGACGAGGTCCTCGGCGACAACACCGGCGTGACCGGGATGCGCATCAAGGACGTCCGCACCGGCAGCACCCGCGACGTGGCGCTCCAGGGCGTGTTCATCGCCATCGGCCACAAGCCCAACACCGATATCTTCGAGGGGCAGCTCGAAATGGAAGGTGGCTATATCGTCACCCAGGGCGGACGCAACGGCAACGCGACCCAGACCAGCGTGCCGGGGGTGTTCGCGGCGGGCGATGTGCAGGACCACATTTACCGCCAGGCGGTGACCTCGGCCGGCACCGGCTGCATGGCCGCGCTCGACGCCGAGCGTTACCTCGACGCCCTCGGCGACTGAGCGGCGCCATGGGGCGGCGGACTCCCGCAAAGCAGACGCGCGGCGCCGCCGCGGGCTCCAGCGGCGCCGCGGACAAGCCGAACACGCCGTTCGCCGGCCTGCGCCAGCGCATCCGCGCGGCGCAGGCGTCGGAACCGGACGCGGAGCAGCGGCCGCCCGCAGCGCGGATTCGCCCGGCCCGGATACCCTCGCCCAAGTCCGAGCCCGATCCACGACCGGATGCCGCCGATCTCGAACTCTTTCGCGCGGCGGTAGGCAAGGTGCAGCCGGTCGGCGGGAGCGATCGCGCATTCATCGAGCGACCACGCCCGGCGCCGCTGCCGCGGCAAGTCGCCGAGGAGGCGTCGCCTGCGGATCCCGGCTCTCCGCAGCGGACAGAGACCGATCCGCTCCGGCTCGCTTATGCGGGCGTGGTTCCCTTGCGCGACAGCGGACGCGTCGAGCTCGAGACCGCGTATCGCCATCAAGCGCAACAGCCCTCAACCGCGCGCGCGGGCCGCATCCAGCGCCCCGATGCCATCCTGCTGCCAGCGGACGCCGACCTCAGCGACCCGTCGGCGCTCTTTCGCAGCGTGGTAGGCGATGCCCAGCCCGTCGCCGACCGCAACCGGGTGGAGATCGCGCCCCCGGCCCCACCTCCCGCACCGCTCAAGCGCGAGGCCGACGAGCGCGCGGCACTGCATGAATCGCTGGCGGCCCCGCTGACCTTCGAGGACCGCCTCGACATGGGCGAGGAAGCGGCCTTCCTGCGTCCGGGGCTTCCACGACGCGTACTCACCGACCTGCGGCGCGGGCGCTGGGTACTGCAGGGCCAGATCGACCTGCACGGCCTCACGCGTGACGAGGCGCGCGCAGCCCTCGCCCATTTCCTGCACGACGCGCTCGCACAGGGCAAGCGCTGCATCCGGGTGATACACGGAAAGGGCCATGGCTCGCCCGGCAAGGTGTCAATCCTGAAGCAGCTGTCGCGGGGCTGGCTGGCGCAGCGGGAGGAAATCCTCGCCTTCTGTCAGGCCGGCCCCCACGACGGTGGTGGAGGCGCCCTGCTCGTGCTGCTACGCGCCCAGAACGCCAGCTCACGCTAGGGGGCTCCTGCCGGCCCGGCGCGGCCCACGCGCCTGGCCCAGGCCTGGATCAGATGGCAGACTCGTTCGTCTCCCCGGTGCGGATGCGAATCACCTGCTCGACCGCGCTTACGAAGATCTTGCCATCGCCGATCTTCCCCGTGTGCGCAGCCTTGACGATCGCCTCCACCGCCTGGTCGACGATGTCGTCGGCGAGCACCACTTCGACCTTGATCTTGGGCAGGAAGTCCACCACGTACTCGGCGCCCCGGTATAGCTCGGTATGACCTTTCTGGCGGCCGAACCCTTTCACCTCGGTCACGGTGAGGCCGGTGATACCGACCTCGGACAGCGCCTCGCGAACCTCGTCCAGCTTGAACGGCTTGATGATCGCCTCGATCTTCTTCATCCACGTCTCTCCTGTCTTTCAGAACTCATCCTGGTAGCGGGATGTTATCGGATAACGCCAGTCCCTGCCGAAGCCGCGCGGCGTGACCCGGATGCCCACGGGGGCCTGCCGCCGCTTGTATTCGTTGCGCTTGAGCATGGCCACCGTGCGCCGCACCTCGGTCTCCGGGAAGCCGGCGGCGATGATCTCACGCGGCGACTCGTCGCGTTCCATGTAGGCCTCGATGATCGCATCCAGCATCTCGTAGGGCGGGAGACTGTCCTGATCCTTCTGGTCCGGCTTGAGCTCGGCCGATGGCGGACGGTCGATGATGTTCTGCGGAATCACCGGACCCAGCGTATTGCGCCAGTTGGACAGCCGGAACACGAGCGTCTTGTAAAGATCCTTCAGGACCGCGAAACCACCTGCCATGTCGCCGTAGAGGGTAGCGTAGCCAGTCGCCATCTCGCTCTTGTTGCCGGTTGTCAGCACGATCGAACCCGTCTTGTTCGACAGCGCCATCAGGATCATGCCGCGAATCCTTGCCTGCAGGTTCTCCTCGGTGGTGTCGGCAGGCAGACCGGCGAACTGCGGCGCGAGCAGGTCGGCGAAAACCTTCATCGCGGGCTCGATCGGGATCTCGTCATAGCGCACCCCGAGCCTGCGGACCATCTCGCGCGAGTCGTCGAGACTCATCTGCGCGGTGTAGGGCGACGGCATCATTACCGCGCGCACGCGTTCCGCACCAAGCGCGTCGACCGCCACGGCCAAGGTCAGCGCCGAGTCGATGCCGCCCGAAAGACCGATGATCGCGCCCGGGAAACGGTTCTTGCCGACGTAGTCGCGCACGCCTATGGTGAGTGCCTCGTAGGCCTCCGCCTCGAGCAGCCGCGGCTCGGCAACACTGCCACCAAGCCAGCGCCCGTCAGCGAAGCGAAGCGTCACCACGCCTTCTTCGAAGCTTGACGTCTGGTGCGCAAGCGCGCCGTCATGGTCGAGTGCGAAGGATGCGCCATCGAACACCAGCTCGTCCTGCCCGCCCACCATGTTGCAGTAGAGAACCGGCAAGCCGCTCTCGCGAACGCGCTCGCGCACAACCTCGAGGCGCTGAGCCTGTTTGTTGATGTGATAGGGCGAGGCGTTGAGCGCGAGCAGGACCTGGGCACCGGCTGCCCGTGCCGCCGCCGCCGGCCCTGACTCCCAGACGTCGGCGCAGATGTTCAAGCCGAGGCGCACGCCCTTGCACTCGAAGACGCAGGCCGCATTCCCGGCCTCGAAATAGCGCTCCTCGTCGAACACCTCGTAGTTGGGAAGCAGACTCTTGTGGTAGCGCGCCAGCAGTTGCCCGTCACGCAATACCGATGCGGCGTTGTAACGCTCGTCGAGATCCTCGACCGGATGCCCCAGCACCACCGCGATCCCCTGCGCAGCGGCGGCGATACGCTGTGTCTCGCGCCGGCAAGCGCGATAGAAATCAGGGCGAAGCAGCAGGTCCTCGGGGGGATAGCCCGAAAGTGCAAGCTCGGGCGTGAGCAACAGGTCAGCGCCGGCCGCACGCGCTTGTTCGAGGGCGGCGATGATGCGATTGGCGTTTCCGGGCAAGTCGCCAACGGTGAGGTTGAGCTGCGCGAAGGCGATCGTTAAGCAGGAGTGAGCGTGTGCGTTCATGGGGCGAAACTATACCGCTTCAGCGTGCGCCCACGCATGCCGAAGTCTCCGGGATACGCAGCCGCCCCGCAGCCTGCAGCCTCCGCGGCAGGAAACCCACAGGCGATGGGGGCAAGCCTGTGGATAAGTCCTGAGTTTCGCTTGCAAGTCGATGTCGGGCAAGCGTATCGTCCGCCTGCACAAAAAGAAGGCAGCTGCGCAAAGCACGCGGAGCGGATCGACAAACACCCAGGGCGCCGCCCTCAACACGATGAAACGCACCGACGGACTGCACCTGCTATCGGCCATCAACGGAATCGCGGCAACGCAGTGGGACGCTCTCCTCGACGCCACCGCTTGCCCCGCGCCTCCCTGCTTGCGCCATGCCTTCCTGGCCACACTCGAGGAGACCGGCTGCGTGGGCGGCCGCTCGGGCTGGTTACCCAAGCACGCAGGCCTGTGGCGGGATGGCGAACTTGTCGCCGTCATGCCCATGTACGAGAAGCACCACTCATACGGCGAATACGTCTTCGACTGGGCCTGGGCGGAGGCCTACCACCGCCATGGGCTCGCGTACTACCCGAAGTGGCTGGCCGCAGTGCCCTTCACGCCGGTTCCCGGGCCACGCATCCTCGGCCGCGATCCCGGAGCCCGCAAGGCCCTGATCGAAGCCGTGATCGCCCGGGCACGCGAGGCACGCCACTCGTCATTCCACCTTCTTTTTCCAGCCGCGGACGAGCTTCCTCTGCTCGCCGCGGCAGGGATGTCGATTCGCGAAGGGGTCCAGTTCCATTGGGAGAATGCCGTGCCTGCGCTGCCGCAATGCGGATCCGCTGCAGCCGCGTCACCGGCGACCGAGCCCGAGCGAAACGGCGCGCGCTGGAACGGCTTCGATGCCTTTCTCGCCAGCCTCAATCACGCAAAGCGCAAGAAGATCCGCCAGGAACGGCGGCGCGCTGCCGATCACGGACTGCGCATGCGCTGGCTCGATGGTCACGACGCAGGCCCCCGAGACTGGGATTTCCTCTACGGCTGCTACGCCGCCACCTACGCCGCGCACCGTTCGAGCCCCTATCTGACCCCCACCTTCTTCCACCGCCTCGCCGAGCGCATGCCCGACTCGGTGCGATTGCTACTCGCACTGCGTGATGACAGCCCGGTCGCGGCGGCGTATTTCCTCTGCGACGATGGCGCCCTCTACGGGCGCTATTGGGGGACGACCGAGCCGCTCGCCTTCCTGCACTTCGAGCTGTGCTACTACCAGGCGATCGAATACTGCATTGCCGAAGGCCTTGCGCGGTTCGAAGGCGGGGCGCAGGGGGAGCACAAGCTGTCGCGCGGCCTGCTTCCGATCCGCACCTATTCCGCACACTGGATCGCCGACCACCGTTTCCGGCGCGCTGTCGACGACTTCGTCGCGCGCGAGCGCCAAGGCGTCGATTTCTATCTGGATGAACTGAGCGAGCGCCTGCCCTTCCGACGCGAGCAGGCCCAAGGCCCTGCGAATCAGCGGCCCAGCACGGCGTGAATCAGGGGGCGCGCACGATAGAACGCGGTGATGCTCTTGGCGTCAGTGATGCGCCCCGTGTGAATGGCCTCCTCGACCGCATCCACGGGCATCGCCAGCACCTCGAGAAACTCGCCCTCATCCCAGGCATGGCCGACGTGCCGTAGCCCGCTCGCGAAGAAGATCTCGATCCGCTCGTCGGAGTAACCGATGCACGGGTGCATCACGCCGACATGCTGCCAGTCGGCCGCCTCATAGCCGGTCTCCTCACGCAGCTCCCGCATCGCGCATGCCAGGATCGCCTCGCCGGTGTCGATCTTTCCGGCGGGGAACTCCAGGAAGGCACGCCGCAAGGGATACCGGAACTGGCGCTCGAGCACGAGCGCGCCATCCGCCTGCAACGCGACCACGACCACCGCCCCGGGATGCCGCACGTATTCGCGCACGCTCTCGCCGCCATCCGGAAGCCGCACGCGGTCGCGTCGGACGTGCAGCAGCGCACCGTCGAAAACCTGTTCGGAAGAGAGCGTGCGCTCGATCAGAGGATCGTCCGGGAGGTGGCTCATCATTGGCTACGATCGCAATCCGCAAACAACTTGGCCATCGCACACGCGATGGCCAAGGGAGAAAACGCCTGATTACCCAAGCTTCCGGAGCCTACTACAGCGACCCCAGCAGTGCGTAAGCACATACGGACATCAGCATCTGCGGCGCCAGTCCCAGCGCGGCGATTGCAAGGCCATTGGCCGACAGCATCACGCGCACCTCGGCCGGCGCATGGATCGGCGCCGCATCCACCGGCTCGTCGAAATACATCAGCTTGACGACACGCAGGTAGTAGAAGGCTCCGATCACCGACATCACCACCGCAAGCACCGCGAGCCAGAAGTAGCCTGCCGCCACCACCGCCTGAAGCACCGACAGCTTGGCGAAAAAACCGATGAAGAAAGGCACGCCGGCCATCGAGAACATCACGAAGAGCATCATCAAGGCGTACCAGGGGCTACGCTTGTTGAGACCCTTGAAGTCGTCGATGTTCTCCGCCTCGAACCCCGCCCGCGACAGCAGGATGATCATGCCGAACGAGGCGAGGCTCATGATCACGTAGGACACCGCGTAGAACATCGCCGAACTGTATGCGTTGAGCGCGAAGTGGCGATCCCCCTCCACCACTCCGGCAAGCAGCCCGAGCAACATGAAGCCCATGTGGGAGATGCCCGAGTAGGCGAGCATGCGCTTGATGTTCTGCTGCGCGATCGCAGCGAGGTTGCCGAGCACGATCGACGCCACCGCCACCAGCATGAGCATCACCTGCCATTCCTCGGCAATATCGAACAGCGCCCAGACCAGAAGTCGGATGGCCATCGCGAACGCCGCCAGCTTGGGCGCCGTGGCGATCACCAGCGTCACCGCGGTCGGCGCGCCCTGATAGACGTCGGGCACCCACATGTGGAAAGGCACCACGCCGAGCTTGAAGCAGATGCCCGCGACCAGGAACACGAGGCCGAACATCAGCACGGTCTGGTTGGCGGACTGGTTGTAAATGGCTTGGGCGATTCCCGAGAACTCCAGCGTCCCGGTCGCGCCGTACACCATCGACATGCCGTAGAGCAGCAGACCGGAGGCGAGCGCACCGAGCACGAAGTACTTCATCGCCGCCTCGGTCGACCGCGCCGAGTCACGATCGAAGGCCACCATCGTGTACAGCGCAAGCGACATCATCTCCAGACCGATGTACATCGGGAGCATGTGGTTGGCGGTCACCATCACCATCATGCCCAGCGTCATCAGCAGCGCCAGCAGGTAGTACTCGGGCTTGTCGATCTTCCGGTCGGCCATGTAGCCGCGCCCATAGAGCAAGGCGATCGCCGTCGAGAAATAGATCATCAGCTTCAGGAAATCGCCCATCAGGTCACTGATGAACATGTTGCTGAAGGTATGAACCACTTCCCCTTCCATCGTGTAGATGGTGATGAAAGCCGCCGCGACGAGGGTCGCCTGCGTGAGGAAATAGGAGAGATTGCGCGCGATGCTGCGGGCGAAGGTACTCGCCAGCATGATCACCAGGGCCATGACGGCCACGAAGATCTCGGCCGCTGCGGGGTAGAAGTCGGGGACGACGAAATTCATCTTCTGACCAGTCCGTTAAGAGTCTCTCGGGCGCTTGCGCTGAATGGCGCTCAGAGCTTGCTCACGGCAACATGCCGCAGGAGTTCATTGACCGAGGCGTGCATCACTTCGGTGAAGGGGAAGGGGTACAGGCCCATCGCCAGCACGCACGCCGCCAGGATCGCGAGGAAGGCGAACTCGCGGCCGTTGATGTCCTCGAGCTCTGCCACGTGCTTGTTCGCAACCTTGCCGAAGACCACGCGCTTGTACATCCACAACGAATAGGCGGCGCCGAGGATCAGCGTCGTGGCCGCAACGAAACCGATCCAGAAGTTGTACTGCACCGCGCCGAGGACGACCATGAACTCGCCGACGAAACCGGAGGTCGCAGGCAGTCCCGAGTTGGCCATCGCGAACAGCATGAAGAAGGCAGCGAACTTCGGCATCGTGTTGACCACGCCGCCGTAATCCGCAATCTGGCGCGAATGCATGCGGTCGTAGAGCACACCGATGCAGAGGAACATCGCGCCCGATACGAAACCGTGGGAAATCATCTGCACCAGGGCACCCTCGACACCAAGCGGGTTGAAGATGAAGAAACCCAGGGTCACGAAGCCCATGTGCGAGATCGAGGAATACGCCACCAGCTTCTTCATGTCAGCCTGCACCAGCGCGACGAAACCGATGTACACCACCGCGATCAGCGACAGCGCGATGACAAGCGGCGCGAGTTGCTGCGCCGCGTCCGGCACGATCGGCAACGAGAACCGCAGGAAACCGTAGGCGCCCAGCTTGAGGCCGATCGCCGCCAGTACGACCGAACCGCCTGTGGGCGCCTCGACGTGCGCATCGGGTAGCCAGGTATGCACCGGCCACATCGGCACCTTGACGCCGAAGGCGATCAGGAAGGCGAGGAAGATCAGGATCTGCGGCTCGATCGGCAGCGGCAGTTGGTGCCAGTCGAGGATGCTGAAGCTGCCACCGGACTGCATGAACAGGTAGAGCAGTGCCACCAGCATCAACAGCGAACCGAGCAGCGTATAGAGGAAGAACTTGATCGCAGCATAGACGCGATTGGCGCCGCCCCAGATGCCGATGACCAGGTAAAGGGGGATCAGCGAGGCTTCGAAGAACACGTAGAACAGCACGCCGTCGAGCGCCGAGAAGATCCCGTTCATCAGGCCCGACATGATCAGGAACGCCGCCATGTACTGTGCGACCTTGTCCTGGATGACCTGCCAGCCGGCCATCACCACGAGGATGGTGATGAAGGCGTTCAGGATCACGAACAGAACGGACAGGCCATCGACGCCGAGGTGATAGTTGATGTTGAAGCGCGGCACCCAGGACGTCAGCTCGACGAACTGCATCGCGCTCGTCGTGGTGTCGAAGCCGGTATAGAGCGGAATGGTCACGACGAAGCCAGCCACCGCGACCGCGAAGGCGAGCATGCGCGCCAGCGGGGCATTGCGATCCGAGCCGGTCGCGAGCACCAGCAGGCCACCGAGGATCGGTACCCAGATCGCCAGACTGAGGAGAGGAATGTCCGTCATCGTTGCTTTCCGTTCAGTGCGCCGAGCACGGCGCGTTCGATCTTGTTATGTGTTTCCGTTCCTGCGTGTCCGTCTCAACCCCGGTTGAACCAGTAGGTGAGCAGGACGAACACGCCGATGATCATCATGAAGGCGTACTGGTACAGGTGGCCGGTCTGGAACAGGCGCGACATCTGCGCAACCCATCCGACCAGTTTCGCCGACCCATTGACCGCGATACCGTCGATCAGGCCCTGGTCGCCCGCCTTCCACAAGCCCTTGCCGAGCGCACGGGCGCCACCAGCAAAGAAGATCTCATTGAAGCGGTCGAAGAAGTACTTGTTCTCAAGCAGGCTGTGGATCGGCTTGAAGGTGCGCTGGATCGCAGCCGGGATGTCCGGACGCTTCATGTAGAAGAACCACGCCAGTGCGACGCCACCGATCGCCAGCCAGAACGGCGCCGTCTGCAGCCCATGCACCGCCATGCCGACCGGGCCATGGAAGTTCGCCGCGAGCTCCCTGAGGCCGACGTGGTTGTCCCCGACGAAGATCACGCCCTTGAACCATTCTCCGAACAGCATCGGCTCGATGGTGAAGAAGCCGATCAGCACCGAAGGAACGGCCAGCAACACCAGGGGCAAGGTCACAACCCAGGGCGACTCGTGCGGCTTCTGCCCGGGGGCGAGCCCATGGTGGTGGTCGGCAGACGGCTCCTCGTCATCATGGTCGCCATGGTGATCGTGATGCTCGTGCGCCTTTCCGAAGCGTTCTTCGCCATGGAACACCAGGAAATACATGCGGAAAGAATAGAACGCCGTCACGAACACGCCGAGCAGGACGCAGAACATCGCATAGCCGGAACCCGCGATCGTCGACGCATGCACGGCCTCGATGATCGAATCCTTGGAGTAGAAGCCGGAGAACAGCGGGAAGCCGATCAGCGCCAGCGAACCGAGCAGCGAGGTGATCCACGTGATCGGCATGTACTTGCGCAGGCCGCCCATGTTGCGCATGTCCTGATCGTGGTGCATGCCGATGATCACCGATCCTGCACCGAGGAACAGGAGCGCCTTGAAAAAGGCGTGCGTCATCAGGTGGAAGACCGCGGCCGAATAGGCGGACACGCCGAGCGCGACCGTCATGTACCCGAGCTGCGAGAGGGTCGAGTACGCCACCACGCGCTTGATGTCGTTCTGGACGATGCCGAGGAAACCCATGAACAGCGCGGTCGTGGCGCCGATGACGAGGACGAACGAAAGCGCTGTGTCCGACAGCTCGAACAGCGGCGACATGCGGGCCACCATGAAGATGCCTGCGGTCACCATGGTCGCGGCGTGGATCAGTGCAGAGATCGGGGTCGGGCCTTCCATCGAGTCGGGCAGCCAGACATGCAGCGGAACCTGCGCCGACTTGCCCATGGCGCCGATGAACAGACAGATGCAGATCGCGGTCAGCAGCGGCCAACCCGTCACTGCCATTTCGGTCACCGAAAGCTCCTGAGCCTTGGCAAACACCTCCTGGTAGTTGAGGCTGCCGGTGTAGGCGGCGATCAGGCCGATGCCGAGCAGAAAGCCGAAGTCACCCACGCGGTTGACCAGGAACGCCTTCATGTTCGCGTAGATCGCGGTCGGGCGCTCGTACCAGAAACCGATCAGCAGGTAAGACACCAGGCCCACCGCCTCCCAGCCGAAGAACAACTGGAGGAAGTTGTTCGACATCACCAGCATCAGCATGGAGAACGTGAACAACGAGATGTAGCTGAAGAAACGCTGGTAACCCGGGTCCTCCGACATGTAGCCGATGGTGTAGATGTGCACCATCAGCGACACGAAGGTCACCACCAGCATCATCATCACCGTCAGGGAGTCGATCTGGAAGCCCACCTCGAAGTTGATCCCGCCCGCCTGCATCCAGGTATACACGGTCCCGTTGAAGGTGTTGCCGGCGGCGACGTCCTGGTAGATCACCACCGATGCGACGAAGGCGATCGCCACCCCAAGGATGGTGACGACGTGCGCCCCTGCGCGCCCGATCGGCTTGCCGAACAGTCCCGCCAGAATGGCGCCCGCGAGCGGCGCCAGCGGCACGAGAAGATAGAGAGTCTGCATGTCCATATCGTGTCGCTTCCTTAACCCTTGAGGCTGTCCAGGTCATCCACGTGGATCGTGCGCATGTTGCGGAACATGACGATCAGGATCGCCAGGCCGATCGCGGACTCAGCCGCTGCGACGGTGAGGATGAAGAAGACGAAAACCTGGCCGGCGATGTCGCCCAGATAGTGCGAGAAGGCCACGAAGTTCATGTTGACCGACAGCAGCATCAGCTCGATGGCCATCAGCAGCACGATCAGGTTCTTCCTGTTGAGGAAGATCCCGACCACGCTGATCGCGAACAGGATCGCGCCCAGAATGAGGAAATGGGAAAGCGAAAGCATCTAAGACCCCCTGATCGCGCCGGCGCGAGGGCCGGCGCGGTGTTCTTTTCTTGTTTGCGCGCCGTCAGTCTTCTTTATCGGCCTGCATCTTGACCAGTTCGATCCGCCCCTCGGCCTTGACTGCGACCTGCTCGGACGGCGGGATCGACTTGAGGCCCTTGCGCTTGCGAAGCGTCAGTGCGACAGCCGCCACCATCGCCACCAGCAGGACCAGCGAGGCGAGTTCGAAGGGATACACATAGTCCGTGTAGAGCACCCGGCCAATCTCGCGCGTGTTGCTGTAGGTCTCTGCAGCCGCAGGGGGCGCCGGCATTGCCTCGAGGCCGAAATACGAGCCCCCGAGCACCATCACCATCTCGACCAACATGAGGATGCCCACCAGAGCACCGACCGGCAGGTAGCTCCAGAAGCCCTCGCGGAGTCGATCGAGGTTGATGTCGAGCATCATCACCACGAAGAGGAACAGCACCATCACCGCACCGACGTAGACCATCACCAGCGTGATGGCGAGGAATTCTGCCTGCAGCAGCAGCCAGAGCCCGCCGGCATTGAAGAAGGTCAGCACGAGGAACAGCGCGGCGTGCACCGGGTTCCGGGCTGTGATCACCCTCAGCGCCGCGAAAACCATGATCACGGCGAGAAAGTAGAAGACGAAGGTCTTGAATTCCATGTTCTTGACTCGTGGCGCCGAGGCGCCCTCCCCTTAGCGGTACTTGGCGTCCTGTTCGCGGTCGGCGGCGATCTGCGACTCGTGGCGATCCCCCACCGCGAGCAGCATCTGCTTGGTGTAGTAAAGATCGCCGCGCTGCTCGCCGTGGTACTCGAGCACGCGCGTTTCGACGATCGCATCGACCGGACAGGCCTCTTCGCAGAAGCCGCAGAAGATGCACTTGGTGAGGTCGATGTCGTAGCGCGTGGTGCGCCGCGAACCGTCGTCCCGCTGCTCCGACTCGATGGTGATCGCCATGGCCGGGCAGATCGCCTCGCACAACTTGCACGCGATGCAGCGCTCCTCGCCGTTCGGATAGCGGCGCAGCGCATGCAAACCGCGGAAACGGTTGCTTTGCGGCGTTTTCTCCTCAGGGAACTGAACCGTGATCTTGCGCTGGAAGAAATGCCGCCCGGTCAGGGCCATGCCCTTCACAAGTTCCTTCAGGAACAGACTGCCGATGTAATCCTTGGCACCCATGGTCTTCTCAACTCCAGATCGACAACGGCGACATCATCCACACCGCGACCACGAACACCCACACCAGGGTGACCGGGATGAACACCTTCCAGCCCAGACGCATGATGTGGTCGTAGCGGAAGCGCGGGAAGGTGGCACGCGCCCACAGGAAGATGAACAGGATCGCGGCCGTCTTCAACGCCAGCCAGTGAAACCCGTCGGGCAGGAAGCCCACCGGCGACAACCAGCCACCGAGGAACAGGATCGAGGTCAGGATCGACACCAGGATCATGTTCGCGTACTCGGCAAGGAAGAACAGCGCGAAGGTCATGCCCGAGTACTCGACCATGTGACCCGCCACCACTTCCGCCTCGCCCTCGACGACGTCGAACGGCGCGCGGTTGGTCTCCGCGATCCCCGAAATCACATACACCACGAACATCGGGAACAGGGGTAGCCAGTTCCACGACAGGATGCCGAGACCCATGTCGGCGAAACGCCCCTCGCCCTGCGACATGACGATATCGGTGAGGTTGAGGCTGGCCGAGATCAGCAACACGCAGATCAGGGCAAAGCCCATCGAGACCTCATAGGACACCATTTGCGCGGCCGCACGCATCGAGCCGAGGAAGGGGTACTTGGAGTTCGAGGCCCAGCCGGCGACGATCACGCCGTAGACCTCCATCGAGGTGATCGCGAGGAGGAACAGCAGGCCCGCATTGACATCGGCGAGAACGAGACCGTCCCCGAAAGGAATGACCGCCCACGCCGCCAGGGACGGTGCGATGGCGAGAATGGGGCCGAGGATGAACAGTCCCTTGTTCGCGCCGCTCGGAACGATGATCTCCTTGAACAGCAGCTTCACGCCGTCAGCGATCGGCTGCAGCAGGCCCTTCGGTCCAACGCGGTTGGGGCCGATCCGAACCTGCATGAAGCCGATGACCTTCCGCTCCGCGAGCGTGAGGTATGCCACGGCGATCATCAGCGGCGCGATGATCGCAACGATCTTGAGCAGGGTCCAGATAGCGGTCCAGGAAGGACCGAAGAACTCGGCAACGGGTTGCAGCATCGCTTCCATCAGACACGCTCCACGCTGAGATCACCGCTCATCGCACCGAGCGCAGCGGTAGTGGGATGCGCGGCCGCCACGCGCACGCAGCCGGCGGCGAGGTTCTCATCCACCTGAGCGATCAGTTCGACGCTCGCCGCCCCTTGCGAAACACGAACCCGGTCGCCGGTAGCGATACCGAGCGCGCCAAGGGTCGCGGGCGACATGCGCGCCGTAGGTTGGGCCGCATCGCGCGTCTTCTGCAGCGAGGGTGCGCGGCGCACCATCGGATCGGCGAAGTAGATCGGCACGTCAGCCACGCGCTCGAGTGCGGTGGCGCTGCCGAGCGCCGCGTTCACGAGGACGCCCTCGAGCCCGTTGTCGAGACGGGACGGCGCATCTGTCCCCAAGGCCTCATCGCGCACTGCCTCGGAATCACCATAGCCGAAGCCCTCGAGCGCGAGCAGATTGCCCAACACGCGCAGCACCTTCCAGCCTGGCCGGACTTCGCCCGCCGGTCGCGCGACGGCCGCGAAGCTCTGAGCCCGGCCCTCGCAATTCACGAACGTACCCGAGGTCTCGGTAAAGGGTGCGATCGGCAGGATCACATCTGCCGTCTCACGCAGCGTCGTTGAATCGAAGGCGCTCAGGGCCACCACCAGCTGCGCTGAAGACAGTGCAGCCACAGTGGCCGACGGATTCGCGAAGTCGAGCTCGGGCTCAGCGCCCAGGACCACGTACGCACGCCGGGGTTGATCGATCATGGCAGCGGCGTCGAGCCCACCCTCTCCGGGGAGCGCGCTGGCCAGATAGCCACCCACGCTGTTGGCGGCCTCGCCGATGAAGCCGAAGCTGCCACCGGTCAGGCGGGCAATCTCTTGCGCCAGCATCTGCAGCTCGCTCGCGCGCTGATGCTGAACCGCCAGGCTGCCGAGCCACACCGCGACCTTGCGTCCGCTGGCGAGGCTCTGCGCGATCGCGCGGGCCTCCTCGGATACCGTCGCGGGAAGCTTGCCGAGCAGCGCGACGCTGACCTCGGCGCCAAGCTCCTGTGCCAGCGCAGCCACGACCTGCGCGAGGGTGGCGACCATGGCCGACGGCGCGACCAAGGCGCGATTGCGCACGGGGAGCAACCACTCCTCGGCGTTCGGCCCGATGGCGCTGACATGCAAGCCCTTCTTTGCAGCCTGGCGAACGCGCTGCGCCAGCAGCGGTGCGTCCTTGCGCAGGAAGCTGCCGACCACGAGCAGACGCGTCAGCTCCCTGACGCCTGCGACCGGCATGCCCAGCCAGGGCGCCCCTGCACGCTTGCCGTCAGCACGGAAGTCGGACTGGCGGAGACGGAAATCGACGTTCTCCGAACCCAGGCCGCGAACCAGCTTCTGCAGCAGATAGAGTTCCTCCACGGTCGAGTGCGGCGACGCGAGGGCACCGATCGCAGTCGCACCATGGTCCTTGGCGATGCCACGCAGGCCCGTGGCGACGAACTCGAGCGCCGCTTGCCAGTCGACCTTCTTCCATTGGCCGCCCTGCTTGATCATCGGGGCAGTGAGACGATCCTCGCTGGCGAGGGCTTCATACGAGAAGCGGTCCTTGTCGCTCAGCCAGCACTCGTTCACTTCTTCGTTCTCGAGCGGAAGCACGCGCTTCACGACGTCGTGCTTTGTCTGGACGATGAGGTTCGAGCCGAGCGAGTCATGCGGACTCACCGACTTGCGCCGAGACAGCTCCCAGGTGCGCGCAGCGAAGCGGAAGGGCTTGGAGGTCAGCGCGCCAACCGGACACAGGTCGATGATGTTGCCCGACAGCTCGGAGTCGATCGTTTTCTCGATGAAGGGCATGATCTCCGCGTGTTCGCCGCGGAAGGCCTGGCCAAGCTCCATCTCGCCGGCGATCTCTGCCGTAAAGCGAACGCAGCGCGTGCAGTTGATGCAGCGCGTCATGTCGGTCGACACGAGCGAACCGAGATTCTTGTTGAACACCACGCGCTTCTCTTCCTGATAGCGCGAGGCGGTCGAGCCATAACCCACCGCGAGGTCCTGCAGCTGACATTCGCCGCCCTGGTCGCAGATCGGACAGTCGAGCGGGTGATTGATGAGCAGGAACTCCATCACCCCCTTCTGCGCCTTCACTGCAAGCTCGGAGTGCGTCCAGACCTTCATGCCATTGGTGACCGGCGTGGCACAGGCGGGGAGCGGCTTGGGCGCCTTCTCGACCTGCACCAGGCACATGCGGCAGTTGGCCGCGATCGAGAGCTTCTTGTGATAGCAGAAGTGCGGAATGTAGGCACCGGCAACGTTCGCAGCCTCGATCACCGTGCTGCCGTCGTTGACCTGGACCTGCTTGCCGTCGATTTCGATCTCTAGCATGACGGGCTCACGTAGATTTGACTGCCAGCGCGCTGCACTTCCGGCGGCACGAGGCACTTCTTGTTTTCGATGTGATATTCGAACTCGCTGCCGAAGTGCTTCACGAAGCTCTGCACCGGCATCGAGGCGGCGTCGCCGAGGGCACAGATCGTCCGGCCCATGATGTTGGTCGTCACCGAATTCAGCAGATCGAGGTCATCCGGACGCCCCAGGCCGTTCTCGATCCGGTGCACCACGCGATAAAGCCAACCCGTCCCTTCACGACAGGGGGTGCATTGACCGCAGGATTCCTCGAAATAGAAATACGACAGTCGCTCGAGCGCTTTGACCATGCAGGTCGTCTCGTCCATGACGATGACCGCGCCCGAGCCGAGCATCGAGCCCGCCTTGGAGATCGAGTCGTAGTCCATCGTGCAGTCCATCATCACGCTGCCCGGGACGACCGGAGCGGATGAGCCGCCGGGGATGACCGCCTTGATCTTGCGGCCGCCACGCATCCCGCCTGCCATCTCGAGCAGTTCTGCGAACGGAGTGCCGAGCGGGATCTCGTAGTTGCCCGGGCGATTGACGTGGCCCGACACCGAGAACAGCTTCATGCCCCCGTTGTTGGGCTTGCCGAGGTTCAGGAAGGCCTCGCCGCCCATGTTCATGATGAAGGGCACCGAAGCGAAGGTCTCGGTGTTGTTGATCGTGGTCGGCTTGCCGTACAGGCCGTAGCTCGCCGGGAACGGCGGCTTGAAGCGCGGCTGCCCCTTCTTGCCCTCGATCGACTCCAGTAGCGCGGTCTCCTCGCCACAGATGTAGGCGCCGTAACCGTGGTGCGCGAAGAGCTCGAAGGAGAAGCCGCTGCCGAGGATGTTCTGGCCGATGAAGCCGGCCTCGCGCGCTTCCGCGAGCGCCTCCTCGAAACGTGAGTAGGTCTCGAAGATCTCGCCGTGGATGTAGTTGTATCCGCGCGCAGCGCCCATCGCATAGGCGGCGATCGCCATGCCCTCGATGACGCTGTGCGGGTTGTAGCGCAGGATGTCGCGATCCTTGAACGTGCCCGGCTCGCCCTCGTCGGAGTTGCATGCGAGGTATTTGTCGCCCGGGAACGAACGCGGCATGAAGCTCCACTTCAGGCCGGTCGGGAAGCCCGCGCCACCGCGGCCGCGCAACACCGAGGTCTTCAGCTCGGCGATGATCGCGTCCTGGGGGGGCTTCTCGGCGAGAATCTTCTTCAGCGCGGAATAACCGCCGCGCGCCACATAGTCCTGGAGCCGCCAGGTGCGGTCGCCGTCACAGCCGGCGAGGATCATTCCTTGCGTGCTCATTTCTTGTCCAGGTCGGCCAGCATCTGGTCGATCTTCTCGGTGGTCATCCAGCTGCACATGTGGTGGTTGTTCACCAGCAGCACCGGGGCATCACCACAGGCGCCCATGCACTCGCCTTCCTTGAGCGTGAACCTGCCGTCGGGCGTGGTCTCGTTGAACTCGATGCCGAGCTTCTGCTTGAGATAGTCGGCAGCATGCACGCCGCCGGAGAGCGCACACGGAAGGTTGGTGCACACGGTGATCTTGTGGCGCCCGACCGGCTCGAGGTCGTACATGTTGTAGAAGCTCGCGACCTCGTAGGCGGCGATCGGCGGCATGTCGAGATAGCGCGCGACGAACTCGATGAGTTCCTTGGGCAGCCAGCCCTTCTCGACCTGCGCGATCCGCAGCGCGGCCATCACCGCGGACTGCTTCTGATCGGGCGGATACTTGGCGATCTCTCGATCGATCTGGTGCAGCGATTCCTGGCTCAGCATGTCGTCTTGATCTTCCGGATAGCCTGCCGATTCTTGTTTGGTTCAGTGGCGTCCCGCGAGGCGCCGCTTTGATGCTGCCGGCGAGCCGGCTACGGCGTCAGCGGTCGATTTCGCCGAACACCACGTCCATCGTGCCGATGATCGCCACCACGTCGGCGATCATGTGGCCGCGCGCGATGTCGTCCATCGCGGCGAGGTGCGCGAAGCCCGGCGCGCGCAACTTGAGGCGGTATGGCTTGTTCGCACCATCGGACACCGCATACACACCGAACTCGCCCTTCGGATGCTCGACCGCCGAGTACACCTCGCCCTTCGGAACGTGCATGCCTTCAGTGAAGAGCTTGAAATGGTGAATCAGCTCTTCCATGTTGGACTTCATCGCCTCGCGCGAGGGCGGCGCGACCTTGTGGTTGTCGGTGATGACCGGGCCGGGGTTCTTGCGCAGCCAGTCGATGCACTGCTTGATGATGCGGTTCGACTGGCGCATCTCCGCCATGCGGCACAGGTAACGGTCGTAGCAGTCGCCGTTCTTGCCCACGGGGATGTCGAAATCCATGCGGTCATAGACTTCGTAGGGCTGCTTCTTGCGCAGGTCCCAGGCGATGCCCGAGCCGCGCAGCATCGGGCCGGTGAAGCCCCACGCCAGCGCCTGCTCCGGGGACACGACGCCGATGCCGACGGTACGCTGCTTCCAGATCCGGTTGTCGGTCAGGAGCGTCTCGTACTCGTCGCAGTAGGTCGGGAAGCGGTTGATGAAGTCCTCGAGGAAGTCGAGCAGCGAACCTTCGCGACTGGCGTTGAGCTCCTTGACCGTCTTCTCGTTCTTGAACTTGTTGACCTCGTACTTCGGCATGCGGTCCGGCAGGTCGCGATAGACGCCACCCGGGCGGTAGTACGCAGCGTGCATGCGCGCGCCCGAGACCGCCTCGTAGGCATCCATCAGATCCTCGCGCTCACGGAAGGTGTAGAGCACCATCGTCATCGCGCCGATGTCGAGCGCATGGGTTCCGATGTTGAGGAGATGGTTCAGGATGCGCGTGATCTCGTCGAACATCACCCGGATGTACTGCGCACGCTCAGGAACCTGCACGCCGAGCAGCTTCTCGATCGCCATGCAGTAGGCGTGCTCGTTGCACATCATCGACACGTAGTCCAGGCGATCCATGTAGGGAACGGACTGAACCCAGGTACGCGTCTCGGCGAGCTTCTCGGTGCCGCGATGCAGCAGGCCGATATGCGGATCTGCGCGCTCGACGACCTCGCCGTCGAGCTCGAGCACGAGGCGGAGCACGCCGTGCGCAGAGGGGTGCTGCGGACCGAAGTTGATCGTGTAGTTGCGGATTTCAGCCATGGCCGACGTTCCCGTAATTCTCTTCGCGCACGATGCGCGGCGTGTTCTCGCGCGGCTCGATGGTCACCGGCTGATACACCACCCTGCCCTGCTCCGGGTCGTAGCGCATCTCGACGTAACCCGACACCGGGAAGTCCTTGCGGAAGGGGTGACCGACGAAACCGTAGTCGGTCAGGATGCGCCGCAGGTCGGGATGACCGGAATACATGATCCCGTAGAGGTCGAAGGACTCGCGCTCGTACCAGTTGGCGCTCGGCCACACATCCACTACGGAGTCGACCACCGGAAACTCGTCGTCGTCGGCGAACACTTTGAGGCGGAGGCGCCAGTTGTGCTTCACCGACGTCAGGTGCGCCGCCGAAGCGAAACGCTTTCCGTCCCACGGCTCATGGCCGTAGGCCGAATAGTCGAGACCGGAAATGTCGATGAGCTGCTCGAAGTGCAGATCGGCATGATCGCGCAGCTCGCGCGCGACGCGCAGGTACTCGGAGGCAGGAACCTCGATCGTGACCTCACCGCGATCGACTGCGAGCGAAGCGATCCGCTCACCAAAGACGTCGCGCAAGGTTTGGCTCAGGCGTTCAAGCTTGGCACTCATGTCTGGGACACCCGTCAGCGCGCAATCGTGTTGGTGCGCTTGATCTTGTTTTGCAGCTGGAGAATGCCGTAGATCAGCGCCTCGGCCGTCGGAGGACAGCCCGGCACATAGACATCGACAGGCACGATGCGGTCGCACCCGCGCACGACCGAGTAGGAATAGTGGTAGTAACCACCGCCGTTGGCGCACGACCCCATGGAGATCACCCAGCGCGGCTCCGACATCTGGTCGTAGACCTTGCGCAGCGCCGGCGCCATCTTGTTGCACAGGGTACCCGCCACGATCATCAGGTCGGACTGGCGCGGACTGGGACGGAAAACCACCCCGAAGCGGTCTAGGTCGTAGCGGGAGCATCCCGCATGAATCATCTCAACCGCACAGCAGGCCAGACCGAAGGTCATCGGCCACAACGAGCCGGTGCGCGTCCAGTTGATGACCGCATCGAGCGAGGTGGTGACGAACCCCTCGCGAAACACGCCCTCAATGCTCATGCATTACTCCCAGTCGAGTGCACCGTTCTTCCACTCGACGATGTAGCCGATTACCAGAATCGCAAGAAAGACCATGACCGAACCGAAGACGAACCAGGCGACCTCTCCGGCTGCGATGAACTCCTGGAAGACCGTCGCCCACGGGAAAAGGAAGGCGATCTCGAGATCGAACAGGATGAAAAGAATGGCGATCAGGTAATAGCGAACGTCGAACTTCATGCGGGCGTCTTCAAACGCCTCGAAGCCGCATTCGTAGGGAGAGTTTTTTTCCGTATCGGGACGATAGGGAGCGAGCAGACGCCCGAGGATGACTGGAGCAACACCAAAGCCCAAACCAACGAGCATGAACATCAGGACGGGAAAATAATTTTCCAGCATGTCCAGAAACCCCCATTTACGTTGGACGGCGTCAGATACGCGCCGTCGTTATTGTTTTATGGCTGCTCTGCATGGAAACGCCCGCTATTGCGGGCGTTCCCGGAATGTGGTGCCGACGATGAGACTCGAACTCATACGGCTTTCGCCACTACCCCCTCAAGATAGCGTGTCTACCAATTTCACCACGTCGGCGCTTCACTTGGAAAGCCGCATAATTATATGAGCTTTTGCGCACCGCGCAAAGAGCTCGCGCCCAATTATTTGGGAATGGATTGCGCCGGCGAGGTATCGACCGGGACGGCGGGCGCCGCCTCGGACGCGGGCGCCGTCTGCACCCCCTCCATCACGCTGGAAGGCGCGGCAGGCTTGTTGCTCGCGAGGTAGCTGAGCCCCAGGCTGGTAAGGAAGAAGACCGTCGCCAGCACCGCGGTGGTGCGGCTGAGAAAGTTCGCGGAACCGGACGACCCGAACAAACTGCCCGACGAACCGCTACCGAAAGCGGCCCCCATGTCGGCGCCCTTGCCGTGCTGCACAAGCACGAGACCGATGACACCGAGACCGACCAGCACATGAACAGTCAGCACGAGAGAAAAGAGGTAATCACCCATCACAAACCTTGAATAAGACCAGACATTGAACAATCAAGCGGCTTCTGCCGCAGCGCGACAGATCGCCATGAAATCCCCTGCAACCAACGATGCGCCACCGATCAGGCCGCCATCGACGTCCTCGGCGGCGAACAGGGCACGGGCATTGTCGGGCTTCACGCTGCCACCATAAAGGATCCGCACGCCGCCCGCTGCAATGCCCTGCCCCCTCAGCCACGCGCGGATGTCGCGATGCACCTCGGCAACCTGCTCGACGGTCGCCGAACGGCCGCTACCGATCGCCCACACCGGCTCGTAGGCGATGACCACCTCCCCCATCGCCTCCGCACCGAGCACCTCCCGCACCGCGGCGAGCTGGCGACCGATGACCTGAAGAACGGCACCCGCATCGCGCTCGGCAAGCGTCTCGCCCACGCACACGATCGGCACCAGCCCCCCCTCGAGGGCCGCACGCGCCTTGCGTCCGACCATCAGGTCATCCTCTCCGAACAGCGCACGGCGCTCGGAATGCCCCACGATGACATAGCGGCAACCGAAATCCGCCAGCATCGAGACGCTCACTTCGCCCGTGTACGCTCCGGCCACATGCTCGCTGACATCCTGCGCGCCGAGCATCAGTCCGGCAGGGCGTTCCTGAAGCTGCGCAAGGTACGGATAGGGCACACAGAGCACCACTTCCACACCGGGCTGGACACTGAGTCCTTCGAGCAGGACACGATTGGCAGCCAGGCTGCCGTTCATCTTCCAGTTCCCAGCGACGAGTCGGATCATTGAGCGCGCGTAACCAAGAGGTTAAACCGCAGGATTATAGGATGGGCAAGCTCCTGGGAGCAAATGGCTGTAACCATTGCCCCTACTGAGGATGTCCGCTGCGGCCCGACCGCCCGATCGCACCGCAGCCCTCGCGGACGTGCATCCCACGCCTCGATCACGCGCGCTCGACTATAGTCAGGTTAGGCTGACCGGCGGCCACTCAGCCGCCTTGCGTTGAAAGGAGACCATCATGGAACAGCCCGTACACGTCCTTGCCGACCTCTTCGCCCAGCTCGGCCTCGAGAACGACCGTCGCGCAATCGATGCATTCATCAGAGCGCACGCGCCGCTGCACGACAGCGTGAAATTGGCAGACGCGCCTTTCTGGACCGAGGCCCAAGCGGCATTTCTGCGCGAGCAGCTCGCTGTGGATGCGGACTGGGCCGAGTTGGTGGACCAGCTCAACGCCGCCTTGCGCGCACGTTGATCGCAGGGTTCGCCGCAGCCCGGCGGCGAACCAACGAACAAGGGGCGATCGCTCGCCCCCCTTGCCTGGCTGCGCCGATCCGCGGGGCGGGCGCCCTGCGGTCGTCGCATGCGCGTCAGCCGAAGCGCCCGGTGATGTAGTCCTCGGTTTCCTTCTTCTTCGGCTTGACGAAGAGTTCATCGGTCACGCCGAACTCCACCATCTCGCCGAGATACATGTAAGCGGTGTAGTCGGAGATCCGGGCCGCCTGCTGCATGTTGTGGGTGACGATGACGATCGTGAACTCTGCCTTGAGTTCGTCGATCAGCTCTTCGATCCGTGCCGTTGAGATCGGATCGAGCGCCGAGGTCGGCTCATCGAGCAGGATCACCTCCGGCTTGACCGCGATGCCGCGCGCGATGCAAAGGCGTTGCTGCTGTCCGCCCGACAGGCTCATGCCGCTCTGATTGAGCTTGTCCTTAACCTCGTCCCACAGCGCCGCCTTGCGCAGCGCCCATTCGACACGGTCATCCATGTCCTTGGATGACAGCTTTTCGTGCAGCTTCACCCCGAAGGCGATGTTGTCGTAGATCGACATCGGGAACGGCGTCGGTTTCTGGAAGACCATGCCGATCTTTGCGCGCAGCACGCTGACGTCGATATCCGACCCGAGCAGGTTGCGACCGTCGAACAACAGTTGGCCTTCGGCGCGCTGCTCCGGATAGAGGTCGTACATGCGGTTGATCGTCCGCAGCAGCGTGGATTTGCCGCAGCCCGACGGACCGATGAAGGCGGTGCACTTGTGGCGCGCCATCTTGAAGTTGATGTTCTTTAGCGCGTGGAACTTCCCGTAGTAGAAGTTGAAGTCCTTGAACTCGATCTGCGCGTCGGTGATTTCCATTCTCTTCTCCAATCTCGGCCCGCGGCACGGGCCTGGATTGTTTTCGGTTGTCGCTTAGTTGAGCTTCTCGGCACGCAGGAAGACGCGTGCGACGATATTGAGGATGAGCACGCCCATCGTGATCAGGAATACACCGGCCCAGGCCAGCTCCTGCCAGTTCGTGAAGGGACTCATGGCGAACTTGAAGATCGTCACCGGCAGATTGGCCATCGGCTCGTTCAGATTCAGCGTCCAGAACTGATTGGAGAGCGCCGTGAAGAGCAGCGGCGCGGTCTCACCGGCAATGCGCGCCACGGCGAGCAGCACGCCCGTCAGCACACCGGCGCGCGCGGCGCGCAGCGTGACCTTGGAGATCACCACGCTTTTTGGCGCGCCGAGCGCGAAAGCCGCTTCGCGCAGGGTGTTCGGGATCAGCTGCAGCATGTTCTCGGTGGTGCGCACCACGACCGGGAGCACGATCAACGCCAGCGCGATCACCCCCGACCAGGCGGAGAACTTGCCGGTCTGCGCCACCACCACCGCGTACACGAACAGACCGATCACGATCGAAGGCGCGGACAGCAGAAGGTCATTGATGAAGCGGGTGACCGATCCCAGCCAGTGATAACGGCCATACTCCGCCAGATAGACCCCGGCAAGGATGCCGATCGGCGTACCCAGGAGCGTGGCAAGCACGACCATGATCAGGCTGCCCACGATCGCGTTGAGCAGTCCACCGGTCTCGGCGCCCGGCGGCGGCGTCATCTCGGTGAAGAGGGTGAGCGACAAGCCCGCCAGGCCGAGATCGAGCACGGTCCACAGGATCCATGCGAGCCAGAACAGGCCGAAGGCCATGGCCGACAGCGACAGCGTGAGCGCGACCCGGTTGGTCAGTTTGCGTCTTGCGAGAAGATTCATGTCGGTCCCCGGTCAGCTCTTCGTTCCCTCGCCCTTGGCGAGGCGCAGGAGCAGCAGTTTCGACACCACCAGCACGATCAGGGTGATCACGAACAGGATCAGGCCCAGCTCCATCAGCGCCGCGGTGTGCAGGCCGGGGTCCGCCTCGGCGAACTCGTTGGCAAGCGCCGAAGTGATGCTGTTGCCTGGCGCGAACAGCGAGGCGGAGTCGAGGAAGTTCGTATTGCCGATGACGAAGGTCACCGCCATCGTCTCGCCCAGCGCGCGCCCGAGGCCGAGCATGACTCCGCCGATGACGCCGGTCTTGGTGTAGGGAAGCACGACGCCCCACATCACCTCCCATGTCGTGCAGCCGACGCCATAGGCGGACTCCTTGAGCATCGGCGGCGTCACCTCGAACACGTCGCGCATCACCGAAGCGATGTACGGAATGATCATGATGGCGAGGATGATGCCGGCACACAGCAGGCCGATGCCGAGCGGCGCGCCGGCGAACAGCTTGCCGATCACCGGCACTTGGCCAAGGGTGGCCTGCAGCCCGGGCTGGATGTATTTGGCAAAGATCGGAGCGAACACCAGCAGGCCCCACATGCCATAGACGATCGAAGGGATCGCCGCGAGCAGCTCGATCGCGGTGCCGAGAGGGCGGCGCAACCAGGCCGGGGCCATCTCGGTAAGGAAGAGGGCGATCCCGAAGCTCACCGGCACCGCGATGAGCAGCGCGATCACCGACGTGACGATGGTGCCGTAGATCGGGATCAGCGCACCGAACTCCTCCATCGGCGGGTTCCAGGCATCCGAGAAGAGGAAGCCGATGCCGAAGGCCTGAATGCTCGGCCAGGAGGCGTAGACAAGCGCAATGATGATCCCGGCAAGGAGGATCAGCGTAAGCCAGGCGAAGGACTTCGCCATGGTACCGAACAGTCTGTCGCCGAACTTCTTCGACGCTGACGACTTGAATCCGGTCGTTTGCATGGGGCCACCAGAAAGGGCGGCCACGTCTGCGCCGCCCCCCGCGGAAAGATTATGGCCAAGGGCCCCCTGGGCCCCTGGCTGCACGCTGGATCGAGCCACTCGGCCGACTCCGAATTACTTCGCAGAGTAGACCGGATTGCCGGCGCTGTCCTTCATCTCGCCCCAAGAGGCGCGGATCAACTCGACGGTCGCCTTGGGCATCGGAATGTACTCGAGCTCGAGCGCCATGTCGGCACCATTCACGTAGGCCCAGTCGAAGAACTTGAGCACTTCAGCGCCCTGCGCCGGCTTGTCCTGCAGCTTGTGCATCAGGATGAAGGTCGCGCTGGTGATCGGCCACGACTTCGCGCCCGGCTGGTTGGTGAGAATCTCGTAGAACGCCGACTTCGACCAGTCGGCACCCTCTGCGGCGGCCGCGAAGCTCTCGTTGTTCGGCTCCACGAACTGCCCGTCCTTGTTCTGCATGATCGCGTGCGCAAGCTTGTTCTGCTTCGCATAGGCGTACTCGACGTATCCGATCGCACCCGGCAGGCGCTGCACGAAGGCCGACACACCCTCGTTGCCCTTGCCCCCGAGGCCGACCGGCCACTGCACCGCGGTGCCTTCGCCGATCTTCTCCTTCCACTCCGCCGAGACCTTCGACAGGTAGTTGGTGAACACGAAGGTGGTCCCGGAACCGTCAGCGCGGCGGACCACACCGATGTCCTGCTCGGGAAGCTTGACATCCGGGTTCAGCGCGACGATCGCCGGATCGTTCCATTTCGTGATCTTGCCCTGGTAGATCTGAGCCAGGACTTCACCCGTGAACTTCATCGCGCCCGGCTGGACGCCCTCGATATTGACCACCGGCACAACCGCGCCGATGGCGGTGGGGAACTGCTGCAGGCCGCCTTCAGCCAGCTTCTCCGGGGTCAAGGGCATGTCGGAGGCGCCGAAGTCCACCGTCTTGGCGTTGATCTGGCGAATGCCGCCACCCGAGCCGATCGACTGGTAATTCACACGGTTGCCGGTGGCCTTCTGGTAGGCGTCAGCCCACTTGGCATACAGGGGCGCCGGGAACGAAGCGCCCGCGCCGGTGATGTCGAGCGCGTGGGCACTTGCAGCGAACAGCACGGTCGAGCACGCGGTGAGAACAACTTTGGTCGAGAAACGCATCTTGACTACCTCGGGTTGGAAAACTGAGCCCGTAAGGTAGCAATGCATTGTTACAGCCACGTTTCATGTCATCGAAGCGGAAGATTCGCGCAATCTTCATCGCCACGAAGCCGAGGCGCAAAAGCACCCCGGCACGGCCGCGTTCAGGTGAAAGCATGCTCCACTGCAGCGGCAATCTCGCGCGCGAGGCGGTCGACGAGCTCGCCGTCCTGCCCTTCCACCATCACGCGCAGCAGGGGTTCGGTGCCGGACGGCCGCAGCAGCACCCGGCCGGCATCGCCCAGGGTCTGCTCGGCGTGTGACTGCGCCCGCGAGATTCCGCTGTCGGCCCGCCAGTCGAAACCTGCCGGCATGCGGACGTTGATCAGCCGCTGCGGGTAGAAGACGAGATCCGCGCAGGCGTCGGCGAGCGAGACGTCACGCTGCTTGAGTGCGGCCAGCACCTGCAGCGCCGATACGATGCCGTCGCCGGTCGTGTGCCGGTCGAGGCAGATGATGTGCCCGGAATTCTCGCCCCCGAGTTTCCAGCCGCGCTCGTGGAGCAGTTCGAGGACGTAGCGATCGCCCACCTTCGCGCGCGCGAAAGGTGCGCCAAGACGGCCAATCGCATGCTCGAAACCGAGATTGCTCATCAGGGTACCGACCACGCCATCTAGCCGCCCCTCGGCCTGCCGTGCGCAGGCCACGACGTAGAGCAGCTTGTCGCCGTCGTAGATCTCGCCACGGTGATCGACCATGATCAGGCGGTCGGCATCGCCATCGAGGGCGATACCGAGATCGGCGCCCTGGGCCAGCACCGCCTGGCGCAGATGCTCGGGCCGCGTCGCACCGACGCCGTCGTTGATGTTGAGGCCATTGGGGTCGACGCCCACCGCCAGCACTTCGGCGCCGAGTTCGTGGAACACCCGGGGCGCAATCTGGTAGGCCGCGCCGTGGGCGCAGTCCACCGCGATCCGCAGCCCGCGCAGGTCCAGCTCGTTGGGGAAGGTGCTCTTGCAGAACTCGATGTAACGCCCCGCGGCGTCGTTGATGCGACGTGCCTTGCCCAATCGCGCGGACTCTACACACCCCATCGGCTCTTCCAGGCGAGCCTCGATCTCCGCCTCGACCACGTCGGGCAGCTTCGCTCCGCCCGCGGAGAAGAACTTGATTCCGTTGTCGTAGAAGGGATTGTGCGATGCCGAGATCACCACGCCGGCCTGCAGGCGGAGGGCGCGCGTCAGGTAGGCGACTGCGGGGGTCGGGATCGGACCCGCCAGCATCACGTCGACGCCGGCCGCAGCAAAGCCGGCCTCGAGGGCGGCCTCGAGCATGTAACCCGAAATGCGGGTGTCCTTGCCGATGAGCACCGCCGGGTGCTCACCGGCGGGCAGCTTCTCGCGCGCCACCAGGGTCACGCCCGCCGCGTAGCCCAGCCTCATCACGAACTCGGGGGTGATCGGGGCATCACCCACCTTGCCACGCACCCCGTCGGTGCCGAAATACTTGCGCGCCATCATCGCTCCAGCAGCTTCGGAAAGCGCGGATTATGACACCGGTCAGCGCTGGCTGCTCATTCGATGCCGAGCGTCGCCTGCCAGACCTTCAGCGCATCCAGCGTGGGCGCCACGTCATGGACCCGCACGATCGCTGCGCCACGCTGCACGGCGATAAGCGCCGCGGCGACGCTCGCCGCCAGGCGCTCGCCCACCTCGCGCCCAGTGACGGCACCCAGCATCGACTTGCGCGACATCCCGGCCAGCACCGGCAAGCCCCCCGCACTGAAACGCTCGAGCTCGCGCAGCAGGGCGTAGTTATGCACCGTACGCTTGCCGAAGCCGAAGCCGGGATCGAGAACGAAACGCTCACGGACCGCGCCAGCAGCCTCGAGCGCCGCTACGCGCTCGTCCAGGAAGGCCATCACTTCACCCACCACATCGTCGTACCGCGGATCCTGCTGCATCGTACGCGGCTCACCCTGCATGTGCATCAGGCACAGCCCCGCCGTTCCGTCCGCGACCGCATCGATGGCGCCCGGAGCACGAAAGGCGTTGATGTCGTTGATCATGTCGGCACCGGCGGCGAGCGCTGCCACCATCACGGCCGGCTTCACCGTGTCGATCGAGAGGGGCACCTGCCAGGGGCGCGCCAACTCCACGAAGCGCACCACCCGCTCGAGTTCGACCGCTTCGGGCACCGGGTCCGCACCTGGCCGCGAAGACTCCGCGCCGATGTCCAGCATGTCGGCACCCTCCTCGAGCGCGCGCTCCGCGCGGGCAAGTGCGGCTCGCACGTCACCCTGGAGCCCGTCTCCGGAAAACGAGTCGTCGGTCAGGTTGATGATCGCCATGACCTTGGGTCGGTCGAGATCGAGCTTGAAACGGCCACACTGAAGGATGGGCATTCGACTGTCCTGATGAGCCTCACCACTGCCTTGGGCATGCGGTACGGCGGCAAATGAAAAAGGCCGGCATTGCCGGCCCGAATGATCGCTGACGATCGGGACTGGGACTACGGGCTTCAGGCAGCAGGAGCCGGAGCAGTGGGTGCCGCACCAGGCGCATCGTCCTTCGGCCGCACGGTCGGGGTACCTGCAGGCTTGGGCGGGCGCGGCGGGCGACCTGCCATGATGTCGTTCACCTGATCTGCATCGATGGTCTCCCACTCCAGCAGAGCCGCAGTCATCGCCTCGACCTTGTCGCTGTTCTCTTCCAGCAGACGGCGAGCGAGCGAGTACTGCTGGTCGATGATGCGGCGAATCTCGGCATCGACCTTCTGCATCGTCGCCTCGGATACGTTGCGGTGGGTGGTGACCTGACGGCCGAGGAAGATCTCGCCTTCCTCCTCGCCATACACCATCGGCCCGAGCGTATCGGACATGCCCCACTGCGTCACCATCCGGCGGGCCAGATCCGTTGCGCGGGCAAAGTCGTTCGAAGCGCCCGTCGTCATCTGCTTCATGAAGATCTCTTCGGCGATACGGCCACCAAAGAGGACGGCGATGGTCTGCAGCAAACGATCCCGATCCTGGCTGTAACGATCCTCGGTCGGCAGCTGCATGGTCACACCGAGCGCTCGTCCGCGCGGGATGATGGTGACCTTGTGCACAGGGTCGGTCTTGTCTAGGAGGCGCGCGACGACGGCATGCCCGGACTCGTGGTACGCGGTGTTGCGTCGCTCCTCCTCGGGCATAACCACCGAGCGGCGCTCGGCACCCATCATGATCTTATCCTTGGCGCGCTCGAAGTCCTCCATGTCCACCAGGCGCTTGTTGGCGCGCGCGGCGAACAGCGCAGCCTCGTTGACCAGGTTGGCGAGATCCGCGCCCGCGAAACCGGGGGTGCCGCGCGCCAGCACCTGCGGGTCGACATCGGGTGCGATCGGCACCTTGCGCATGTGGACCTTCAGGATCTGCTCACGGCCACGGATGTCGGGCAGCGCCACCACCACCTGGCGGTCGAAGCGGCCCGGACGCAGCAGCGCGGGGTCGAGCACGTCGGGGCGGTTGGTCGCGGCGATCACGATCACGCCGGTCTGGCCCTCGAAGCCATCCATCTCGACGAGCAGCTGGTTGAGCGTCTGCTCGCGTTCGTCGTTGCCTCCGCCGAGGCCCGCGCCACGCTGGCGGCCCACCGCGTCGATCTCGTCGATGAAGATGATGCAGGGCGCCTGCTTCTTCGCCTGCTCGAACATGTCGCGCACGCGGGCCGCGCCCACGCCGACGAACATCTCCACGAAATCGGAACCCGAAATCGAGAAGAAGGGCACCTTTGCCTCACCCGCGATCGCCTTGGCGAGCAGCGTCTTGCCCGTGCCTGGCGAACCGACCATCAGCACGCCCTTGGGAATGCGGCCGCCGAGTTTCTGGAACTTGGAGGGGTCGCGCAGGAACTCGACAAGCTCGAACACCTCTTCCTTCGCCTCGTCGCAGCCGGCAACGTCGGCGAAGGTGATCGAGTTGGCCGATTCATCCAGCATCCTCGCCTTGCTCTTGCCGAACGAAAACGCGCCCCCCTTGCCGCCGCCCTGCATCTGGCGCATGAAGAAGATCCACACGCCGATCAGCAACAGCATCGGGAACCAGGATACAAACACGCTCGCGAGGAAGGACTGCTCCTCCTCCGGCTTGCTCGCATTGATCTGCACGCCATAGCGCATCAGGTCGGAGACCATCCAGATATCCTGGACCCCCGGGGTATAGACCGTGATCGTGCGTCCTTCCTGGGTGGTCGCCTTGAGCACCCGGCCATCGATGGTCGCACGCGTTATGCGCCCCGCCTTGGCTTCCTCCAGGAACTGGGAGTACTCCATGGTGCTCGTGGGCGTCTGGCGCGCATTGAACTGGTTGAATACGGTCATCAGCACGACGCCGATGACCATCCAGATCGCGAGATTCTTGAAGAGATTGTTCAACTTTCTGTTCCCCGAAAGCCGTTCTGGCCTGTACGCGACTGACCGATTCTAGTGGTGAACGTTCCCACGGGCAAACCAATGACCCGTATTGGAGACGACAATGGCACCCGTGGGCGCCGCATGCATCAGCGCTGGCGCGGCCCCTTGCCGAGCAGATAGACCTCCGCGCTGCGGTCGCGCGAGGCCTTGGGCTTGCGCACCTGGACGGCAGCGAAGGCCGCATCCATCTGCTTGCGATACTCCATGAACCCCTCCCCCTGGAATACCTTCACCAGGAAATGTCCGCCCGGCTTCAGATGGCGGACTGCAAAATCCAGTGCGAGCTCGCAGAGATGTATCGAACGCGCCTGGTCGACCGTCGCCACGCCCGAAAGGTTCGGTGCCATGTCGGAGAGCACGACGTCCACCCGCCCGCCCTCGAGCCGGGCCTCGAGCTCCGCCAGGACGGAATCTTCGGTGAAGTCGCCGAGCATGAAGTCCACGCCGGCGACCGCCTCCATCGGCAACAGGTCGAGCGCGAATATGCGCCCCTTGGGGCCACAGCGCTTGACCGCAACCTGGCACCACGAACCCGGCGCCGCGCCGAGATCGACGACCACCGCGCCCGGCTTGAGCAGATGATCGCGCTCGTCGATCTCGAGCAGCTTGTAGGCCGCGCGGGCGCGATAGCCGTCGGCCTGCGCGCGCTGCACATAAGGGTCGTTCACATGGTCATGCACCCAAGCACGACTGGTCTTGTTCTTCTTCATCCGCTCGACTGCTGCTCCATTAACGGCCATACGTGCAGCGCAAGGAGTAGAATCCGCGTCCCAGGCTTCACACGCATCCAGAGAATTTCAATGACCGAGCTCACCCCGGCCCAGCGCCGCGACCTGCGCGCCCGCGCCCATCACCTGAACCCCGTGGTCACGATCGCCGGCAACGGCCTCGCGCCGAACGTCGTCGCCGAGATCGAGCGCTCGCTGCAGGCGCACGAGCTCATCAAGGTCAAGGTCCAGGGTGCCGAGCGCGAACAGCGCGACGCCCTCATGAAGGAACTGTGCGCGGCGCTCGACGCGGCACCCGTCCAACACATCGGCAACATCCTCGTCGTCTGGCGGGCACGCAGGGAAGACGACAAGCCCACCGCCGCGGTCGAAAAGAAGCCCGTGCGCGCCGCCACTGCGAAGTCCGCCGCGGCCTTCGCCGCCGCAGCCCGCCGGGCCGCGCTTGCCAAGGCGAGCGCCGAATCGCGGCGCTCGCCCGCCCGCGCACCGGCTGCGCGCGGCCGCGGCGCGGGCGGCAGTTCCCGCGGACGCTGAGCCTGGGCCGCGCTCGGACGCGTGCCAGCAAAACGAAGAGGCGGTGCATCTGCACCGCCTTTTTCAACGCCTCTTTGTCCGCCTACCGTCAGATGTAGCGGACGTCTATCACCTCGTACTCTCGCACCCCGCCCGGCGCCTGCACCTCGGCAATGTCGCCGGCGTACTTGCCGATCAGTGCGCGCGCGATCGGCGAGCTGATCGAGATCTTGTTTTCCTTGATGTCGGCCTCGTCGTCGCCGACGATCTGATAGGTCACGACCTGACCCGAGTCCATGTCCTCGAGTTCGACAGTGGCGCCAAACACACAGCGGCCGTCCGCATCAAGCAGCTTGGGGTCGATGATCTGCGCGTTCGCGAGCTTGGCTTCGACCTCCATGATGCGGCCTTCGATGAAGCCCTGACGATCCTTGGCGGCCTCGTACTCTGCGTTCTCGGAGAGGTCGCCGTGCGAACGCGCCTCCGCGATCGCAGCGATCACGTTCGGGCGCTCCACGGTCTTCAGGCGGTGCAGTTCGGCGCGCAATTTCTCGGCGCCGGCCACGGTAAGCGGAGTCTTGTTCATGCTTGCTGGTTCAGTTCGGCGTGCAGGCCCTGCACGGAATAGACCTCGAGTCCGCCCGCGAGATGGCGCATGCCCATGCACGCAGCCCGCGCGCCCTCGATGGTGGTGAAGATCGACAGCTTGGCGGCGAGCGCACTGGTGCGGATGGAACGCGAGTCGGTGATCGCCTGGCGCTTCTCTTCGACCGTATTGATGACCATCACGAGTTCCTCGTTCTTGATCATGTCCACGATATGCGGTCGGCCCTCGTTGACCTTGTTCACCACGCTCACCGGGATCCCCGCAGCCTCGATGACCGAGGCGGTACCGCGAGTGGCGACCAGGGTGAAGCCGAGATCGTGGAGCTCACGGGCCACCTCGACCGCGACCGGCCGGTCGCTCGGCTTGACGCTGATGAACACCGCACCCGCGGTCGGCAACCGGACCCCGGCGCCGAGCTGGCTCTTGACGAAGGCCTCGGCGAAGCTGCGGCCGACGCCCATGACCTCGCCGGTGGACTTCATCTCGGGGCCGAGGATGGTATCCACGCCGGGGAACTTCACGAACGGGAAAACCGCCTCCTTGACCGAGTAGTACGGCGGCACGATCTCGCCGGTCACCCCCTGGCTGGCCAGGCTCTGCCCTGCCATGCAGCGTGCGGCGACCTTGGCCAGCGGCAGCGAGCAGGCCTTCGACACGAAGGGCACGGTACGCGAGGCGCGCGGATTCACCTCGAGCACGAACACGACCGCGTTGTCGCCCTCGCCCTGGATCGCGAACTGCACGTTCATCAGACCGACGACGTTGAGCGCGCGCGCCATCGCCTCGGTCTGGCGGCGCAGTTCGTCCTGCAGCGCCGGCGTCAGCGTGTACGGCGGCAGCGAGCACGCCGAGTCCCCCGAGTGCACGCCGGCCTGTTCGATGTGCTCCATGATGCCGCCGATCATGACCTGCTTGCCGTCGGACAGCGCATCGACGTCGACCTCGGTGGCGTCGTTGAGGAAACGGTCGAGCAGGACCGGCGATTCGTTGGAGACCTTGACCGCCTCGCGCATGTAGCGCTCGAGATCCTTCTGCTCATGCACGATCTCCATCGCGCGCCCACCGAGCACGTAGGACGGCCGCACCACCAGCGGGTAGCCAATCTCGGCCGCCAGCCGCACGGCCTCTTCCGGCGTGCGTGCGGTGCGGTTGGGCGGCTGGCGCAGCCCGAGGTCGTTGAGCAGCTTCTGGAAGCGCTCACGGTCCTCGGCGGCGTCGATCATATCCGGGCTGGTGCCGATGATCGGCACGCCGTTCTCCTCCAGCGCCTTGGCGCGCTTGAGCGGGGTCTGGCCGCCGAACTGGACGATCACGCCGACCGGCTTCTCGATGTGCACGATCTCGAGCAGGTCCTCGAGCGTGATCGGCTCGAAGTACAGGCGGTCCGAGGTGTCGTAGTCGGTCGACACGGTCTCGGGGTTGCAGTTGACCATGATGGTCTCGTAGCCATCCTCGCGCAGGGCGAGTGCGGCATGGACGCAGCAGTAGTCGAACTCGATGCCCTGGCCGATGCGGTTGGGACCGCCGCCGAGCACCATGATCTTCTTCTTGTCGGTCGGACGCGCCTCGCACTCGTCCTCGTAGGACGAATACATGTACGCGGTGGAGGTGGCGAATTCCGCCGCGCAGGTATCCACGCGCTTGAACACCGGCCGCACGCCGAGCGCATGACGGTGCAGGCGCACCGCGGTCTCGTCGCTGTTGAGGAGCTTGGCCAGACGGCGATCGGAGAAGCCCTTGCGCTTGAGCTCGCGCAGCTCGGGCGCCTGCAGCGCCTTCAGCGAGCGGCCCACGAGCGCCTTCTCGGAGAGCACGATGTCCTCGATCTGGGCCAGGAACCAGGGGTCGATCTTCGACAGGTTGTGCACCTGGTCGAGGGTCATGCCCTCACGGAAGGCCTGGCCGACGTACCAGATGCGCTGCGGGCCGGCGCTGGACAGCTCGTGCTCGAGGTCGGCGTCGTCGGCCTCGATCTCGTCCAGGCCGTAGGCGCCGACCTCGAGGCCGCGCAATGCCTTCTGGAACGACTCCTGGAAGCTGCGCCCCATGGCCATGACCTCGCCCACGGACTTCATCTGCGTGGTCAGGCGGTCATTGGCCTGCGGGAACTTCTCGAACGCGAAGCGCGGGATCTTGGTCACGACATAGTCGATCGAGGGCTCGAAGGACGCCGGCGTGGCGCCGCCGGTGATGTCGTTCTTGAGCTCGTCGAGCGTGTAGCCCACCGCCAGCTTGGCCGCGACCTTGGCGATCGGGAAGCCGGTGGCCTTGGAGGCCAGCGCCGACGAACGCGACACGCGCGGGTTCATCTCGATGACGATCATGCGACCGTCCTGGGGGTTGATGGCGAACTGGACGTTCGAGCCCCCGGTATCCACCCCGATCTCGCGCAGCACCGCGATCGAGGCGTTGCGCATGATCTGGTATTCCTTGTCGGTCAGCGTCTGCGACGGGGCGACGGTGATCGAGTCGCCGGTATGCACGCCCATCGGATCGAGGTTCTCGATCGAGCACACGATGATGCAGTTGTCGGCGCGATCGCGCACGACCTCCATCTCGTATTCCTTCCAGCCGAGCAGCGACTCCTCGATAAGGAGTTCGTTGGTGGGGCTGGCCTCGAGACCGCGCTTGCAGATCTCCTGGAACTCTTCCATGTTGTAAGCGATGCCACCACCGGTGCCGCCGAGCGTGAAGCTCGGGCGGATGATCACCGGGAAGCCGATGCCGCCCTGGACCTGCAGCGCTTCTTCCATGCTGTGGGCGATGCCCGAGCGCGCGGAGCCGAGACCGATCTTGGTCATCGCGTCCTTGAACTTGAGACGGTCCTCGGCCTTGTCGATCGCCTCTTCCGAAGCGCCGATGAGCTCGACGCCGTACTTGGCGAGCACACCGTGGCGGCCGAGATCGAGCGCGCAGTTGAGCGCGGTCTGGCCACCCATGGTCGGCAGGATCGCGTCGGGGCGCTCCTTGTCGATGATGCGCTCGACGACCTGCCAGGTGATCGGCTCGATGTAGGTGACGTCGGCCGTCTCCGGGTCGGTCATGATCGTGGCCGGGTTCGAGTTGACCAGGATGACCTTGTAGCCTTCCTCGCGCAGGGCCTTGCAGGCCTGGGCGCCGGAGTAGTCGAATTCGCAGGCCTGGCCGATGATGATCGGGCCTGCGCCGATGATCAGGATGCTCTTGATGTCTGTACGTTTCGGCATTGTCTTGCCTCGGTGATTCCTCGACGCAGCGGCTGTCGCGCGCGTCCAAAACTGGGAGGCAGGCGGTGGCCTGCCGGGGGCGCTGTTACTTTGCCGCTTCCATCAGGCGGATGAAGCGGTCGAACAGGTAGGCGACGTCGTGCGGACCCGGGCTCGCTTCCGGGTGCCCCTGGAAGGAGAAGGCCGGCACGTCGGTGCGAGCGATGCCCTGGTTGGTGCCGTCGAACAGCGACACGTGGGTCACCCGCAGGTTGGCCGGCATGGTCGAGGGGTCGACCGCAAAGCCATGGTTCTGACTGGTGATCAGCACCTTGCCGGTGTCCAGGTCCTTGACCGGATGGTTGGCGCCATGGTGCCCGGTGCCCATCTTCATGGTCTTCGCGCCGGAAGCCAGGGCCAGCAACTGGTGGCCGAGGCAGATGCCGAAGGTCGGCGTGCGCGTCGCGACGATCTCGCGGATGGCGTCGATGGCGTAGTCGCAGGGCTCGGGGTCACCGGGGCCATTGGACAGGAACACGCCGTCCGGATCGAGCGCCAGCACCTCGGACGCGGGCGTCTGCGCCGGTACCACGGTGAGGCGGCAGCCACGCTCGGCGAGCATGCGCAGGATGTTGTACTTGACGCCGTAGTCGTAGGCCACGACATGGAAACGACCGTCGTTGCGATCGCTGTAGCCGCCCTCGAGCGCCCATTCGCCCTGCTTCCACTCATAGCGCGAGCTGGCGCTGACGACCTTGGCGAGGTCCATGCCGGCCAGGCCGGGGAAGGCGCGCGCCTGGGCAACGGCCGCTTCGGCGTTCAGCGCCTCGCCGGGCGCCGCGGTGACGATGCAGCCAGCCTGAGCGCCCTTCTCGCGCAGCACCCGGGTGAGCTTGCGGGTATCGAGCCCGGCGATGGCGACCACGTTCTCGGCACGCAGGTAGGCATCGAGCCGCTGGCTCATGCGGAAATTGGACGGCAGCAGGGGCAGGTCACGAATGACGAGGCCGGCCGCATGCACCCGGGCGGACTCGACGTCCTCGGCATTGACACCGGTGTTGCCGATGTGCGGGTAGGTCAGCGTGACGATCTGGCGGCAATAGCTCGGGTCGGTCAGGATCTCCTGATAACCCGACATGGAGGTGTTGAACACGACCTCGCCAACCGTGCTGCCAACCGCGCCGATACCCTTGCCGTGGAAGATCGTTCCGTCGGCAAGCGCAAGAAGGGCGGGCGGGAATGCACTCACGAGAAGCTCCTGGAATCTGCTTGAAGTTCTTGCGGGCACGCGACGTGCGCACCCGATATGTACAAAAAGCGGGACGGGCCTCGGGGCCGATCCCGCTTACGAAACCGTGAAATTGTATATTTTCGGGCGATTCAAGGCAAATCAGCCTTGGCGCGGCAGCCCCGATCCGATCGCGCCCGATCGCCCGCATCCGCGCTCAGGCGGCCTCTCCGATCTCGGCCCGCAGGGCCTGTGCGAGCAGCTTCACTTCCCCGATGAGAACCTGCGGCTGGTTCGTCGCGGCCTGCGGGTCCTGCGCACGTGCAAGCTCTTCGAGCCGCCGCGCAGCCTCCACCGCGCGGCGCGCGGCGAACAGGCCCACCGAGCCCTTCACGGCATGCGCAAGCTCACCGAGCAGCCGGTAATTCATCGACGCCGCCGCGCGCTGAAGCTCCGCCACGGTACGCTCGTGGTCGCGCAGGAAGACGTCGACGAGCTGTCGCACCACGCCCTCGTCGCCGTCGAACATCGCGCGCGCCTCATCGAGCGAGGCGATCTGGCGTCGCCCCTCCTCACCCAGTTCAAGCAAGCTCATGTCGGTTTCCATATCGTGATCTGCATCGGCGGCATGGGTTACCCGCGCGATCGCTGCGAACAGCAGCTCGGCGCGGATGGGCTTGGACACGTAGTCGTCCATGCCCGCATCCAGGCATCGCTGTCGGTCGCCCTGCATTGCATGTGCGGTCATGGCGATGATCGGGATCGGACGCCAGTCACCCTGCAGCACCCAGCTGTGGCGCGCCTCGCGCGCGCGAATCGCCTGGGTCGCCTCGATCCCCCCCATCACCGGCATCTGGACGTCCATGAGGACGACGTCGAAGCGAGCGCGGTCGACCGCCTCCAGCGCTTCCTCGCCGTTGTTGGCGAGCGTGACGATGTGCCCGGCACGCTCGAGCAGGCGCTGCGCCACCGCCTGATTGACCGGGTTGTCCTCGACCACGAGGATCTGCAGCGCCGGCCCGGACTGCGATGCGGCGTGCTCATCGAGCGTGATCGGCGCAAGCTCGAAGGCCGGCCCAATACCCTCTTCGACGGCGGCTGGCGCGCCATATCGCGCAAGGCGCAGGACGGCGAGCAGGTCCTCTGCCACGAAGGGCTTGGCGAGCCGGAACTGGAGACCGAGCTCGGTGCAGCGCGCAGTATCGTTACGCTGCGAGTGCCCGGACAGCATCATCACGAACCGATCGAGGCGCGGATCCGCATCGGCGAAGCGCTGAGCAAGGGCGAAACCTCCCGGCTCCGGCATGTCCGCGTCCATGAGCAGGAAGTCAAACGGATCACTGCCGTCGCGCGCCGAAACCAACGCCGCGACCACATCCTCCCCCGTCACGGCAAGCAGTGCGCGCAGCCCCGCCGCCCCAAGGCGACGGCACAGCACCTGCCCGAAGGCGCCGTTGCGCACCGCAACCAGCACCTTCGTGCCGCGCAGCCCGCCGGCGTCCAGGGGCGCGGCATCGGCCACGACCGCGAACGGCAGCGTGAACACGAAGGTGCTGCCCTGCCCCGGCACGCTTCGAACTTCGATCTTGCCCGACATGAGATCAACCAGATGCCGGGATATGGCCAGGCCGAGCCCGGTACCGCCGTACTTGCGGGTGGTGGAAGTGTCCGCCTGCGCGAAGGCGCCGAAGATGGATTCCAGCTTCTCCGGCGGAATCCCGCAGCCGGTGTCACGAACCTCGAAGGCGACACTGACCCGGCCATTGCTGCGTTCGACGCAGCGCAGTGCGATCTCGACCTCTCCGCGCTCGGTGAACTTCACCGCGTTCCCGATCAGATTGGTGAGGATCTGCCGCAGTCGCGTCGGGTCGCCGCGCAGCACGGCGGGCACATCGGGCGCGATGTCGTGGAACAGTTCGAGCCCCTTCTGGCTCGCGCGCAGGGCAAGCGCCCGGCATGTCTCGGAGACCACCGAGACGGTGGAAAAATCGATGTTCTCCAGATTCAGCCGCCCGGCCTCGATGCGCGAGAAATCGAGGATGTCGTTGATGATGGTGAGCAAGGCCTCGGCCGAGGACTTCACCGTCTGCAGGTATTCGCGCGATTCGCCGCTGAGCCCCGACGAGTCGAGCAGCAGGTCGGTCATGCCGATGATGCCGTTCATCGGCGTGCGAATCTCGTGGCTCATGTTGGCGAGGAAGTCGCCCTTGGCCCGGTTGGCCGCCTCGGCGGCCTCCTTGGCCTCGAGCAGCTCGAACTCGCGCAGCTTGCGCTCGGTGATGTCGCGATACGTGCCCTCGACGCGTGCCCAGCGACCGTCCGCACCACGACCCTCGGCGCGGCCGCGGACTTCGACCCAGTGCCACTCGCCACTCGCTGCGCGGATGCGCAACTCGACGCAGACCTCAGGGGTGTCCGCCCGCAGGTGCGCGCGCAACGCCGTCTCCAGGCGGTCGCGGCCGTCTTCCTCGACGAGATCGAGCCAGTTGCAGCGACTCCCGGCCTCGTATCCGATCAGCGTGCGCCAACTGTCGTCGGTCCAGACCATGCCCCGCTCGAGGTCGTTGGTCCACACGCCCGCCCCGGTATTGCGCGCGAGCAACTCGAGGTGGCGCCGTGCCTGTGCCAGAGCCTGCCGTGTCGCCTCGCCCTCCGCGGCCGCGGACAGATTCCCGGTCTCGCGCGCGAGACCCTTGGGCAGAGCGTCATCCGGCATGCCCGAGGCCATCGTCCGTCTCAGCGCAGACCCAGGACGTCCTGCATGTCGAACAGACCATTGCCGCGTCCGGCCAGGAAGCGTGCCGCGCGCATGGAACCGAGCGCGTAAGGCATGCGACTGCCGGACTTGTGGGTGATCTCGATGCGCTCGCCGATGCCGGCGAAGAGCACGGTGTGGTCGCCGACCACATCCCCGCCGCGGATGGTGGAAAAGCCGATCGTGTCGCTGCGCCGCTCACCGGTATGGCCTTCGCGACCGTAGATCGCGCAGGCGTCGAGATCGCGCCCGAGTTCGCGGGCCACCACTTCGCCCATGCGCAGCGCGGTACCGGACGGCGCATCGACCTTGAAGCGGTGATGCGCCTCGATGATCTCGACGTCATAGCCCTCGGAAAGGATGCGCGCGGCAACCTCGAGGAGGCGGAACACGGCATTTACGCCCACCGCCATGTTGGGCGCGAAAACCACCGGAACCTGGCGCGCCACCTCGGCGATCGTCGCCTTGCCCGCGGCATCGAAACCGGTCGTGCCGATCACCATCGCCTTGCCGAGCTCGCGCGCCAGCGCCAGATGGCCGAGCGTGCCCTCGGGGCGGGTGAAGTCGATCACGCAGTCGGCGGACGCGATCGCCGCCGCGGCGTCATCGATGATCCGGACGTCGGTCTGCACACCGGCCATCTCGCCCGCGTCACGCCCGATGAAGGGCGTGCCCGGGCGGTCGAAGGCGGCCGCGAGGACGACCCCTTCTTCCTTCAGTGCAGCCTCGATCAGCATCCGGCCCATTCGCCCGGAAGCCCCTGCAATTGCGACTCGAACGTCGGCCATCGAAATGAATCCCTGGAAAGATGAAGCCCGGCCGCGGGACCGGACCCGAAATCTGGATGGGCGCATGGTCGCGCCCGGCTTGATCAGCGCGCGTCGGCCGCCGGAATCTCGACCACGCGACTGCGCTCCGCGGCTGGCGCCGCGCCTGCCTCGCCGCCTTGTGCGACCTCCACGTCGCCTTCCACACGGTCAAGCGCGTCGCCCGCGAAATAGAGCGAGATGGTGCGCTGCTGGACCTCTCCACGACCGGGTCTGAACCGATACACGTAATCCCAGCGGTCCTTGCGGAACAGGTCGACCACGAGCGGCGAGCCGAGTACGTAGCGCACCTGGTCGCGGGTCATGCCGCGCCGCAATTGGGAGAGCATCTCCTGGTCCACATAGTTGCCCTGGCGGACATCGATGCGATAGGGATCGACCACGCCTACGACGGAATCGAAAGAGCAGCCGGCCGTCAGGCCGAGGGCAACGAGTGCCGCAGCGAAATGGAAGCGCATGGAGGAGACGTGCCTGGCGCGACGGGGGTCGCAGTTCTCAGAAAGGGGTAAAAAATATAACATAGGCCGGGTTCGCCAAGCGCCGCCGCGTGTCCTCGCCCTCATCCGGGAGGCGCCGATCGGGGCGCCCAACATGCGTTCGTGACCACGCGACGCGCAGACGCGTGCGGCCACACCCCGGTTTCCACACCTCGTCCAGGCTCCCATGTCCGACAACTCCAAGAACCTGAAAAGCATCGGCCTCAAGGCGACCTACCCGCGCCTGAAGATCCTCGACCTCTTTCAGAGTTCGGAACAGCGCCACCTCACTGCGGAGGACGTCTACCGCTCGCTGATGAACGAGGGCATGGACATCGGCCTGGCGACCGTCTATCGGGTGCTGACCCAGTTCGAGCAGGCCGGCCTGCTCGAGCGCCATTATTTCGAATCGGGCAAGGCGGTCTTCGAGCTCAACGAGGGCGGGCATCACGACCACCTGGTGTGCATGCAATGCGGCAAGGTCGAGGAGTTCTTCGATCCCGAAATCGAGCGCCGCCAGAACAAGATCGCCGAGGAGCGCGGCTTCGCGATCCGCGAACACGCGCTCTACCTCTACGCCGACTGCACGCGCGAGAACTGCCCGAACCGCGGACGCGAGGGCTGAACGCCGCCACCTCCAGGCTGATCGGCGTCGTCGCGGGGTAGCTTGCAGGAAGCCGCCCGGTCAGCGGCATTCGATGCCTGGCCGCGCCCCAGCCTCAGCGCTGACCGAGCAGCTCGGCGGCGTGCTGTCGCGTCGTCGCTGTGATGTTTAGGCCACCCAGCATGCGCGCGATCTCCTCGATGCGTGCGCGCTCGTCAAGCCGCGTCACCGTGCTCAGCGTCTCCCCGTCCTGGTCGCGCTTGGCAATCTGCCACTGCCAGTCCGCGCATGCCGCGACCTGCGGAAGGTGAGTGACGCAGAGCACCTGACGGTCGCGGCCCAGGCGAGCCAGCAGCTTGCCGACGATCTCCGCGACTCGGCCGCCGATGCCCACATCGACCTCGTCGAACACCAGGGTCGGCACCGCCGTGTCGCGACTGGCCATCACCTGGATCGCCAGCCCGATCCGTGACAGCTCGCCTCCCGACGCCACCTTCGCCAGGCTACGCAGGGGCTGTCCCGGATTGGCCGACACCCGGAACTCGACAAGCTCGACGCCCGCGCCCCCCGGGGCACAAGGCTCGAGCGCCACTTCGAAGCGCCCGCCCGCCATGGCCAGCGTCTGCATGGCCTCGGTGATCTCATCGGCAAGGCGGCGCGCCGCAGGTCTCCTGAGCGCGCTCAACTGCGCCGCGGCGCGGGCAAAGGCCTGCTCGGCGGCCGCGGCGGCCGCGGCCAGGCGGGCGGGATCGGCGCTGGCCTCGAGCGCATCGAGGCGTTCGCGCCATTGCCGGGCAAGCTCCGGAAGCTCCTCGGGGCCGACACGATGCTTGCGCGCGGCGTCCATTACCACCGCAATGCGGCGCTCGAGCTCGGCCAGCCGCTGCGGATCGAGATCGAGGCGCTCGCGGTAGCGGCGCAGCGCATACAAGGCCTCGTCGGCCTGGATGGCAGCTGCGCCAAGCAGTTCGCGCACACCCACGAGGCTGGCATCGTAGTCCGCCAGCGACGCGATCCGGCCATCCAGGTGGCGGAGCACGGAGCACACTGCAAGCTCGCCCTCGCCCAGCGCGGCAAGCGTCTCGTCGGCTCCTTCCATCAAGCCTGCGGCATGCGCGAGCCGACTGTGCTCGGCGTTGACCTCCTGCCACTCGTCGACATCGAAGGCCAGCGCATCGAACTCCTGCAACTGCCAGGACAGCAGCTCGCGTTCGCGCACCGAGCTCGCGGAGTCGGCCTCGGCCGCCCGCAGAAGCTGGAGCAAGCGCTGCCATTCTCTGTACAGGCGGGCGACTTCGGTCGCCTGCGCCGACGCACCGGCCAGGCTGTCGAGCAAGGCACGCTGTGCGTCGGGGCGCAGCAGCGCGTGATGGGCGTGCTGGCCGTGAATGTCGGCAAGCCACTCCCCAACCGCACGCAACTGGGCAAGCGTCACGGTGACGCCGTTGATCCAGGCCCTGCTGCGCCCGCCGGCATCGATGCTACGCCGCAGGATCACGCCCCCATCCTCCGCGGGAAGCGCCTGCTCGGCCAGCCAGGCGGCAAGGGCTCCGTCAGCGGGCAGATCGAACTCGGCTGCGACATCGGCGCGCTCGCGACCGGCGCGCACCATGCCGGCCTCGCCACGCCCGCCCAGCACCAGGCCCAGCGCATCGAGCAGGATCGATTTGCCCGCGCCGGTCTCGCCGGTGAGGGCACCGAATCCGGGGCCGAACTCGAGGTCCAGACGATCGACGATGACGAAGTCACGAATGGTCAGGCTGCGAAGCATGGCGAGTGGGAACGCGACAAGGGTTGGATGGGAGAAGGGACTCGCGCCGCAGTCATTGCGCCGGCCGCGGGTCCTGGGCTACACGCCGCACGGCGCACCGGCACGCTCAGAGGCGAGGGCTGGCGCTCCAGTGCAACTTCTGACGCAGCATCGCGAAGTAGCTGTAGCCCTGCGGGTGCAGCAGGCGCAGCGAACGCGGCGAGCGCTTGAGCCGCACGCAATCGCCCGCGCGCAGGTCGAAACGCGTCTGTCCGTCGAAATGAACGCGCGCGTCCTGCGGCGGCAGCAGGATGATGTCGATGGCGCATGAGTCTGGCAGCGTGATCGGGCGCGCGGTGAGCGCGTGCGGACACAAGGGGACCAGAGCGATCCCGCCGACGCTCGGATGGAGGATCGGTCCGTTCGCCGACAGCGCATAGGCGGTGGATCCGGTCGGCGTCGACACGATCATGCCGTCCGAGCGCTGGGTGTAGACGAATTCGCCATCGATCAGCAGCTCGAACTCGATCATGCGTCCGAGGTCACCCTTGTTCACCACTACGTCGTTGAGAGCGAGCGTGTGGAACACGCGCTCGCCACCGCGCAGGACCTCGGCATCGAGCATGAAGCGGTGCTCTTCGGTGAACGCGCCGTCGAGCAGTTCGCCCAGGCGGGCGCCCGCCTCGCTGCGCGAGATGTCGGTGAGGAAACCGAGGCGACCGAGGTTGACCCCCACCAGGGGCACGCCGTGCTCCACCAGCCGGCGCGCCGTGTGCAGCATGCTGCCGTCGCCGCCGATCACCACCGCGAGGTCGGCCTCGGCACCGATGTGCTCGTAGCTCGCGACCGGGTAGTCGTGCCCGCCACCGATGGAACTCGCCGTACCCTGCTCGATCAACACCGACAGTCCGCGCTCGCGCAGCTCGCGCGCAATCGACAGCACCGACTCGGCGACGTCCGGGCTCTGGTATTTGCCGATGAGGGCAATCGTTCGGAATTTCGTGCTCATGGGTGCCGATTAAACCACAACCGCCCGACCGCTTGGCGTACCCGGTCGGCCGCTGGCGGTGGCCACTGCGGCCGCGCTTCCATACAATCCGGGCTATATTCCCGCCTGCCATGAATTCGCTCGACGCCCGCTCCCAGATCCTGCTCAAGACCCTGATCGAACGCTATATCGCGGATGGTCAGCCGGTCGGTTCGCGCGCCCTTTCGCGCTATTCCGGACTCGAACTGTCGCCGGCCACGGTGCGCAACGTGATGAGCGATCTCGAGGAGATGGGTTTCATCGCCAGCCCGCACACTTCCGCCGGGCGCATCCCAACCGCACGCGGCTATCGCTTCTTCGTCGATTCCCTGCTCACCGTGCAGCCGATGGAGAATGCGCGGGTGCGGGCGCTGCAGGGCCAGCTCATGCCGGACCAGCCGCAACGCCTGATCAGTTCCGCGTCACAGCTGCTGTCGGAGCTGACGCAATTCGCCGGGGTGGTCGTCGCCCCGCGCAAGGACGCCGTGCGCATCCGCCAGTTCGAATTCATCAGCCTGGCCGAGAACCGCATTCTACTCATCATCGTCACCACCGCCGGCGACGTGCAGAACCGCATCCTGCTCACCCGCCGCGCCTACTCGGTGAGCGAACTCAACGGCGCTGCCACATACCTCAACGAGCACTTCGCCGGCCTGTCCTTCGACGAGATCCGCCGCCGCCTCACCGAAGAGCTGCGCCAGCTGCGCAGCGACATGACCGAGCTGATGACGGCGACCGTCGACGCCGGCGCGCAGGCCGCGGAAGAGACCGCAACCCGCTACGTCATCTCCGGCGAGACCAACCTGCTGGACGTCGAGGATCTGTCGTCGAACATGTCCCGCCTGCGCGAGCTGTTCAAGCTCTTCGAGCAGCGCACCGGGCTGATGCAGCTGCTCGACCTCTCGAACAGGGCAGAAGGCGTGCAGATCTTCATCGGCGGCGAATCCGGCCTCGCCCCGCTCGACGGGTGCAGCGTGATCACCGCGCCTTACGAGGTAGACGGACAGATCGTCGGCTCGCTCGGCGTCATCGGCCCCACCCGCATGGCCTACGACCGCGTGATACCGATCGTCGACATCACCGCCCGCCTGCTCTCGAACGCCCTTTCCTCCAAGCACTGACGGCAGCGGCCCGGCGCCCTGCCCCGCACAAGGATTCCGATGCCCCGCTACTGGCCCGAACCGCCGTTCAAGCACGGCAGCCCCCAACGCACCGGCGTGCTGCTGGTGAATCTCGGCACCCCCGAAGCCCCGACCGCGGCCGCGCTGCGCCCGTATCTCAAGCAATTCCTTTCCGACCCGCGGGTGGTGGAGATCCCGCGCCTCGTCTGGTGGCCGATTCTCAACGGCATCATCCTCAACACTCGCCCGGCTGCGTCGGCGAAGAAGTACGCCAGCGTGTGGATGGACGAGGGCTCCCCGCTCAAGGTACATACCGCGCGCCAGACCGCCCTGCTCGCCCGCCATCTCGGCACCGCCGGGCACGGCGCGCTCGAGGTCGACTACGCGATGCGCTACGGCCAGCCCTCGATTCCCGACGTGCTCAACAGCCTGCGCGCCCGCGGCTGTACCCGCATCCTGATCGTGCCGCTCTACCCGCAGTATTCCGCCAGCACGACGGCGACGGTGGTGGACGAAGTCGGGCGCTGCCTCGCGCACTGGCGCAACCAGCCCGAAGTCCGTTTCGTGCGCAATTTCCATGACGATCCGGGCTACATCGCCGCGCTCGTGCGCAGCGTGCGCGAGCACTGGCTGGTGCATGGCCAACCCGAGCGCCTGCTGCTCAGCTTCCATGGTGTGCCGCGGCGCTCGCTCGAGCTCGGCGATCCGTACCACTGCGAATGCCACAAGACCGGTCGCCTGGTGGCCGAAGGCCTCGGCATCGCGAGAGAACGCGTGCTGGTCACCTTCCAGTCGCGCTTCGGCAAGGCGGAGTGGCTCAAGCCCTACACCCAGCCGACGCTGGAGGCCCTTGCCGCACAGGGGGTGGGCCGGGTCGACGTGATGTGCCCGGGGTTCGTTTCCGACTGTCTGGAGACCCTCGAAGAGATCGCGATGGAATGCAAGGAGGCCTTCCTCGAAAAGGGCGGCAAGGCCTTCCACTACATTCCCTGCCTGAACGAGAGCGACGCCTGGATCGAGGCGCTGGGAGACATCGCCCGCGCCCACCTGGGCAACTGGCTCGACCTCGTACCCGACGACGACGCCACCGCCGCAGCCACGCTCGAGCGCGCCCGCGCGCTCGGTGCCACGCAATAGCACACGCTCCGGACCGCCAGGCGGCAGCGCCTGCTCAGTCGTCCAGAAGCTGCATGTCGAAGCTGGTCGGCGCCGCGCGCTGCGGCCGCAGGGCGGGCGGGGCGTGCGCGGCGAGCTGGCGCGACACCGCTGCCAGCCGGCGCACCACGACCGTGGAGATCTGGCGCCGGAAGCGCTCCAGCACCTCCTCGCTGGCGAGCGCCAGCGCCGCCGGATTGACCTCGAGATAGCTCAGCTCGTCGAGCGAGACGACCGTAAGCATGTGCCGGTGCTCGACATGATCAAGCCAGGCCTGCACGCCGAACACTTCGCCCGGCCCCAGCTCGAGGACGCGCCGCCCCTCGATGGAGAGCTCCACGCGCCCCTCGAGGACGATCCCGAACTTCTGGTCGCCATCCCCCTCGCGCATCAGGGCCACCTCAGGATCGACCTTTCGCCATGCACAGATGCGCATGACTTCCCACAGGTCGACGTCCTCGAACTCGGTGAAGAACGCCATGCGGCGCAGCTTGGCAAAGCGCGCCGCGTCCGGAGGCACGTAGTTCTCGTCGAGGATCTGGTAGCGCACCGCGGCCAAATCCTTGGCAAACTCGGCGCCGTTGCGGTAGCGCGAGTAGAGGTCCTTCTCGAGTGCCTTGCGGATCACCGCATCCATCTGCTCGGGCACGTCGGGATTGAGCTGGGAGACCGAGGGCGGGTCGGCGTTGATGATCTTGTACACCAGCTGGGCCGGATTGCTTGCCCGAAACGGCAGGCGCCCGGTCAGCATGTGGAAGAGCAGCACCCCGAGCGAGTAGAGGTCGGTCTTCTGGTTGAGCGGATAGCCCTTGATCTGCTCTGGGCTCATGTAGGCCGGCGAACCCACGCCCATGATGAAGGTGGAGTCGGTATCCATCTTCTTGTTGATGTTGAGCGCGAGACCGAAGTCGGTGATCTTCACGTTGTCCTGGTCGTCCACCAGGATGTTCGCCGGTTTGATGTCGCGATGGACGATACCCTGGCGGTAGGCATGGTCTAGCGCCATGCAGCACTTGAAGACGATTCCGATGGTGCGATGGATAGGCAGCAACTGCTCGAAACTGCAGTAGCGCTCGAGCGAACCGCCGGGGAAGTACTCCATCACCACGTAGGCCTGTTCCGGCTCGATGCTGGCATCGAAGATGCGGATGATGTTGGGGTGGCTGAGCCTGCCGGCGACGACGCGCTCGGCCTTGAGCAGCTTGATCACCCGGCGGTTCCACTTCGCCTCGTCCTTGACCTTGTCGTCGAAGCGGACATGCTTGACCGCGACGGGCTCGGGGTGGTCAGGGCTCTCGGCAAGATAGACCACGGCAGTGGCGCCACGGCCAATCTCCCTGATGATCCTGTATTTGCCGATGCGGTCGGGAATCCGGTTCATGCGTTAGGGCGGAGGCGCTCCACCGCGATGCTTGACGAGTGCCCGGATTGTTGCACGAACCGGCACCCCGGAGCGAGCAGCAGCGCGCAAGGGCACCGCCGGCAGCAGCGCAGCGCGAAGCCGAGTGGAAAATTGTCCGCCGCCCTCGTGCATGCTTAAATCCACGCCGAGCGATCACGACACGGTGCTCGACCCGCCTGCCCCCACCAGACTCTGACCGGAGCCCATCTTGAGCGAAGCCGTCGACCTCCTCATCCGCGCACGCTGGGTTGTGCCCGTCGAGCCCGCAGGCGTGGTCCTCGAGCACCATGCGGTCGCCGTACGCGCCGGCCGGATCGTCGCCGTCCTCCCGCAAGCCGAGGCGGAGCAGCGCTTCGCGGCCACCAGAAGCGTGGAACTTCCCAGCCACCTGCTGATGCCGGGCATGGTGAACCTTCATGCGCACGCCGCGATGAGTCTGATGCGCGGCATCGCCGACGACCTGCCGCTGATGCGCTGGCTGCAGGAAGCGATCTGGCCTGCCGAGGCGCGTCATGTGAATGCGGCATTCGTGCGCGACGGCACCCGGCTCGCTGCGGCCGAGATGCTGCGCGGGGGCATCACCACCTGCAACGACATGTACTTCCATCCCGATGCAGCTGCCGAAGCCTTCGCGGAAATGGGCATGCGTGCGGTCGTGGGCGCCGTCATGCTCGAGTTCCCCACACCCTTCGCCAGCGACGCCGACGACTACCTGCGCAAGGGGCTCGCTGCACGCGATCGCTGGCAGGGTCACCCACTGATCGATTTCTCGATCGCCCCGCACGCACCCTACACGGTCTCGGACGCCTCTTTCGGCCGTGCGCTCGCGATTGCGGACGAGCTCGACCTGCCCATCCACATCCACGTCCACGAGACCGCGCAAGAGATCGCCGACGCCCTGGCGTCAAGCGGACTGCGCCCGCTGGCACGGCTCGCGCAACTCGGCGTCCTCGGCGAGAACGTGATCGGTGTGCACGCGGTGCATCTGGACGACTCCGATCTCGACCTCCTCACCCGCCACAACTGCAGCGTCGCGCACTGCCCGACCTCCAACATGAAACTCGCCAGCGGCATCGCGCCGATCCCCCGCCTGCTCGCGGCTGGCATCCGCGTCGGCCTCGGCACCGACGGCGCAGCGAGCAACAATCGCCTCGACCTCCTGCAGGAGATGCGCCACGCCGCACTGCTGGCCAAGGTCGGCAGCCTGGACGCCACCGCCCTGCCCGCCCATGCGGCCCTGCGCATGGCGACGCTTGACGGTGCCCGGGCACTCGGCCTGGGTGAGCGCATCGGTTCGATCGAGCAAGGCAAGTCAGCCGATCTGTGCGCAATCGACCTGGGCTCGCCTGCGTGCCAGCCCTGTTTCGACCCGGTGTCGCATCTTGTCTACGTTGCCGCTCGGGAGAACGTCTCGCACGTCTGGATCGATGGGGAAACCCGCGTGGACAAAGGCATCCCCCTGTTGCATATTAACGACAGCGAATTGCTGCGGCTCGCGTCGGTGTGGCAAACTAAGCTCGGTAATTGAACTGGATATACTGGTGCAACCCGACGCGAAGACAGCGATTCTGCGTGTCTTCATTTCGTTCAGTGGCAATTCCGGCGACTCGCCCTTCAAAGAGGAAACCATGATCAAACAAACCAAGAAGCAGATGCTCATGCTGGCCGCCATCGCCTCGATCGGCCTGTCCGCCCCCAGCGCTTTCGCGCAGGTCAACGACGTCGTCGTTGCTGGCCAGGGTGAAATCCCGTACGTGATCGACGCCCGCAACGTCGTCGCTCGCAGCGGTACCGGCCTGTGCTGGCGCACGGGTTACTGGAGCCCGGCTGCTGCTTCGACCGCGCTCGCAGGCGAGTTCCCGGTCGGTTGCGCTTGCGACTCCGACATCGTCCCCGCCGACAAGTGCACCAAGCCGGTCGCCGCCGCTGCCCCGGCACCGAAGCCCACCGCCGACAAGATCAAGCTCTCCGCCGACGCCCTGTTCGACTTCGACAAGGCCGTCCTGAAGCCGGAAGGCAAGACCAAGCTGAACGAACTGGCCGCTCAGTCCAAGTCGCTCAAGCTGGAAGTCATCCTGGCCGTCGGCCACACCGACCGCTTCGGCTCGAACGCCTACAACCAGCGTCTGTCCGAGCGTCGCGCCGCCGCTGTCAAGACCTACCTAGTCTCGCAGGGCGTCGATGCCAACCGTGTCTACACCGAAGGCAAGGGCGAGACCCAGCCGGTCACCGGCAACAAGTGCGACAACGTCCGTGGCCGCGCCGCGCAGATCGCCTGCCTGCAGCCCGATCGTCGCGTCGAAGTGGAAGTCATCGGCTCCAAGTAATCCCGGAGCGCTCCATGAAAAGCCCTGCTTCGGCGGGGCTTTTTCATTTGTGCCGGGAAGGTCGGGCTTCTGCCCGCCGCGGCACGGTTTTCAGCAGCCGCCCGCAAGGCTATCCTTATCGCCATGAACACGCTCAACGCCGACCCCGCCGAACTTCAGAAGTTCAGCGACCTGGCCCACCGCTGGTGGGACCCCGCATCCGAATTCAAGCCCTTGCACGAGATCAACCCACTGCGTCTCGGCTGGATTGACGGCAAGGCCGCCCTGGCGGGCAAGAGAGTCCTCGACGTCGGCTGTGGCGGCGGGATTCTCAGCGAGGGTATGGCTGCGCTCGGTGCCGAAGTGACGGGAATCGATCTTTCGGAGAAGGCGCTCAGCGTAGCTCGACTTCACCTCTTCGAAAGCGGACACAAGGTCGATTACCGGCTGATCAGCGCCGAGAGCCTGGCGGAGGAAGCCCCCGGCAGCTTCGACGTCGTCACCTGCATGGAGATGCTCGAGCACGTACCCGATCCGGGAAGCACCGTCGCCGCCTGCGCGCGCCTGGTCAAGCCCGACGGCCACGTCTTCCTGTCCACGCTCAACCGTAACCTCAAGTCCTACGCACTCGCGATCATCGGCGCCGAGTACCTGCTCAAGCTGTTGCCCGCCGGCACCCACGAGTACGGAAAATTCATCAAGCCCTCCGAACTCGCCCGCCACTGCCGCAACGCTCGCCTCGACATGCAGGACATCATCGGCCTGAGCTACAACCCGCTCAGCCGCGTTTACAGCCTTGGCCGCGACACCGACGTCAATTACATGGTGCACACCCGCCGCGAGGCTTGAGCACGGCCGACGGACCGCGCCGGGACGCGCTGCTGCACGCGCAAGCCGGTCATCGACCGACTCCGAGTGCGGACTGCCGGCGCAAGGGCGTGAGCCCACGACAGGACCGTGAGCCAGCCCACGTGCGCTGCCGATTCCTCCACCAACTCTGAGCCGATGTCGGATGCTGCTACCGGGCGCGACTCCGCCTGGACCGTCTTCCTCGTCTTCCTGCGGCTGGGCTTGACCTCCTTCGGTGGGCCTGTCGCACACCTCAGCTACTTCCGCGAGGAGTTCGTGGGCCGCCGCGGCTGGCTGGCCGAGCGCAGCTATGCAGACCTGGTCGCCCTGTGTCAGTTTCTTCCAGGGCCGGCGAGCAGCCAGGTCGGCATCGGCATTGGCTATGCCCGCGCCGGTTTCCACGGCGCACTCGCGGCCTGGGCGGGCTTCACATTCCCGTCCGCGCTGGCGATGATCCTGTTCGCGCTCGGCATGCAGAACTGGGGCGGGATACCCCACGGCGCGCTGCATGGTCTCAAGGTGGTGGCCGTCGCAGTCGTCGCCCAGGCCCTCTGGGGCATGATGCGCAATCTCTGCCCGCGCCTCACCCACAAGGCGCTGATGCTGGCCGCGGCCCTCTTCCTCCTCGCCCTCCCCTCCGCCTGGAACCAGTTCCTCGCAATCCTGGCGGCGGCACTGGCGGGACGCTGGCTGTTCGCAGGCCAAGCTGACGCTGAGCCGCTGCCCGCGCTCGCGCCGATGAACCGCAGTGTCGCGCTCGGCCTCCTCGTCGTCTGTGCGTTGCTGCTCGCCAGCCTTCCCGTGCTCGCGAGCGCCTCCGGCAACGCCACGCTGGCGATGATCGATGTGTTCTACCGCGCGGGCGCACTCGTGTTCGGCGGCGGTCACGTGATGCTGCCGCTGCTGCAGGCCGAAGTGGTGCCGCCGGGATGGGTGGACAACGACACCTTTCTCGCCGGCTACGGTGCCGCGCAGGCCTTGCCCGGCCCGCTATTCACCTTCGCCGCCTTCCTCGGGGCGGCCGCCAGCGGCCCGACCGGCAGTTGGGTCGGCGGGATGGTCGCGCTCGCGGCGATCTTCGTGCCCGCCTTCCTGCTCGTGCTCGGTGCCCTGCCCTTCTGGGACCGCCTGCGCACGAACCGATCCGCGCGCGCCGCGCTCACCGGGGTCAATGCGGCGGTGGTCGGCGTGCTTCTCGCAGCCTTCTGCGATCCGGTATGGACCAGTGCGATCCATGGTCCGGCCGATCTCGCCCTCGCCATGCTCGCGCTGCTCGCGCTCGGCCGCTTCAAGCTGCCGCCCTGGCTGGTGGTCATCGCCACCGCCGCACTCGCCAGCGTGGTGCCTGTAGTGTTGGGCTGAGGTTTTGGGCCGAGGCGGCGCGCGATCACGCTGGGGCGAGGGGCCATGCGAGGTCGTCCCCAACCCGGGTGATCAGGCGTCCTCGAGGATCAGCACGAGAAGTTCCTTCGGGCCGTGCGCGCCATAGGCGAGCGTCTGCTGGATGTCGGCGGTCTTGGATGGCCCCGACACCAGCAGCGCGTTGGTCGGCAAGCCATCGGACCAGCGCTGTGCATGCATGAGATCGAAGAGGTTGTCGCGTATCTCGCTCGCGTTCAGCAGCGCGATGTGCAGGGGCGGCACCAGGCTCATCAGTCGCGGCTCGCGGGCGTCTGGCCACAGCACCAAGCTGCCGGTGGCAGCGATGCCGCCGAGCGTGCCGGTGAGGCTGGCGGGGGTTCGGAAGAAGAGCTCGTCCTTCCATTCCTCGACCGGACGCTCGTAGCCTTTCAGGTGCAAGGCCGCTGCCTGCGCCTGCACGTGCTCGGCAAGGCGGCGACCGTGTGCGGTTGCGGGCGCCACCAACAGTTCACCGATATTGCGCGCCGCCAGCGCCGACAGCACGCGTTGCGGCCAGTCCGCAGCAGTGGTCAGGATGGTCTCGCCGTGCACGGCTTCGAGCATCTGGCGCAGGCGGACGATGCGGTCTGCAGGCGGGTAGCGCCACGGGTCGGTGACGAGGCCGTTGTCGTAATCGTCGGCCACCGGGGTGGTGCCCTCGAGGCTGGCGCGCAGCTTGCCCAGGATTCTCTCTTTCGCGTTCATGCGGTATGCGCTCCTCGCGTCGCTCATTCTTTGCCGAGATGCTCGCGAGCGAGCTCGTGCAGGCTGCGTGCAGCCGGCTTCGGGGCACTGCGATGTTCGGTCCACGGGCCGATGTCGGCAGGCATCAGGCCGCGCAGGCGCGTACCCGCATACATTGCGGCGCGGTACAGCGCGGGCGAGGTATTGAGCGCGCGCCAGGCCTTCCAGATCAGGGTTTCCTTCTTCGAATACTTCGCGCCCTGGCCGCGCACGTGATGCGGCTCGGCTGTCGGCGCGCGCACCGCCTCCTCGCGCAGCCGGCGCAGCAGGGACGGAATCGGGATCTTCACCGGACACACCTCGCCGCAAGCGCCGCACATCGAGGACGCGGTGGGCAGGTCGCGCGTGGCGTCCAAACCGAGCATGTGCGGGGTGACGATCTTGCCGATCGGCCCCGGATACACGGTGCCGTAGGCGTGGCCGCCGATGCGGGTGTACACCGGGCAGTGGTTCATGCATGCGCCGCAGCGGATGCAGTTGAGCGTCTGGCGCAGCTCGCCGTCGGCGAAGGCCTGGCTGCGGCCGTTGTCGAGCAGCACCAGGTGCACCTCCCGCGGACCGTCGAGCTCGTCAGGCTTGCGCGGGCTCGAGATCATGTTCACATAGGTGGTGATCGCCTGGCCGGTGGCCGAGCGCGTCAGCAGCGACAGCAGCGGGATCACGTCGCGCAGATTCTCGACCACCTTCTCGATGCCGGTCACCGCGATATGCACCTGCGGCACGGTGGTCGACATGCGGCCGTTGCCCTCGTTCTCGACCAGCAGGAGGGTGCCGGTCTCGGCGATCGCGAAGTTCACGCCCGAGACGCCGATGTCGGCCTCGAAGAAGTTGCGCCGCAGGGTCTCGCGGCCGATCTGGATCAGGCGGTCGACGTCCTCGGTGTACTCGACCTCGAGTCTGTCGTGGAAGAGCTTGGCGACCTGGCCGGCGTTGAGATGGATCGCCGGCATGATGATGTGCGAGGGCTTCTCCTCGCGCAGCTGCACGATGAACTCGCCCATGTCGGACTCGAGGCAGTCGATGCCGCGGTCCCCGAGGTAATGGTTCATTTCCATTTCCTCGGACACCATGGACTTGCCCTTTATCACCTTCCTGGCCGCGTGGCGTTCGGCAATCCGATGCACGATGGCGTTGGCCTCCTCCACCGTCTCCGCCCAGTGCACGTGCACACCGTTGCGGGTGAGATTGGCCTCGAGACGCTCGAGCAGCTCGGGCAGTTTCGACAGCGCGCGTGCCCGCACGCGGTTGCCGAAGGCGCGCAGGCGCTCGAGCTCGTCGCCGTCGGGGAACTGACTGCGCCGCTTGTCCATCAGGAAGTCCATCGCACCGCGAAAATTGCGCCGCAGCTGCGGATCGGCGAGCGCCTCGCGTGCGTTGCGCTTGAAGGTGATCGGCACGGCGGGGGTGCCGCCCAAGGTGCTCATCGGGCACCTCCCGGGGCAGCCGCAGTGCGGCGCAGCAGGAAGCTCGCCAGATGCTCGCCGCGCAGCGCATCGCCCTGCTTCTCGAAACAGCCGTTGATGTTGAGCAGGCAACCGCAGTCGGCGCTGACCACTTCGGTCGCTGCCGAGTCCTTGATTGCCCTGGTCTTGTCCCTGACCATCGCCCCCGAGATGTCGGGCATGCGCACGCTGAAGCTGCCGCCGAAGCCGCAGCATTCGCTCTCATGATCGTGATCGACGCGCTCCACGCCGGCCAGCTGGGCGAGCAGCGCGCGGCCATGCAGGTGGGTGTTCATCTCGCGCCGCGCCGAACAGGAGGTGTGCAACGCAACCTTGACCGGCGCGCCGCTGTCCTCGAGGCTCACCTTGCACACTTCCAGCAGGAACTCGGCCAGCTCGAAGGTGCGCGAGGACAGCGACTCCACCTGCTGCAGCGTCTCCGGCTCGTCCTTGAAGAGCTCGAAGTAGTGATGGCGGAACATGCCCGCGCACGAGCCCGACGGGATCACCACCGGCCAATCGCCGCCGAAGAGCGCGAGCTGCGCACGCGCCACCGCACGCGCCTCCTCGGTGTAGCCCGAGGTGAATGCGGGCTGGCCGCAGCAACTCTGCGCCTGGGGAAAATGCACGCGGATGCCCTCGCGCTCGAGCAGGCGGATCGCGTCCATGCCCGCACCGGGAAAGAACACATCGACCACACAGGTGCCGAACAGATAGACGTCCGAGGGCCTTGCCGGATAGACGCGCGCCCCTTCGAGCGGCGGGGCGACACGCGTGGCGTTGGCGGGCGCGGAGGACAGATGGCTCATGCGCTTCGACTCCGATATTTCGTTGTTGTGCAAGTCATTGCAGCCGCGGCGGGGCCGCGACTGCGCGAAAGAATGCCTGCACGGGGAGCGCCGGTTCGCCCCCCGCGCGGGGTCAGCGCGCGGCGACCAGCGGGTCGGACACGCCGAGCACGTAGATGGCGATCATCGCCACCGTGCCGCTCATCAGCACGTAATACACCGTCGGCCAGAAGGTCTTGCGCAGGATGGCGCCCTCCCGACCGAGCAGGCCCACCGTGGCAGAGGCCGCCACCACGTTGTGGATGGCCACCATGTTGCCGGCGGCCGCGCCGATCGCCTGAACCGCCACGATCAAGGCCCCCGAGATCCCGAGCGTGCTCGCGACACCGAACTGGAACTGGCTCAGCATCATGTTGCTGACCGTGTTCGAGCCTGCGATGAAGGCCCCGAGCGCACCCACCGAAGGCGCCAGCAAGGGGTAAACGTTGCCCACGCTGTCCGCCACCCACTGCGCCATCGCGATCGGCATGCTCGGGAGATCGGCGGCATTGACGCCCGAGTTGATCAGGATGCGCACCATCGGCACGGTGAAGAGCAGGACGAAACCGGCGCCGAGCAGCACACGCGAGGACTCGCCCACCGCCTTGACCAGCGAGCGGGCGTGCATGCCGTGCAGGAACACGGTGATCAGCACCACCGCCACGAGGATGCCGCCGGGCAGGTAGAGCGGCTGGAAGTTGGCGCTCACGCCCTTCTCGCCGAGCAGGTTGGGGAAGTTGACCACGACGGCCTTGAGCGCGCTGCCGACCTCGGGGAACACGCGGCTCAGAACCAGCAGCGCTCCGACCAGGACGTAGGGCAGCCAGGCGCGCAGCACGCTGATCTGGCGGTGCTTGGGCAGATCGTCGAGCCTCATCTCGATGCTTCCCAGCCACTCGCTCGGCCATTCCTTGGCCGGCGCGAAGTCCCAGGTCGACTTCGGCACGAGGAAGCCGACGCGCGCGGCCGAAGTCACGATCGCCAGACCGACCAGACCGCCGAGCAGCGACGGGAACTCGGGGCCGAGGAAGACGCCGGTGAAGGCATAGGGCACGGTGAAGGCCAGGCCCGAGAAGAGCGCGAACGGCAGCACCTCGAAACCCGCCTTCCAGCTCTTCTCGCGACCGAAGAAGCGGGTCAGCATCAGCACCATGATCAGCGGCATGACCGTGCCGACCAGGGCATGGATGATCGCCACGTTGCTGGTGATGAGCTGCAGGAAGACCTCCCAGCTCGAGCCCTGCGCCGAGAGCTGGGCGCCGATCGCCGCGGTGTCGAGACCGCTATTGACGCCGATGATGATCGGCGTGCCAACCGCGCCGAAGGAGACCGGCGTGCTCTGCACCAGCATGCCGAGCAGCACTGCGGCCAGGGCCGGGAAGCCGATCGCCACCAGCAGCGGCGCAGCGATCGCCGCCGGCGTGCCGAAGCCCGAGGCGCCCTCGATGAAGCAGCCGAACAGCCACGCAATGATGATCGCCTGGATGCGGCGATCGGGGCTGATGGTGGCGAAGCCGGCACGGATCGCGGTGATCCCGCCGGAATACTTCAGCGTGTTGAGCAGCAGGATGGCGCCGAAGATGATCCACAGCACCCCGATCGTGATCACAAGCCCCTGCAGGGTGGACGCCAGCACACGGTTGAAGCTCATGTCCCACACGTAGAGCCCGATGCCGGCGGTCAGCAGGTAGACGACCGGCATGGCGCGCTTGGCGGGCCAGCGCAGCCCCACGAGCAAGATGGCGGCGAGCAGGATGGGAGAAAAGGCCAGGAAGGCGAGCGTACCCGACTGCATGCTTCACCCCGCCCAGCCGGTTTGGCGCCGGGTGCCGGCACACAGGATCGTGACAACTGCAACAGACATGAAACCCCCTCCCCAGGAAAACCTTCGAAAATAATCAGTCAGTGGTCTTACCACTTAACCAATTGCTGAACTAGACTAGGGGAGGCATCGGGGCCTGTCAATCGAATTGATCAATTTTCTCGATGACCATATGACGAGCCGAAGATGCCGCCGCCGGACACCGCCCGGGCCGCGGCCCCAGACGCTTGCCCTCGCCCGCGGCGGACGCTAGATTCCGCTGGCCGGCGACGCCCGGTTCCGCCGGCTCGCCCCTTCAGGAAAACGCTACATGAACAGCACGCCCGTCCAGCAGCGCCGCCTCTCCGACGAGATCGTCGGACGCATCGAGACCATGATCCTCGAGGGCGTCTTCCGGCCGGGCGAGCGCCTGCCCGCAGAACGCGCGCTGGCAGAGGAGTTCGGCGTCTCGCGCCCCTCGGTACGCGAGGCCATCCAGAAACTCGCTGCGCGCGGCATCCTGCTCAGCCGTCACGGCGGCGGCACCTTCGTCAGCGAATCACTCGGTTCATCCTTCCGCGACCCGATGATCGAACTGCTCGAGCACAGCCCGGACGCCCACCGCGACCTCATCGAGTTTCGCCATACCCTGGAGGGGTCCTGCGCCTTCTACGCCGCGCAGCGCGCCACGGAGCCCGACCGCGCGCGCCTCAAGGCAGCCTTCGAGCGCGTGCAGGAGAGCTATCTTCGCCAGGGGCGCATCAGCCGCGCGGAAGAGGGGCGCAACGACGCGCTCTTTCATCTCGCCATCGCCGAGGCCAGCCACAACGCCGTACTGCTGCATACCATCCGCAGCCTGTTCGAGCTGCTCGAGCGCAACGTGGTGACCAACATCGGCGGCATGCATCCGCACGGCAGCGAAGTGCGCGACAAGCTGCTGGCACAGCACGAGGCGCTGTACCGGGCGATCATGGACCGCCGCGCCGAAGACGCGCGCAGCCTCGCCTGCGCCCATCTGGATTACGTGCAGGAGGTGCTCGACGACGCCAAGGACGAGGCGCGCCGGGTCGAACGCGCGAACCGACGGCGCGCCCCAGCCTAGGCGCAGGCCTCAGCGCCTGGTCAAGGACGTGCGGTCGCGCGCAGCGCGCGCAGCGTGCGCTGCCCCGCGCGCCCGTCGGCAGCAAGGCCGAGCGCGGATTGCTCGCGCTTGAGCGCCTCGCGAGTGCGCGCGCCGATCATGCCGTCGGCCTCGCCGATGTCGTGGCCGCGCGCGATCAGCAATTGCTGCAGTTCGCGCCGCTCGGCACGCGAAAGGCCCGGATCGTCGGTCGGCCACGGTGTCGCGAACGGCGCGCCGCCGCGCAAGCGATCCGCCAGGTGGGCGATCGCGAGGCCGTAGCTCTCGGCGGCGTTATACGAATAGAGCGCATCGAAATTGCGCGTCACCAGGAAGGCGGGCCCGTCCTTTCCGGCCGGCAGCAGCAGCCCTGCCGGGGTGCCCGCCTCGGGCAATGCCTGCCCATCGATGCGCTTCACGCCACGCGCCGCCCATGCCGACAGCGGTTGCTTGTTCCGCCGCCCGGCCTCCGAAACATCCAGCCCACGCGGCAGACTGACCTCCAAGCCCCACGACAGATCGCTGCGCCAGCCGGCCCGCTTGAGGAAGTTGGCCGTCGATGCGAGCGCGTCCGGCACGCTGTCGACGAGGTCGCGCCGGCCGTCACCGTCGAAATCCACCGCCAGGCGCATGAAGGTCGAGGGCATGAACTGGGTGTGCCCGAAGGCGCCCGCCCACGAACCGGTCAGCCGTTCGGGCGCAACGTGGCCGTCCTGGATGATTCTCAAGGTGGTGAAGAACTCGCCGCGGAAGAAGGCCTGGCGGCGACCGAAGCAGGCCAGCGTGGACAGCGAATTCAACAGCGGTCGGCTGCCGAAGTTGCGTCCATAGTTGCTCTCGACGCCCCACACCGCAACCACGGTCGCCGCATCGACACCATATTCGGCCTCGACCCGCGCCAGCACCGACGACCATTGCGCGAGCATCGCGCGGCCATCCGCGACCCGCTCCTCGTCGACGAGCGCGGCGAGGTAATCCCAGATCGGGGTGACGAACTCGGGCTGCGCGTCGAGAAAACCGATCACCGCCATATCGGGCGCGAGCCCGGACGTGTGCGCATCGTAGGTCGCCGCACTCACGCCCTTGGCCTGCGCGTCGGCGCGCAGGCCAGCCAGACAGGTGGCAAAAGCGACGTCGTCAGCCTGGGCGCTTGTGACTGCGGTCAGCAGGGCGAGGACGGTGGTCGAAGCGGCAAGACGTGACAGCATGGCGGATCCGGTCGTGAGTCGTCGGTCAGGGCGGCAAGTCTAGCACCACGGCCGAGGACCTCGACCTCACCCGATCGCATGCTGCACCTGCCAACCGGCCCCGAACCGTCTCCGCTGCGCAGGGCACGCAACTGGGACGGCGGGCGTCATCGTTCGACGGCGACGGCTCGCCCGGGCGCCTCCCACACGCCGCGCGCACGCACCTGGCTGCCGTCGAACACCAGCCAGCTCTGGCTGCCGTAGTGGGGCAGCGGTCGCAGCAGGGCCTGCAGCGCGCCGGCATCCTGCACGGTGATCACTGCGAGGGGCGGACCGTCCTGCCGCGGCACGGTCCACGCGCGAGCAGTCCCTGCGTTGCCGCCGTCCGGCAACTCGCCCGCGGCGGTCGCGAGCCCTGCACGCGCGAGCACCCCCGCCACGGCCGGGGCCGTGCCGATCAGCAGCACCGGGTCGTCACCACGGCTCAGCGCCTCTTCACCGACACGCCGCACGGGGCGCTCGAACAGCCGCTCGGCAAGTGCGTCGGCTGCTGCCACCAGGGTCGGGTCAGCAGACTGCGGCGCGCCGCTGCGACCGACCCGACCCGGAGCCGGCAGCCCCTCCGGCGCGATCACCAGACGCGGCGTCCGCGCGACGATCCACTGACGCAGGATGGGCGGCAGCTGCGCCGCCTCCGGCCGGCGCCAGAGGCGAAGCTCGGGGTCCAGACGTACCTCCGCGGGGACGAACCCCAGCGCCAGCTCGACCTCACCGCGCGCCCGGTCGAAGTCCACCCAGTGCGTCTCGCGACGCCCGCCTGCACTCACCTGCAGCGGCACCCGCAGAGCATGGATCGGCTCCGACTGAGACAGCGCGAGCCTCAGGCGCCCCCGCTCCCCGCCCTCCTCCGGGGCCCCGGCAGCGGGACCACCCCCCGCGTCGTCATCGGCGACCCAGTGCGCACGCTCTAGCCTCAACTCCGGGCCACCGGGAAGGTTGAGCCACTGGTCGAAGAACTCGCCCAAGGGCCGCCCCGCGGCCTGTTCGAAGGCCGCCTGCAGCTCGGGCCAGCCGGCAACGCGGAAGCGCTGCGTCTCCCAGAACAGGCGGATCCCACGCACGAAGGCCTCCTCTCCGATGGTGTCGCGCAGCATCAGGAACACCATCGCCGCCTTCCCATAGCCCACCGCCGCAGCGGCGCCATGCGTGCGCGAGCGAAAGGCGCCGAGCGCACGCTGCTGCTCGGCCGGGATCGCCGCGAAGTCGCGCAGCCAGCCAAGCCGCATCTCGCGCGCAGCGGCTGGCGAGGCCTCCTCCTTGTACGCGTAATCCGCCATGAAGGTGGTCAGCCCTTCCGACCAGTTGCCGCGCGCGTAGTCGACCATGACCCCGTTTCCCCACCAGTTGTGCAGCACCTCATGGCCGAGCGAGCTCGCGCGGATGAAGGGCAGGCGCAGCACCTGCTCGCCGATGTAGGTGAGCGTGGGCATACCGAAACCGGTCGGCAAGGGACTGGCGACCACCGAGAACTCGGTGAAGGGATAGGCGCCGATGAGGGCGCCGTAGCGCGCGATATAGCGTTCGCCGTCGGCGAGGTAGCCGTCCGCCAGGCCCGCCACCGCGTCGAGCGCAACCGGGAAATAAGTGCGCAGCCGCAGGGGTCGGCCGTCGGCCTGCACACCCAGGCGTTCCCGCACCCGCCACGGCCCCGCCATCAGGTCGATGCCGTCGGTAGGCCGCACGAAGGCGAATCGCGCCCGGTAGGGTTCGGACGCGTCGCGCGGCGGGTGCTCCTCCTCCAGCCGCCCGGCCACGAGCGCAGGCTGGCCTTGAGCCACCCGCACGCTCACCCGATAGGTGAACAGCTCGGCCGGACGCGGATACCAGCCCGCGCCCGCGGGCAGGTAGCTGCCCTCGCTCGAGGCCATGGGCGGCATCGCCTGCAGCACGGCCCGGTGATCGCGCTCGCGCTCGAGCGCCGGCAGCGTGCCGGCGTAGCGCAGAATCAGGGATGCGCCCGGCGGCACGTCGACCCGCCACGCACGCCAGGGCCCCTCACGCCCAGCCGCGCGCAGCCGCAGGTCACGGCCACCGGCCTCGGCCTTCTGGGGCTGGAGCGATTCATGAAGGACGAACTGGAACGCCGGCTCGGCGGGCCGCAGCTCGGCGCGCACCTCGAGTCGCCTCGTCGCCGGATCGAGCGCCAGGTCCAGCTCCAGATCAGGGTGGAACCCGTCGCCGGCACGCGCAGCCCCCAAGACGAGCAGCCCGCCCGCCACCGCGAGCAGCACCCGCCACCATGAAGCGCCCGAGCTCCGCGGCGCACGCCGCGGCGAAACTGCAGGTGCCATGTCAGCGCTCGGGCGGGAAGCGCACCACGAGCTCCAGCGTCTTGCCGTCGCGCTCCAGGCGAAGCGGCAACCACGTCCCGGGCGGCTGCCTGCGCACCGCAACGATCAGCTCGCCCGCCCGCCTGATTGCGACGCCCGCCGCCTCGATGACGATGTCCGCCGGCCTCAGGCCGCTGCGCGCTGCCAGGCTGCCGGGCGTGACTTCGCCGATACGGACGCCGCGCGGGTGCTCCTCGAGCGCGACGCCGAGTCGCGGCGGCGGGGGCGACGCCACCCGCGCGACGGGCACGCCGAACACGGCGTCCGCGAGGCCCGTCGGCAACTCGCCGCACGGGGTGTCCGCCCCGACCGGCAGGAGCTGGCCGATGCTGCTCTCGCCCAGATCGCGCAGCTGGTGGGCGATGCCGTGGCCGAAGCGCACATGGCCGCTGCCGACGATACCGACCGCCAGCGGCAGGGCGCCCCTGGCGTCGGCATGGCGCTTGCGGCCGGCGATGAGCGCCTCCGCCATCGCGCGATCCCAGGCAAGCTGCGAGTCGACGAAGTTGCGGAAGCCCGGCTCGTCGCGCCCGGCCTTGCCGGCCCGGGCGCTGCCATGGCCGCGCGCGGCAACGTGCTGGCGATGGATCTCGAAGAGGAAGTCCTCGTAGTCCGGAAGCGCTGGCGCAGCCTGCCCGACGCCCTCTCTCTCACCTTCGGGCACGCTCGACCAGCCATTCGCCGCAACCGCCCGCGTCAGCGCGGCGTCGATGTTGAGCGCCAGCATCGGAATCCGGTTCAGACGCGCAAAGTGGAACAGCGGCAGGTACAGCTCGGCCGGCATGCTCCACACCTTGCCCCAGTCGCTCTGGGCGATGAACTCGGCCTCGGTGAGCTCGCCCGCCACCCAGCGATCGAGCACCGGCTGCACCCGGCGCGGGAACATCTCGAAGCCGATCACCAGGTCGGGGCGCTGCGCATGCAGTGCGGCCAGGGTCTGCAGCTGCCAGCGATGGTGATCCATGTCGTCATGCTGTTCGCCGAGCAGCACGACCGCACGCTGGGCCATCGCCGGGATCAGGCCTGTGCCGTCCACGAGTTGCGGCGAGGCCCCCTCGAGGCGCGCCCACCCACCCGCGACCAGGCATTGCGTAGCGACACCCTGCGCCTGTGCCGGCAGCGCGAAGGGAACGGCGAGGGCACAGGCGAGTGCGAATGTGCCGAAACGGGAGGGTGCGGACATGGAGATCACGCCGGTGGTGGGAATGAGCCGTAGAGCATGCGCACTGCGGCGAGTTCCGGACAGTCGGACGGAGCCTGCGACTCAGGGCCGGAAATGGTCGATGCGGTCGGTGATGAGGCCATCGAGACCGAGCGCCAGCAGGCGCGAGGCCTGCGCCTCGTCATTGACGGTGTAGGCCAGCCGGCGCAAGCCCGCGCGCGCGGCAACGGCCGCGGTCTCCGGTGTCCACGCCGACTGCTCGCCCACCACCGCCACGCACCCCAGCCGCTGCGCCGTCTCCAGCCAACCTGGGGAAAAGCCCTCGAGCAGGAGCGCACGCGGCAGCGCGGGCGCCACGGTTGAAGCCGCCTCGAGCGCCTCCACATCGAAGGAGCTCAGCACGGGCAACGGCGCCGCTGCTGCATGGCGAGCCCCCTCTGCGACCTCCGCGGCCACCGTGGCCCCGGTACGCCGTGCATCGCCGGGGGCGGGCTTGAGCTCGAGGTTCAGAGCGCAGTCATGGCGGGCACAGAAATCCAACACTTCGTCGAGCCTGGGCAAGCGCGCGCCGGCGTAGGGCGGCGAATGCCAGGCGCCCGCATCGACTCGGGCGAGCTCGGCCCAGGTGCGCGCCAGCGCCGCCCCCTTGCCATCCGTGGTGCGCTCGAGGGTGTCATCGTGGAGCAGGAAGGCCTGCCCGTCCGCGCTCAGGCGAACATCGCACTCGAACATGCGGTAGCCCAGGGCATGACCCAGCGCGAACGCGGCCAGGGTGTTTTCCGGCGCGAGGCGACCGGCGCCCCGATGCGCGATCCAGCGCGGATACGGCCAGGGCGGCAGCATCGACGGCGGCGGGCCGGGGGGCTCGCCGCCGTCGTCGAAGGCGTCCGCACCACTGCTCGAGCCCGGCCCCGAACGGCCGCCCGGATCGCGAGCGCCGCCGGGCGCAGAGGGCGCAGTCACGCGCCGCCTTCGGCCTTGGGCTTGCGGGGCCTGCGTGCGCGCGCAGCGGCTGGCTTGCCCTCCTTCGTGGCGGGCGCGGAGCCCGGCTCCGCGTCCGCCGTGTCGCCCGCTGCGGGACGCGACGCGGCCGTGTCTGCCAGTGCCCCCGCTCGGGGCGCTCCCTTGTCCTGCCCGCCTCCCGCTCCGGCAAGCTCCGCAGCTTCCGCGCTCGCCGGCTTGCTCGCTGCGCGTCCGCCACCACGCCGGCCGCGCCGTGCCGCTTCGCCGGTGCCGGTCGGGACCGTGGTGGCGGGCGGTGCCGCGTCAGCTGCCGGTGAGTCCGCATTGACGGGCGCGTGCGCGGTGGCCGCGTCCGCCCGGCCTTCGTCACCTCGCCCGCTCGCCGCGGCGCGCTGCTTCGCAGCCGCAGGGCGGTCACCGGCAGGCGTCCTTCCGCCATCATCCGCAGCGGTGACGGGGGTCGCCTCCTCTGCCGTCCCCGCTTCCGAAGGCCGAGCCGCGCGCGACTTCGCCGCCCCACGACCACGACCGCCGCGTGCGGTCTTGGCGGGACGCTCATCCGGCACGCCGCCAGGTTCATCCGCCACGGCCGTCGCGGGCGCCGCAGACTCGGGCTCGCGCGCCACCACCGCCGCGCGCTCCACCATGACGGCCGACAGGTCCGCCTCGGCCTCGACCCTCACCTCGTCGGTCTTGCCGCCACGCCGGCGCCCCCCCCGGCCCGCCTCGCGGTCCGCGCGCGGCGTACGCTCTTCGGCCGACGCCGGCTCGGCGGGCACCGCTGCCGCCTCCGGCACGGCATGCGCGCGCTCCTCGGTGGCGGCATCGACCTCGCCCGGCGCCGCACCCGCCGCCGGACGGGTGACGTAGGTCCCCGACTTCTCGTCACGGCCGAGCTCGAGCAGACCTCTCGTCTGCGCTTCCTCGAGCAGGTTGCCGAAGGCACGGAAGCCGAAATAGCTCTCGTTGAAGTCGGGCTTGCGACGCTTGATCGCCTCCTTGAGCATCGACGACCAGATCTTGCCGCTCTCGCCGCGCTCGGCAAGCAATGCCTCGAAGGTCTCGACCGCGATGTCGATCGCCTTGCCCCGGCGCGCCTCGAGTTCCTCGCGCCGCGCCTTGTCTTCCTCGGGCGAGCGCCTGCTGGCGGGCGGATTATCGCGCGCCTCGCGCTTTGCCGCCGCGCGCTGGCTGTCACGCACGAGGTCGTCGTAGAAGATGAACTCATCGCAGTTCGCGATCAGCAGATCGGAGGTCGACTGCTTCACGCCCACACCGATCACCTGCTTGGCGTTCTCGCGCAGCTTGGACACCAGCGGCGAGAAATCGGAGTCGCCGCTGATGATGACGAAGGTGTCGACATGCGACTTGGTGTAGCAGAGGTCGAGCGCGTCAACGACGAGGCGGATGTCGGCGGAATTCTTGCCCGACTGGCGCACGTGCGGGATCTCGATGAGCTCGAAGTTGGCCTCGTGCATCGCGGCCTTGAAGCTCTTGTAGCGATCCCAGTCGCAGTAGGCCTTCTTCACGACGATGCTGCCCTTGAGGAGCAGCCGTTCGAGCACGCGCTTGATGTCGAACTTCTCGTAGTTCGCGTCCCGCACACCCAGGGCCACGTTTTCGAAGTCGCAGAACAACGCCATGCTCACGCTGTCGGGGGATGAAGCCATGAAATTCTCCGTCTCGGACCAGGCCCGATGGTAAGCCCTGGCCCGCATCGACGCCACAATCCGCGCCACTCACGCGCGGCGATTCATGGCGGCGCGCGTCCTGCAGGCGGTCGGCATCAGGCGCGACAATCGCCTATGCTGGGAAAGCGCAACCGATTCCAAGAGGAGACACGGACATGCACAAGGCTGCACTTCTCGCATTGGGCGCTGCGGCGGTTCTGCTCGCAGGCCCTGCACTGGGCGCCGAGCGCGCGCGAGCGCAGATCGTCGACCGCCAAGGCGTCACCGTCGGCGAAGCGACCCTCGTGGAGAGCGCACATGGAGTGCTCATCCACGTCGCCGCAAAGGGCCTGCCCCCCGGTCCGAAAGGGATCCACATCCATGGTGTGGGCACCTGCGACGACGGCGCTGCAGGCTTCGTCGCCTCCAAGGGCCATCTGAATCCGGGTGCCAGGCCGCACGGGCTGATGAATCCGGAGGGCCCGGATGCCGGCGACCTGCCGAACCTGTTCGTGCACGCCGACGGCAGCGCCGAGGCCGAGTTCTTCACGACCTTCGCCAGTCTCGCGGGCGCAGCCGGCAGGGCCGCGATCCTCGACGCCGACGGCGCTGCGCTGGTGATCCACGAAAACCGTGACGACCACGCAACGCAGCCGATCGGCGGTGCCGGACCGCGACATTTCTGCGGCGTCATCAGTGCGGAATGATCCGCCTCACGGCCTTGCGCAGCATCCCGAGTTGCGCGCGGCGCAGGTGGCTGCTCACGCTCGGCCTGGCCGCCGCAGCCGCCACCCTTGCCGCACCCGGCGTGGTGCCCGTTACAGCAAAGGTGCTGGCGGACGGCATCGGGCCGCTGCGACTGGGGGTAGCGCTCGGCGACGCGGCGCGCAGGACGGTGCCGCTCGACCCCGCGGCCGCCATGATCGGGCCAGGCTGCGACGAACGCGACCAGGTGAGCGTCGTGCTCGAGTTCGCCGGGCAGCCGATGTCGGTGATGGCCATGGCCGACGGCCTCGGCCGGATCGAGGAGATCCTCGCCGTACCGGCAGGCCACGCAGGCGTGAGCCTCGCCAGCGCGTCTGCCTGCCGGGCCTACGGTGCCGAATTCGCCGCGCGTCTCGAATCTCAGCTGGGGACGGCGCGCATGCTGCCCGTCGAACACAGGCCGGTGTCGTCCGAGTTCCCGTTTCTCTTTTCCGGCGGCGCGCGCCTTGTCTCGCGATGGTTTGCGGGGGGCCGCAGCTGCGATCTCCTGCTTCGTTTCGGAGGCCGTGACAGCCAGCGCCAATGATGCCGTCGGCGTCGGGGCGGGCAGCCACCGCGCAGCGATGCAAACGGGCGTCAGGCCTCGGCCTTCGGCTTGCCGCCTCTGCCTTATTCTGCTATTAAGTCGGCTCCCTTCATTCACCACCATCTGACGGAAGCTGATCCATGGCCGACGATACCCTGCACAAGCAATTCCCGCCCTATGTACCGGCAGCTGGCGAGGAATACATGAGCGAGAAGCAGCTGGCCCACTTCCGCGAAATCCTCGGTTCGCTCAAGAGCGAGCTGGTCGATGACATCGAGCGCACGGTACACACCATGCAGGACGAGGCAACCGTGTTCGCCGACCCCAACGACCGCGCCAGCCAGGAATCCGACATCGCGCTCGAGCTGCGCAACCGCGACCGCGAACGCAAGCTGATCAAGAAGATCGACGAGGCCATCGGGCGTATCGAGGCGGGCGAATACGGCTACTGCGACAGCTGCGGCGTCGAGATCGGACTCAAGCGCCTGGAGGCCCGTCCGACGGCGACGATGTGCATCGACTGCAAGACGCTGGAAGAAATGCGCGAGCGCCAGGTCGCGAAGTAAGCAGCGCGCGAGGCAAGCGCAGGTACGCAAAGGGGCGCCGAGGCGCCCCTTTTTGCTGTCCGCGTATCGCGACCGGCGAGGCCGGGACCCCACCTCAGAAAAAAGGACGCACACGGCGTCCCTTTTCCCTGCTCATGCACCGGGCGGGTGTTGCCCGCCCGGCCGCCATCAACCGGCGTTTTCGTTCAGCAGCGCCTTCATGCTCAGGCGGATCTTGCCGCGCTCGTCGGTCTCGAGGACCTTGACGCGCACGACCTGGCCTTCCTTCACGTAATCCGAGACGTTGTTCACGCGCTCGTTGGCGATCTGCGACACGTGCAGCAGGCCGTCGCGGCCCGGCATGATGTTGACGATGGCGCCGAAGTCGAGCAGGCGCACGACCGGGCCTTCGTAGACCTTGCCCACCTCGACCTCGGCGGTGATCGCCTCGATCTTGGCCTTCGCCGCCTGGGCGCCCTCGGCGCTGACCGACGAGATGGTGATCGCGCCATCGTCCTCGATCTCGATCACGGTGCCGGTCTCTTCCTGCAGCGCACGAATCACCGCCCCACCCTTGCCGATCACGTCGCGGATCTTCTCCGGGTTGATCTTCATGTTGATCATGCGCGGGGCGTACTCGGACACCTCGCCACGGCTGGACGACAGCGACTGCTTCATGAGGCCGAGGATGTGCAGGCGGCCTTCCTTGGCCTGCTCGAGCGCGGCGTGCATGATCTCCTTGGTGATGCCCTGGATCTTGATGTCCATCTGCAGACCGGTGATGCCGTTCTCGGTGCCGGCGACCTTGAAGTCCATGTCGCCGAGGTGGTCCTCGTCACCCAGGATGTCGGTGAGCACCGCGAAACGGTTACCTTCCTTGATCAGGCCCATGGCGATGCCCGCGACGTGGTCCTTGAGCGGCACGCCCGCATCCATCATCGCGAGCGAACCGCCGCACACCGAGGCCATCGACGACGAGCCGTTGGACTCGGTGATCTCGGACACCACGCGAACGGTGTAGGAGAAGTCCTCCGGCTTGGGCAGCGTGGCGACCAGCGAGCGCTTGGCCAGGCGACCGTGGCCGACCTCGCGGCGCTTGGTCACGCCGAAGCGGCCGGTCTCGCCGGTGCAGAACGGCGGGAAGTTGTAGTGGAGCAGGAAGCGCTCCTTGTACTCGCCGGCGATGGCGTCGATGATCTGCTCGTCGCGGCCGGTGCCCAGGGTGGCAACCACCAGGGCCTGGGTCTCGCCGCGGGTGAACAGCGCCGAGCCGTGGGTGCGCGGCAGCACGCCGGTGCGGATCTCGATCGGACGCACGGTGCGGGTGTCGCGACCGTCGATGCGCGGCTCCCCGTTGAGGATGCGGCTGCGGACGATGCCCGACTCGAGGTTGAAGAAGATGTCCTTGAGCTCGTTGACCGAGGGTGCGTTCTCCACGCCTTCGGTGAGCTGGCCGATCACGCGCTTGCGGATCTCCGACAGGCGTGCCGAACGCTCCTGCTTGCTGGTGATGCGGAAGGCCTCTTCCATCTCCGCCTTCGCGAGCTCGTTGACCTTGGCGATCAGGGCCTCGTTGGCGGGCGCTGCCTGCCAGTCCCACTCGGGCTTGCCGGCCACCTCGACCAGTTCGTTGATCGCGTTGATCGCGGTCTGCATCTGCTCGTGGCCGAACACCACGGCGCCGAGCATGACGTCTTCCGGCAGCTCCTGGGCTTCGGACTCGACCATCAGCACCGCGGTCTGGGTGCCGGCGACGACCAGATTCATCTGGCTGCTCTGCAGCTCGGTCGCGGTCGGATTGAGCACGTACTTGCCATCGAGATAACCCACGCGCGCGGCACCGACCGGGCCGTTGAACGGCAGGCCGGAGATCGCCAGCGCAGCCGAGGCGCCGATCATCGCCGGGATGTCGGAGTCGATCTCGGGGTTCAGCGACAGCACCGTGACGATGACCTGGACTTCGTTCATGAAGCCATCGGGGAAGAGCGGGCGGATCGGGCGGTCGATCAGGCGCGAGGTGAGGATCTCCTTCTCGCTCGGACGGCCTTCGCGCTTGAAGAAGCCGCCGGGGATGCGGCCCGCGGCATAGAACTTCTCGACGTAATCGACGGTGAGCGGGAAGAAATCCTGGCCCGGACGGGCTTCCTTGGCGCCGACGACGGTGGCGAGCACCACGGTCTCGTCCATGTTGACGATCACGGCCCCGCCGGCCTGGCGAGCGATCTCGCCGGTTTCCAGGGTGACCGTGTGGGCGCCATAGGCGAAAGTTTTCTTGATTGCGGTAGGCAAGTTCGTATTCCTTTTCTTTCGGTGGATGCAGCGAACTACAACTGCTTGCGGCGCACCGCCCGAGCGGGCGACGGGAAGCCGCGGGAGGACGATGACGACGGTGCGCTCGAACGCGGCGAACGAATAGCAAAAAGCCGGCGCGGCCGCAGGGGCACGCACCGGCTTTGCTGGCTTACTTCGCCCTGATCGGCGCTGTCGGGCTCGTCACGGACGCCAATTACTTGCGCAGGCCCAGACGCTCGATGAGGGTGCGGTAGCTTTCAGCGTTGCGGCCCTTCAGGTAGTCCAGCAGCTTGCGGCGCTGGCTGACCATCTTCAGCAGGCCACGGCGGGAATGGTGATCCTTGCCGTGCTCCTTGAAGTGGGGGGCGAGCCCGTTGATGCGGGCGGTCAGGAGCGCGATCTGGACTTCCGGGGAACCGGTGTCGCCCTGGGCGCGCTGGAAGTCGGAGACGATCTTCGACTTGGATGCGGTATCAAGAGCCATGTGTGTGATTACTCGTGTTTTCTGCCAATCAGAAGCCGCGGATTATACCCATAGCGGCGCCAGTTACTCAATCAAAATCATGCTGATGCATCGTCGGCGAGGCTACCGGTGGCGATCAGCCGGCGCGCGGCGAGGCGTCCGTCGTCCTGCCATTGCGCCAGGCCGAGGAAGCCGTCGGGACCGTAGGCGCGCACCTTCGCGCCAGGCTGCGCGCCCGCCAGCGCGAGCGTGCGCCCCTGCAGCAGACCACGCGCCGCCTCGGCATCAAGCCGCAGCACTGGAAAGCCGGCAACCAGCGCATCGACCGGCGCGAGCAGTGCATCGCGCGCGCCCTCGCCAGCCGCTTCAAGGGCCTCCAGCGTGACCGCAGCGGAGAGGTCGAAACCGCCGATCGCGGTACGTCGCAGCGCCGCGAGATGGGCACCGCAGCCAAGTGCGGCACCGATGTCCATCGCCAGGCTGCGGATGTAGGTGCCCTTGCTGCAATGAACGCGAATCGTAAATCGCTCGCCGCTGAACTCGAGCAGCTCGAGCGCATGGATCGTGACCCGGCGCGCCTCACGCTCGAGCTCGATGCCCGCACGCGCGTACTCGTACAGCGCCTTACCGTCGCGCTTGAGCGCCGAATACATCGGCGGCACCTGCTCGATCTCGCCCCGGAAGCGTTCGAGCACGGCCTCCAGCGCGGCGCGCTCCACCGTCACCGTGTGCGTGGCCAGGACCTTACCTTCCGCGTCGCCGCTGTCGGTCTCCACGCCGAGCTGCACCACCGCCTCGTATTTCTTGTCGGCGTCAAGCAGCATCTGCGAGAACTTGGTGGCCTCGCCGAAGGTGAGCGGCAAGAGCCCGCTCGCCATCGGATCGAGGGTTCCGGTGTGGCCAGCCTTGGCGGCGTTGAGCAGGCGACGCGCGGTCTGCAGCGCACCGTTCGAGCTCACGCCCTGGGGCTTGTCGAGCAGCAGTACGCCATCGACCGCACGGCGGATGATCTTGCGCTGCGGCTGTTGCGGACGCTTCGCTCGCCTGGCAAGCGCGACGGCCTCAGGCGCGGGTGCCGTCATCGTCCCGGGCGGCGGCGCCGTCAGCGGGCTCGTCCTGATGACGGGCCTCGTCCTCCTTCACCACCGCGTCGATCAGCTGCGACAGACGCGAGCCCTCCTCCACCGAACGGTCGTAGTGGAAGTGGAGCTCGGGAATGGTATGGATGCGGATGCGGCGGCCGAGCTCACGGCGCAGGAAACCGCTCGCGCGGCGCAAGCCCTGCAGGATCCCGGGCACGTCTGCCTCGCCGGTCATGTTCGTGAAGAACACCTTGGCGTGGGCATAGTCGGGGGTGATCTCGACGTCGGTGAGGGTGATGAAACCGACGCGCGGATCCTTCACCTCCAGCCTGATCAGCTCGGCCAGCTCGCGGCGGATCTGCTCCACCACGCGCTGGCTGCGGGAATACTCCTTGGGCATCGCTTACAGGGTCCTCGCCACTTCCTTGATCTCGAAGACCTCGAGCTGGTCGCCTTCCTTGATGTCGTTGTAGTTGCGCAGCTGCAGGCCGCACTCGTAGCCGAACTTGACTTCCTTGACGTCGTCCTTGAAGCGCTTGAGCGACTCGAGCTCGCCGGTCCACAGCACGGTGTGGTTGCGCAGCAGGCGCACGTGCGAGTTGCGTCGCACCACCCCTTCGAGCACGTAGCAACCGGCGATCGAACCCACCTTGGAGATCGTGAACACCTGGCGGATCTCGACCAGGCCGGTCACTTCCTCACGCTTCTCCGGCGCCAGCATGCCCGACAGCGCCGCCTTCACCTCATCCACCGCGTCGTAGATGATGTTGTAGTAGCGGATATCGACCCCGAAGGTCTCGGCCAGCTTGCGCGCGCCGGCGTCGGCCCGCATGTTGAAGCCGATGATGACCGCGCCCGACGCCTGCGCCAGGTTGACGTCGGACTCGCTGATCGCGCCGACCGCCGCGTGGATGACGTTGACCCGGACCTCGTCGGTCGACAGCTTCTGCAGCGACTGAACGAGTGCCTCCTGCGAGCCCTGCACGTCGGCCTTGATGATCAGCGGCAGGCTCTTGACCTCGCCCTCGGCCATCTGCTCGAACATGCTCTCGAGCTTTGCAGCCTGCTGCTTGGCGAGCTTGACGTCGCGGAACTTGCCCTGGCGGAAGAGCGCGATCTCGCGCGCCTTCTTCTCGTCGGCGAGCGCGATCGCCTCGTCGCCCGCGGCGGGCACGTCCGACAGACCGAGGATCTCCACCGGAATGGACGGACCCGCTTCGTCGATCTGCTTGCCGTTCTCGTCGAGCATCGCGCGGATGCGGCCGAAGGTGGCACCGGCCAGCAGCACGTCGCCCTTCCTCAGGGTACCGGACTGCACCAGCAGCGAGGCCACCGGGCCGCGCCCCTTGTCGAGGCGGGCCTCGATGATCAGGCCCTTGGCCGGCGTGTCCTTGGGCGCGGTGAGCTCGAGCACTTCGGCCTGCAGCAGCACGGCCTCGAGCAGCTCGTCGATGCCGGTACCCTTCTTCGCCGACACCGGCACGAACATCGTGTCGCCGCCGTAGGCCTCGGGGATCACCTCCTCGGCGATCAGCTCCTGGGTCACGCGCTCGGGGTTGGCGTCAGGCTTGTCGATCTTGTTGATCGCCACCACCAGCGGCACGCCGGCCGCCTTGGCGTGGTGGATGGCTTCGCGCGTCTGCGGCATCACGCCGTCATCGGCCGCCACCACCAGGATGACGATGTCGGTGGCCTTGGCACCGCGGGCACGCATCGCCGTGAAGGCCTCGTGGCCCGGGGTGTCGAGGAAGGTGAGCATGCCGCGCGCAGTCTCGACGTGGTAAGCGCCGATGTGCTGGGTGATGCCGCCGAACTCGCCGGCGGCGACCTTGGCGCGGCGGATGTAGTCGAGAAGCGAGGTCTTGCCGTGGTCGACGTGACCCATGACGGTGACGACCGGCGCGCGCGGCAACACCTCGGCGTCCTTGTGCGCGTCGCTCTCCTGAAGGAAGGCGTCGGGATCGTCGAGCTTGGCAGCAACCGCCACGTGCCCCATCTCCTCGACGATGATCATCGCGGTTTCCTGATCGAGCACCTGGTTGATGGTGACCATGGAGCCCATCTTCATGAGCGCCTTGATGACCTCGGTCGCCTTCACCGCCATCTTGTGGGCGAGATCGGCGACGGTGATCGTCTCCGGCACATGCACTTCATGCACGATCGGCTCGGTGGGCGCCTGGAAGGACGAACGGTCGTCCTGCTGGTGGCGGCCGTGACGGCCACCGCCCTTGCCGGCGCCGCGCCAGTTGCTGCCGGTGGTGGCACCGACCTCGCCGCGCGTCTTCATGCCGCCACGGCGCTTGCCGGCGCCTTCGGCCTCGCGCGCCGGCGCCGGCGCGCCACGCTTGACCTCGCGGCTGGCGGGCTTGTCATCGGTCTTGGCCGGACGATGGAGGGTACCGGTGGTGGCCTTGGCCGCCTTCGCGGGCTCCTCCTTCTTCTGCTGCTCGGCGCGCAGGCGGGCTTCCTCTTCGGCCTTGCGCGCTTCGGCCGCGGCACGCGCCGCCGCCTCGCGTTCCTGACGTGCACGCAGATCGGCCGCCTGACGCTCCTTGAGCGCACGCTGTCGCTCCTCATCGCGCTTGCGCGCCGCGATTTCCTCGTCGCTGAGGATCTCGGACAGCGGCAGCGGCTTGCTCAGCACGGTCGTGACCGTCGGCGCAGCAGGGGCTTCGACCGGCGCAGACTTTGCCGCCGGCGTCGCAGCATCCCGCGCGCGCGGCGCCTCGGCCGCGCTCGGCGCAGGCTCCTCGACCGCGGCCGCTTCGACCACGGGCGGCGCCTCGACCGCTGCGGGCTCGGGCTGCACGGGGACCTCGGGAGCGACCGCTTCGATGACGGCGGGCGCGACGGCAGGCGCCTCGACCACGGCCTCGGGGGCTGCCGCGACCACCGGCTCCTCGATCTGCGCGGGGGCCTCCATGGACTCCGCGACGGACGGCGACTGCTCGGCGAGCTCGTCACGCTTGACGAAGGTGCGCTTCTTGCGCACCTCGACCTGGACCGTGCGGGCGCGCCCGGTCGAGTCCGTAGCCCGGATCTCGGTGGTCTGCTTGCGCGTCAGGGTGATCTTGCCCTTGGGCTGGGTGTCACCGTGCGAACGGCGCAGGTATTCCAACAGCTTGGCCTTGTCCTGTTCGGTGAGCAGGTCTGCGGCGCCGGATTTATCGACGCCCGCGCGCTTCAACTGCTCGAGCAGCACCGCGGCCGGCATTTTCAGTTCGCCGGCAAACTGGGTCACGCTCATCTGTTCCATTACAGCCCTCCCATCATTCTTCGAACCAATGGGCGCGCGCAACGGAAATCAGCGCCTTGGCTCTTTCTTCGTCGATCCCGGCCATCTCGACCAGTTCGTCGACCGCGAGGTCGGCGAGGTCGTCGCGGGTACGAATGCCCTGCTGGGCCAGTTTGGCGGCCAGCGACTTTTCCATGCCTTCGAGGCCGAGCAGGTCGTCGGAGACGTTCTCCAGCTGCTCCTCGGTGACGATGGCCTCGGTCAGCAGCACGTTGCGTGCGCGGTTGCGCAGCTCGTTGACCGTGTCCTCGTCGAAGGCCTCGATCTCCAGCATCTCGGCGAGCGGCACGTAGGCCACCTCCTCGAGCGAGGAGAAACCTTCCTCGATCAGGATATCGGCGAGTTCCTCGTCAACATCCAGCTTTTCCATGAACAGGGCACGCAGGCCCTGCTGTTCCTGCGCGGTCTTCTCGGCGGACTCCTGCTCGCTCATCAGGTTGATCGTCCACCCGGTGAGCTCGGAGGCGAGCTTGACGTTCTGGCCATTGCGGCCGATGGCGATCGCGAGATTGTTCTCGTCGACCACCACGTCCATCGCATGCGCCTCTTCATCGACCACGATGGAGACCACTTCGGCCGGCTGCAGGGCGGCGACCACGAACTGGGCAGGATCGGACGACCATACGATGATGTCGATCTGCTCGCCGCCGATCTCGTTGCGCACCGCGGTGACGCGCGAGCCGCGCAGGCCGACGCAGGTGCCGATCGGGTCGATGCGCTGATCGTTGGACTTGACCGCGATCTTGGCGCGCAATCCGGGGTCGCGGGCGCAGGCCTTGAGCTCGAGCAGGCCGTCCTCGATCTCGGGGACCTCGAGCTCGAACAGCTTCATCAGGAACTCGGGCGCGGTGCGCGACAGCACCAGCTGCGGACCACGGGCGCCGCGGTCGATGCGCAACAGGAAGGCCTTCACGCGGTCGCCGACGCGCAGGTTCTCGCGCGGGATCTGCTGGTCGCGCGGCAGCACGGCTTCCATGCGGCCGACCTCGATGATCGCGTTGCCGCGTTCCATGCGCTTGATCGAACCGGAGACGAGGAATTCCTTGCGGTCGAGGAAGTCGTTGAGCACCTGCTCGCGCTCGGCGTCGCGGATCTTCTGCAGGATGACCTGCTTGGCGGCCTGGGCGCCGATGCGGCCGAAGTCGATCGGCTCGAGCTCTTCTTCCATGTAGTCGCCGATCTGCACGTCGGCGCGCAGCTCGCGGGCGTCGATGATGCCCATCTCGGCCTCGTCGTTGGTGACCTCTTCGTCGAGCATCACCAGCCAGCGCCGCTTCGAGGTGTAGTCACCGGTGTCGCGATCGATCGCGACCACCACGTCGGCGTCGTCGTGGATGCGCTTCTTGGTCGCGGAGGCCAAGGCGGTTTCGAGCGCGGAAAAAACGATCTCCTTGGCGACGTTCTTCTCGCGCGCCAGAGCATCGACAAGCAGCAGAATCTCGCGGCTCATTTCAGTAAAACCTCCACATCCACAGTCTCAAAATTGGGGTACCAGGCGTGCTTTCTCGATGTCGCCGAAGGGCAGCAGCACCTCGCCCTTCTCGGTGCGCAGCGCCACCGCGCCTTCGCGCACCCCCTCGATCACGCCGACGAAATTGCGTTGATTGCCGATCGGCAGCGACAGTCGCACCTGCGCCTGCTCGCCGGCAAAGCGTTCGAAATCGGCCAGCTTCTTCAGCGGGCGGTCGAGCCCCGGCGAGGACACCTCGAGCCGGTCGTAGTCCACGTTCTCGACCTCGAACACGCGCTGAAGCTGGTTGCTCACGGTGGCACAGTCATCGACCGTGATGCCGCGCTCGATGTCGAGAAAGACGCGCAGCAGCCGGCCCTTGGGCGAGAACTCGACATCCACGAGCTCGTATCCAAGACCCGTCACCACCTGCTCGATCAACTGCTCGACATCCGCTCGCATGTCCTCGACCCGCCACTCAAACGCTGCTCGACCGACGCCCCGACGGGCGCCACAAATAAAAAATGGGCGAAACGCCCATCAAACAATTGCCCCTGCAAGAAACGACCGCTGGTCACAACCGCATGACAGACAGGAACCATACGATCACCGATCCACGCACCCGGCGCAGAAAGGAGAACACGATATGGAAAAGCCATCCATCAAAGCCGCAGGAGTATAGCGCGAAAACCGCCGGCCGGGCAAACGCTTGCACGATGCAAGGCGCTCGCTCCGGCAACGGCGGCCGTCGGATTACGCTCGCCGCGACGCCCCGTCACGGCCGCAGTCGACACCCTCAGCGTGGCTTCACCCCGGCACGCGGCTGCGTGCGATGCAGCTTCACCGGGCGCTTCGCGCGCTCGTCCTGCTGCCGGCTCTGCTGCGGCGCAGGCAGACCGGCAAGCGCGCAAGCCTCCGGCTCGGGCATCTCCATCCACATGCCACGCTTGAGACGGGCGGGGAGCTCGACACTGCCGTAGCGCACGCGCATCAGCCTGCTCACGGTGAGACCGACGGCCTCGAACATGCGACGCACCTCGCGGTTGCGACCCTCCGAGATGGTCACCCGATACCAGTGGTTGGCGCCCTCGCCCCCCTCGTCCCGCAGCAGGTTGAACTTCGCCGGACCATCCTCGAGCTGGATGCCCTCGGTGAGCGACTTCGCCTGCTCCTCGTTGAGTTCGCCGAGGATGCGCACCGCGTACTCGCGCTCGAGTTCGTAGCGCGGATGCATCAGCTTGTTGGCGAGGTCGCCGTCGTTGGTAAACAGCAGCAGACCCGAGGTATTGAAGTCGAGCCGCCCTACCGCCAGCCACCGTCCCTTGCGCAGCAGGGGCAGGCGCTCGAACACCGTGGGGCGGCCTTCAGGGTCGTCGCGGGAAACGATTTCGCCCTCGGGCTTGTGGTAGATCAGCACGCGCGGCGAGCGCTGGGTGAAGCGCAGCGGAATCAGCTTGCCATTGACCTTGACGCGGTCGCCAGGGCCGATCTTCTGCCCGAGCGAGGCAGGCAGGCCGTTGACTGAGATACGACCGGCCACCACCCACTCCTCGATCTCGCGCCGCGACGCGACCCCCGCCTGGGCAAGCACCTTCTGCAGGCGCTCGGGCTCGGTGAGCGTGGTGGGCGCGTTGCGCCCGCCGCCCGCGCTGCGACCGCGGCGCTCGCCGCCCTCTGGCTGCCCGAGCGCGGAGCGGTGGGCATCGGGATGGCGGACCGGATCACCCTCGATGCGCGGCCTGCGCGGCGCCGGCGCGCCGCCCGCACGGGGTGGGCGCGGCGCTCGCGGGCCACGCGGATCGGCATTGAGATGCGCATCCTTGCGGCTTGGCTGGGCGTCCTCGTCGCGCGACCCGCTGTGGGAGGCGCGCGGGTCGCGATCGAGGATCTCGATCGCGTCAGACTTCTTCTTCAGGGGCGGGCGCAACGGCCGGTTCGGTTTGCGAGACATCGACTAGATCCATGATTTTTTCGATTTCGGTGAGCGCCGGCAGCTCGGTCAGGCTGCGCAGGCCCATCTCGTCGAGGAAGCGCCGGGTGGTGGCGAACAGGGCCGGCCGCCCGGGGGTGTCGCGGTGGCCGACGATGTCGACCCAGCCGCGCGATTCGAGGGTTTTCAGTACGTTGGGCGATACCGCCACGCCGCGGATGTCCTCGATGTCGCCGCGCGTGACGGGCTGGCGGTAGGCGATGATCGCCAGCGTTTCCAGGACCGCCCGCGAATAGCGCGGCGGCTTTTCTTCCTTGAGGCGATCGAGATAGACCTGATACTCAGGCCGCGTCTGGAATCGCCAGCCGCTCGCCACCTGCACCAGCTCGACGCCGCGTCCGGCCTCGGACCATTGCGCGCGCAACGCGTCGAGAAGACGCCGCACCAGGTCAGGCCCGGGGTCCTCGTCGAAAAGCTTGCGCAGCTCGGACACCGGCAAAGGCGACGATGCGGCAAGCAGCGCCGCCTCGACGATGCGCAGGTACGCCTCAGGCGTCGTTGCGGGTTCCATCTGCCAGCTTCACGTAGATCGGCGCAAAGGCCTCGTTCTGGGTCACGTCGACCAGTCTTTCCTTCACCAGCTCGAGCACGGCAAGAAAGCTCACCACCAGCCCTGCGGGGCCGAGCCGGCCGTCGAACAGGGTGTCGAACACCACGAAGCTGCCGTCGCCAAGCTTGCGCAGGATCGCCGTCATGTGTTCGCGCACCGAGAGCTGCTCGCGCCCGACGCGGTGATGCTGGTTCAACCGTGCCTTCTTCATGATCCGCAGCCAGGCGAGCTGCAGGTCGTGCAGGCTGACTTCCGGGAGGCGTTCGACCACCTTCTCGGCGACGAACACCCCAACCCACTCGAAGTCGCGCTCAACCCGCGGCAGCGTATCCAGGCGCGCGGCGGCAAGCTTCATCTGCTCGTACTCGAGCAGCCTGCGGACGAGCTCCGCACGCGGGTCCTCTTCCTCCGCGTTCCCGCGCGGCGGCCGCGGCAGCAACATGCGCGACTTGATCTCGAGCAGCATCGCCGCCATCAGCAGGTACTCCGCGGCAAGCTCCAGGTTCGTCGCCCGCATCGCCTCCACGTATTCGAGGTATTGCGCGGTGAGCGGAGCCATCGGGATGTCGAGCACGTCGAGGTTGGCCTTGCGGATCAGGTACAGCAGCAGATCCAGCGGGCCCTCGAACGCATCGAGAAACACCTGCAACGCGTCGGGCGGAATATACAGGTCTTTGGGCAGTTCGAGCAGGGGCTCGCCGTAGATGCGCGCAAGGACATCGAGCGGCGCACCGGCCTCGATCGGTGCCAGGTCCAGCGGAAAATTCATCGTCGGGGCACGCTGAGGGAGCGGAGACCAGTGCCGCTCAACTGTAGTCCAGGCCCATGGCCTCGCGCACGTCGCGCATCGTTTCCTGCGCGAGCTTGCGCGCACGCTCGCAGCCGTCCGCAATGATGCTGCGCAGCAGCGAGGGATCGTCCAGGTACGGCTGTGCCCGCTCGTGCAGGATCTCCTGCTCCTTGAGAATCGCCTCCAGCAAAGGCTGCTTGCATTCGAGGCAGCCGATGCCCGCGCTGCGGCAGCCCTGCTGCGCCCAGCTCAGCGTGTCCTCGTCGGAGTAGATCGCGTGCAGCTGCCACACCGGACAACGCTCGGGGTCGCCGGGGTCGGTGCGGCGCATGCGGGCAGGGTCGGTCTGCATGGTGCGGATCTTGCGCGTGACGCTGTCGGCGTCCTCGCGCAGGTTGATCGTATTGCCGTAGGACTTGGACATCTTCTGTCCATCCAGCCCGGGCATGCGCGCGGCAGGCGTGAGCAGTGCCTCGGGCTCGACCATGATCATCTTGCCGCTGCCTTCGAGGTAGCCATAGAGGCGCTCGCGATCCCCCAGGGAAAGATTCTGCGTCTCGTCGAGCAGGGCCTTGGCCTGCTCGAGCGCCTCCTCGTCGCCCTCCTGCTGGAAGCGGGTACGCAGGTCGTGGTACAGGCGCGCACGCTTGGCGCCGAGTTTGCGGACGGCATCCCTGGCCTTGTCCTCGAAGCCGGGCTCGCGCCCATAGAGGTGATTGAAGCGGCGCGCGATCTCGCGCGTGATCTCGACGTGGGGCACCTGGTCCTCCCCCACCGGCACCTTGTCGGCGCGATAGATCAGGATGTCGGCCGACTGCAGCAGTGGATAGCCGAGGAACCCGTATGTCGACAGGTCGCGCCCCTCGATCCTTTCCTGCTGCTCCTTCCAGGTCGGCACGCGCTCGAGCCAGCCGAGCGGCGTCATCATCGACAGCAGCAGGTGGAGCTCGGCGTGCTCGGGCACCTGCGACTGGATGAAGAGCGTGGACTGCGCGGGGTCGATGCCGGCGGCGAGCCAATCGACCAGCATGTCCCACACGCTGTTCTCGATCACCTCGGGCGTGTCGTAGTGGGTGGTGAGCGCATGCCAGTCGGCGACGAAGAACAGGCAGGGATACTCCTCCTGCAGCCTCACCCAGTTCTTGAGCACGCCATGGTAATGGCCGAGGTGAAGGCGGCCGCTGGGGCGCATACCGGAGAGGACGCGTTCTGCGTACATGGATTCAGAAACCGAGAACGGTAGAGAGCAGGTAGCGGAAACCGGCGATCAGCGGCCACAGGATGTCGCCGAGGATGCCGGTGAAAAGCAGCACGAGCAGGATCGGAAAGCCATAGGGCTCGAGGCGGGCATAGTGCCAGGCGAGGCGGTTGGGCAGCAGGCTGACGGCGATGCGACCACCGTCGAGCGGCGGGATTGGCAGCAGGTTGAGCACCATCAGCACGGCATTGATCTGGATGCCGGCATCGGCCATCTTGAGCATCGCCACCGTGTAGGCGCCTGGATCGCTCTTCGCCGCGAAGCTGAAGAGGACCGCCCAGCCGATCGCCATCAGAAGATTGACGAAGGGGCCGGCGGCGGCGACCCACAGCATGTCGGCCTTGGGGTTGCGCAGACGGCCGAAATTGACCGGCACCGGCTTGGCCCATCCGAACAGGATGCCACCCGCACCAGCGAGCGAGCTCAGCGCCAGGATGCCTGCCGGCACGAGGATCGTGCCCACCGGATCGATGTGCCGCAGCGGATTCAGGGTGATGCGTCCTGCAAGGTCGGCGGTCGGATCACCGAAGTGCCGCGCCACGTAGCCGTGTGCCGCCTCGTGCAGGGTGATCGCCAGCAGCACCGGCAGGGCCCAGATGGCCAGGGTCGGGATCAATGCGTCCATCGCGGACTCGAATCTAAACCCCGCATGCTACAGGCCGAAGGGCTCGAGCGGGCCACGCCCTGCGCGTACCAGCTCGGGCGCGCCGGAGGTGAGATCGATCACCGTGGTCGCCTCCGGACCGCAATAACCCGCCTCGATCACCAGCTCCACCTGCTTGCCGAGGCGATCGCGGATCTCCTCGGCGTCGGTCAGCGGCAGATCCTCGCCAGGCAGGATCAGCGTGGAACTGAGCATCGGTCCGTCAAGTTCGGCAAGCAGCGCTGACACCACCGCATGCTCGGGCACACGCAGGCCGATCGTCTTGCGCTTGGGGTGAAGCACACGGCGCGGCAGCTCCTTCGTGCCCTCGAGGATGAAGGTGTAGGGGCCGGGCGTGACCGCCTTGAGCAGCCGGTACTGGCTGTTGTCCACCCGCGCGTAGGTGCCGATCTCGGAGAGGTCGCGGCACAGCAGGGTGAAGTGATGTCGATCGTCCACGCCGCGGATACGGCGGATGCGCTCGAGCAGGGCGGCGTCGCCGACCTGGCAGGCGAGCGCATAGGCCGAGTCGGTGGGCAGCGCAACCAGGCCGCCGGCGCGGATGATCTCGGCCGCCTGGCGCACCAGGCGCGGCTGCGGCTGCTCGGGATGCAGGGAGAAGAATTGGGCCATGTTCGTATTCGTGCGTTGGGGCGTGCGGGCCTTGCCCGCTCAGTGCGACGCGGCGGCAGGCAGCAGCCGGGACCATACCGGCTCGAGGTCGGGCGGCAGCGGGTTGCAGCGCCCCAGATCGACCGGGCTCTCGCGCTCGCCGTGGAAATCGGATGCGCGCGAGGCGAGCAACCCCCGCTGGCGGGCCACCGTCGCGAAGCGGCGCATCTCGTCGTCCGTATGCGCACCGGACACGACCTCCACCGCCTCGCCACCGGCGGCGACGAAGCGATCGAAAAGCCGGCTCAGGTTATCCGCCGAGAGACGATAGCGCGCCGGATGCGCGACCACCGCGATGCCGCCGGCGGCGCGGATCCAGCCCACGGCGTCGTCGAGCGCCGCCCACTCGTGCTCGACGAAGCCCGGCTTGCCGCGCACGAGGTAATGGTCGAACACCGTCCTGACGTCTGGCATGACGCCGCTTGCAACCAGATGACGGGCGAAATGCGCCCGGCTGACCAGTGCCGGATTACGCGCGAAGCGGCGCGCACCCGCGAGCGCACCGCGGATCCCCACCTTCTCGAGCGCCTCGCTCATCAGCTGCGCACGCGCATCGCGGCCCGAGCGCACCTGCTCGAGCCCCTTGACCAGAACCGGGTGGCGATGATCGATACCGAGGCCGACGATATGGATGGTCTCGCCGGCAAACGAGACCGAAATCTCGACCCCCGCCACGAACGCCAGCCCATGCGCGCGTGCGACCTCCGCCGCGGCATCGATACCGCCTACCTCGTCATGATCGGTCAGCGCGAGCAACTGGACGCCGTTGGCAAGCGCACGGAGCACGAGCGCCTCGGGCTCGAGCCAGCCGTCCGAGACCGTCGAATGGCAATGCAGATCGGCGTTGATGGCGTGCAGCCCGCCGGCCGCCGGGAGCTTCATGGTTTTCCTGTCGGGGACATGTCGGCATGAATCATAACAAACGCATCCCTGAGCCGTCGTGCCAACCGGTTTCCCGGACGATCCGCGCGCGCCGCCCACCCTTATCATTGCGCCCTGAGTTCCCGTCTCGAAACCATGTCCGAACCCGAAGCCACACCCTCACCCGCGCGCCCGCTGCTACCTGCAGGCCGCGCCCACACCCCGTTCGAGGACGTTCAGGGCGTGCTCACCGGCTGCCTTTTCGTCGCCCTCGCCCTGGTGATGTTCCGCGAGGGCACGCTGCTGACCGGTGGCACGACCGGCCTCGCCTTCCTCGCGCACTACCTCGTCGGCTGGCCACTGGGCGCGGTCCTGTTCCTGCTCAACCTGCCCTTCTACGTCTTCGGGCTGCGCACGCTGGGGCGCGCGTTCACGATCAAGACCTTCTGTGCGGTCGCCGTGCTCGCAGCGCAGACCGAGCTCGTCCCGGCGCTGGTCAGCTTCGAACGGCTCGATCCGGTTTTCGGCGCGATCATGGCGGGGCTGCTCGCCGGCACCGGAATCCTGATCCTGATCCGCCACGGCGCGAGCCTCGGCGGCGTCACCATCCTCGCCCTCTTCCTGCAGAAGCGGCGCGGATGGCGGGCAGGCTGGGTGCAGATGGCGATCGACTGCGCGATCCTTTCGCTCGGCCTGCTGTTCCTGCCGGTCGACAAGCTGGCGCTGTCGGTGCTGGGCGCCGCGGCACTGAACTTCGTGATCGCGGTCAATCACCGTCCGGACCGCTATTTCGGCATCTGAGCCATGCACACTCCGCCGCAGCCCCTCCCCCCGCCGACCCCACCCCTGATCGCCGAGCTTCGGCGCTGCCCCACCTGCAATCGCTGGGGCGGCCGACGCGCACTCGACGGTGATGGTGTCACCGTGCAGCTGCATCCAGCCGAGCCGCGCGGCCCCTGCAACGAAGGCCCCTGGCACGGCTCCCTGCGCGGCCCGCGAAATGCATGCGGGCAATGGCTGCGTTGGTTCGCGATCCTGGATGTCACGGCCCCGCAGCAGGAGTCCGCTGCCAGCCCGGGTCAGTCGTCCCCACCGTCCGCCTGAGCGGAATCCGCACCCGCCGCGGCCGCTGCGGCCGCCTGCGCAGCGGCGATCATCGCCATGCGCGACTCCGGCGTCTCCAGGCTGATGCGCCCGAGCGCACCGTCGCGGTAGTCCTGCAGCAGGATCTGCGCGGCCTTTTCCAAGTCGAGCCCGCCGCCCTTGACCAGGCAGCCGCGGCGGCGGCCGACCGCCTCCACCAGCGCCGGTCCATCCATGGCCGCCAGCAGCGCGGCATCGAGGCGATAGCGCGCCCCCAGTTGCGCCGGATAGCGCGCGATCAGGATCTCGCCGAGAAAAGCCGCGACCTCTTCATCGATCACCGCGTTGCGCCCGATTGCGTGGCTGGCGGCGAGCATGTAGCCGTCGGCGTCGTAGTCGATCTTGGGCCACATCATCCCCGGGGTGTCGGTGAGCGTCATGCCCGGACCGAGGTCCAGGGTCTGCTGATGCTTGGTCACCGCCGGCTCGTCGCCCACCTTGGCCACCTTGCGCTTCAGGAGCGCATTCATGAGCGTCGATTTGCCCACGTTCGGGATGCCCATGATCATCATCCGCAGCGGCTTGGTGCCGTCGTCGCGGTGCGGTGCGAGTTGCTGGCACAGCAGCGGAATACGCGCCACCTCGGCAGCGTTCTTGGCCGAGATCGCCACCGCCTTCACGCCGGGCTGGCGGTTGTAGTGGTCCATCCAGGCGCGCGTGACCGCCGGGTCGGCGAGGTCGGACTTGTTGAGCAGCTTCAGGCAGGGCCGATTGCGGAAGCGCCGTAGCTCGCCGATCATCGGATTGCTGCTCGCCTCGGGCAGGCGCGCGTCGGTGACCTCGATGACGACGTCGATCATGGCCATCGCCTCGGCCGCCTTCTTGCGCGCCGAGGCCATATGACCGGGAAACCACTGAATGGGCATGGAAGATCCCTGGGATGCTGGTAAGGCCGCGATTATCCCACCAGCCGCGGGCTGGCCGGCGCATCATCGACGATTGCGCGCAGCCGAAGCGCCCGGATTCTCGCCCCATGGGTGGAGCGGATCGGCCGAGAATCCGCCCTTATCTCGACGCTTGCCGGCGACGCGGAACGGCGCGCCGGTTTTTTTCATGCCAATCGTGAAATAAATCGACGCAGGCTGCGAAAAGCGTGTATCGTGCCGCTCGCAGTCGATTCAAGCAGTGGTTGTTCTGGTGGTTGCCAGCGTGTTCCAAGAGAGCGCGTGTCGGTTTGATGCCCCCTGATTACGTTTCTTGATCGTTCCTGCATCTCCGGGGCGCAAGCCCGCAATTTTTCAAATGGAACGCAAAATGAGCACTCAAACCGGTACCGTGAAATGGTTCAACGACGCCAAGGGCTTCGGCTTCATCACCCCTGAAGGCGGCGGCGACGACCTGTTCGCCCACTTCTCGGAAATCCAGAGCAAGGGTTTCAAGAGCCTGGCCGAAAACCAGCGCGTGGAATTCGAAGTCAAGACCGGCCCGAAGGGCCTGCAGGCGGCCAACATCCGCCCGCTGTAATCGACGCGACGTCCCGGACGTCCCTCGATTCATCCCGAACGCGGCCTTGCGCCGCGTTTTTGCTTTTGTAGTGCCCGGCCCGGAACATCATGACCGACTCTGCCCGCCCCGAACCCACGGACACCGAAGCCACGCTGAGCTTCGCCGACCTCGACCTGCCCGCGCCGCTTCTCTCCGCCCTCGCCGAGGTCGGCTACGAGACACCCTCGCCCATCCAGGCCGCCTGCATCCCGCAGCTGCTGGCCGGCCGCGACATCCTCGGCGAGGCCCAGACGGGTACCGGCAAGACTGCCGCGTTCGCGCTGCCGATGCTGGCGCGCATCGATCTCGCCGACACGCGACCGCAGGTACTTGTGCTCACCCCGACGCGCGAACTGGCGATCCAGGTCGCCGAGGCCTTCGCCAAGTACGCCCACCACCTCAGGAACTTCCACGTGCTGCCGATCTACGGCGGCCAGAGCATGGTGGTGCAGCTGCGCCAGCTGTCGCGCGGCGCCCAGGTCATCGTCGGCACCCCGGGGCGGGTCATGGACCATCTCGAACGCGAAAGCCTGAAGCTCGATGCGCTCAAGGCGATCGTGCTCGACGAGGCCGACGAGATGCTGCGCATGGGTTTCATCGACGACGTCGAGTGGATCCTCGAGCACACGCCGGCCGAGCGCCAGACCGCGCTGTTCTCGGCGACGATGCCGAACGTCATCCGCGACGTCGCCCGCCGCCACCTGCGCGAGCCGCAGGAGATCAAGATCCGCGCCGCCACTTCGACCGTGGCCAAGATCAGCCAGCGTTACTGGCTGGTGCGCGGGGTGGACAAGCTCGATGCGCTCACCCGCATCCTCGACGCCGAGGAGAGCTTCGACGCCGCCATCGTGTTCGTGCGCACGAAGATCGCCACCGAGGAACTCGCCGACAAGCTCGCCGCACGCGGCTACGCTGCGGCCGCCCTCAATGGCGACATGACCCAGGGTCTGCGCGAGCGCGTGATCGAGCAGCTCAAGAACGGCGCGCTCGACATCGTCATCGCCACCGACGTCGCCGCCCGCGGCATCGACGTGCCGCGCGTGTCGCACGTCATCAACTACGACATCCCCTACGACACCGAGGCCTATGTGCACCGCATCGGCCGCACCGGCCGTGCCGGTCGCGAGGGGGTGGCGATCCTGTTCGTGGCGCCGCGCGAGACGCGCATGCTGAAGATGATCGAGCGCGCCACCCGCCAGCCGATCACGCCGATCGCACTGCCAAGCAGCGAGGAGGTCACCAACCTGCGCGTGGCGCAGTTCAAGCGCCAGGTGGTCGATGCGATCGCCAGCGAGGATCTCGGCTTCTTCATGGGCATCGTCAATGACCTCGTCGAGGAGAACGAACTCGACATCCACGAGGTTGCCGCCGCACTCACCCTGCTCGCCCAGCGCGAACGCCCGCTGCAGATCGAGCAGTCCGGCCGCGGCTGGGAGATCGCGACCGCGCCCACCACCTTCGAGGGCCGCGCCCCGCGCGCCGAGCACTTCACCACCGGCGCGCCGCGCGAGCGCGCGCAGCGCCCGAATCGCGACGAGATCCTCGCCCGCCGGCGCGCGTTCTCCGACGGTGCCCTGGTGCGCTATCGCATCGAGGTCGGGCGCGCCCACGGCGCCAGCCCCAAGGAGATCGTCGGCGCGATCGCCAACGAGGGCGGCATCGAAGGCAGGTTCATCGGTCAGATCCACCTCTTCGACGATTTCTCCACGGTGGAACTGCCTGCCAACCTGCCCGAGGATCTGCTCGCCACGCTCAAGCGCACCCGGGTGCGGCAGATGCAGCTGAACATTCGGGCGCTGAGCGCCGCCGAGGCCGCAAGCACGCCGGAGCGCCGGCGCCCGCCTCGCGAAGACGGTTTCCGCCCGGCCGGCGGCGAGGAACGTCCGCGCAAGTTCAGCGACAGCGAGCGCAGGCCCTACGACCCTGAACGCAAGCCGCGCCCGGACTTCGGCCCTGCGGGCAAGGGGCGGGCGCGCGACGGGGACGACCGCCGCCCCGCCCCGCAAGGCCCGGCCGGCCCGCACAAGCAGTTCGACAGGCCCAGCCGCGGCCCGGACGGCAAGCACAAGCCCTACAAGCGCCGCGAAGGCTGATGCGGGCAGGCGGCGTGAATTAATCCGCACATGCGCGCCCGCCCATTGCCTAAAATGGGCGGTCTTTTCACCGGACCGTAACACACGTGTGCGTTCTTTCCCCCGCCGGCGCACACGATGCCCCTGCAGCCTGCCGCCAACCGGCCGAGGCAGGTCCGTCTTGCGCCTCGCGCGCAGGCGGGTGCAGGACGGCATTGGGCGCACTGCTTCGCCACCTCGCCGTGTGGTTGCTGCTGCTCGCCGGAATCCCGGCCCACGCGCAGCCGCCACTCACCCTGGGTGTGTTCGCACTGCGCCCGCGGCCGCTCGTCGAGTCGATGTGGCAGCCCTTCGTCGATTACCTCGGTGAGGGACTGCAGCGTGAAGTTCGGCTGCGCGTGCTCGACAGCGCCGAGATGCGCGATGCGCTCGCCCGCCACGAGCTCGACCTCGTCCTCACCAACCCCACCCACCTGATCGAATTACGCGCGTCGAACCCGCTGTCCGGGGCGATCGCAACCCAGCTCACACGTGCCGGCGATCGCGTGCTGCGCAGCTTCGGCGGTGTGATCCTCGCGCGTCGCGACACGCCCGGCCTGCGCACGCTGGCAGACCTCGCCGGAAAGCGGATCGCCACCACCGGCGCCAACTTCCTCGCAACCTACCCCGCCCAGGCGATGGCACTGAAGGAGGCCGGAGTGGATCCGGGGTCGCTGCGGCTGTCCCTGTTCGGCCAGGACCAGGACAGCGTGATCGACGCCCTGCTGGCGGGCGCGGTCGACGCCGCCTTCGTACGCACCGGCCTGCTCGAGCAGCTCACCCGCGAGGGGCGCGACCTCTCGATGCTGACCGTGCTCGACAGCCGGACGCTTCCCGACTTCCCCTATCAGAGCTCGACCCGGCTCTACCCGGAATGGCCGCTGGTCGCCCTCGCCCATGCCGATGAGCAGGTCGTGCGCAAGGTTGCCGCCCTCGTGCTCGCACTCCCGGCGGACCACCCGGCCGCCCACGCCGCCGGGATTGGCGGCTTTACCATCCCTGCGGACTACTCGGGCGTGGAGCAATTGGTGCGCGAGCTCCGGCTCCCCCCCTTCGACCACAGTCCGTCCGTCACCTTGCGCGACATCTGGCAGCAGTACCAGGCCTGGATCTTCGCGCTCGGACTGGCGGCATTCACCATCGCGCTGCTGCTCCTGCGGCTGCTCCAGAACAACCTGCGGCTCGCCCGCGCCAGCGCCACCGAGCGCAGGCTGGCCGCGCAGATCGACCTCGAGCGCCACCACCTGCGCAACGTGGTCGAGGCCACCCAGGCCGGAAGCTGGACCTGGGACCTGGAGAGCGGCATGTGGTCGATCGACCGCCGCTCGGCTGCGCTGCTCGGCCTCGAGTCGGTCCCCGCTTCGGGCCTCGACCGCGCGCGCTGGCGGGCGCTCGTCCATCCCGACGACCTCGCGGAGGTCGAAGCGGCGCTCGCGCGCCATGTGCGCGGCGACACCGACTGCTTCGAGCACGACCTTCGTCTGCGCCATCGCGACGGCCACTGGATCTGGGTGCACGATCGGGCCATCGCCGCACGCCGCGGCGGCGACGGCAACGCGCTGCTGCTCACCGGCGCGCAGATCGACATCACCCGGCGCAAGTCGGCCGAGGAGAAGCTGCGCCTGGCTGCGAGCGTGTTCTCGTCGAGCTACGAGGCGATCATCATCACCGATGCGGACAACCGCATCGTCGACGTCAATCCGGCCTTTACCCGGATCACCGGGTTCAGCCGCGATGAGAGCATCGGCCGCGACCCGGGGCTGCTCAACTCGGGGCGCCAGAGCCGTGACTTCTACCGTGCGATGTGGGATGCCCTCGATCGCAATGACTACTGGCAGGGCGAGCTGTGGAACAGGCGCAAGGACGGCAGCGAGTTCGCCGAGGTGCTCTCGATCAGCCGCGTGCGCGATGCCGAAGGCCGGCTGCTGCACCACGTGGCGATGTTCTCCGACATCAGCCGGCTCAAGCGCCAGGAAGAAGAGCTCAATCGCATCGCCTACTTCGATCCGCTTACCGGCGCGCCCAACCGCCGCCTGCTCGACGACCGCCTGCGTCAGGCGATTGCCCATGCCAACCGCACGGGCAAGTCGCTCGCCGTGTGCGTGATCGACCTCGATGGCTTCAAGCCGATCAATGACCGCCATGGCCACAAGGCCGGCGACGAAGTGCTGATCGGCATTGTCGATCGGCTCAACGCCATCCTGCGCGCGAGCGACACCGTGGCCAGGCTCGGCGGCGACGAGTTCGTGCTGCTGCTCGAGGACGTGGAGGGCGAAACCGTGCTCGAGCGCGTCCTGGAGTCGATCAGCGAACCGCTGCAGGTCGGCCACGACAGCGTCAGCGTGTCGGCCAGCATCGGCGTCACCCTGTTCCCCGAGGACAACGCCGACCCCGAGACCCTGCTCCGCCACGCCGACCAGGCCATGTATCGCGCCAAGCAGCGCGGTCGCAACTGCATCCAGTATTTCGATACCGGGGTCGAGGAAGAGCAGCGCCAGCGCAAGCTGCGCAGCGACCGCCTTGCCGAGGCCTTGCGCAAGCACGAGTTCGTCCTCCACTTCCAGCCGCAGGTGGATATGAGCAGCGGCCGTGTCGTCGGCCTCGAGGCACTCATCCGTTGGCAGCACCCGGAGTGCGGGCTGCTGCTGCCTGCAAGCTTCCTGCCCGACGTCGCCGGTAGCGAGCTCGAGACCGCGATCGACCAGTGGGTGATCGACGCCGCGCTCGAGCAGCTCGGCGCCTGTCGCGCACAGGGCATGGATATCGGTGTCAGCGTCAATGTCGGCGCGCGCCTGCTGCTGATGCCGGGTTTCGTCGGCATCGTGCGCAGCGCACTCGCCCGCCACCCGGACATCCCCGCTTCGCGACTGGAACTGGAGATCCTCGAATCCTCGGCGCTCGACGACATGGTGCTCGCCACCGAAGTGCTTCATTCCTGCCGGCAACTCGGTGTGCGGGTCGCGCTCGACGACTTCGGCACCGGTTACGCCTCGCTGCGCCATTACCGGCAGCTGCCGGTCGACCTGCTCAAGATCGACCGCAGTTTCGTGCTCGACATGCTCGAGGATGACGAGGCGCGCGCAATCGTCGGCGCGGTCGTGCAGCTGGCGCGCACCTTTGGTCGCGAGGTCATTGCCGAAGGGGTCGAGACACCTGCGCACGCGCAAGCGCTGCTCGGGCTGGGCTGCAGGCTGGGCCAGGGTTTTGGCATCGCGCGTCCGATGCCCGGGGCCCATGTCGTTCCCTGGTTCCGCTGGCAGACCACGACCGAGGAAGCTGCGGCAGCACCGGCTGCGGACCCCGACTGCACCTGCCACGCGTCGCGGCACCCCTGATTCGGGCGCGCTGCGTCGGCGCCGAACGCGGCCCTCGGGACCCTCAGCTGCGCTCGGCCCCAAACAGCAGCGTGGGCTCGATCCCAACAGTATCGCGACCATTGGTCACCCACACGTGGCCGTCCTGGATGCTGAACTGCAGCCGCATGGTGCGCTCGGCCAGCCTGGCCAGCTCGGCACTCTGCTCGCGGCCGAGCTGGAACACGCGCAGGCGCTCGTGACGCTCGAGCTTGGCGCGCACCCCGCTCCACCACACTTCGAGCGCCCGCCCATAGGCGACGATCACGACCTCGTGCGCACGCCCACAGGCCTTGCGGATCCACTTCTCGTCGGGCTGCCCGACGTCGATCCAGCGTTCGATCGCGCCGGTGAGGTCCTTCCGCCACAGGTCGGGCTCGTCGTCCACGCACAGGCCCTTGCCGAAGCCGAGCGCTGGATCGGCAAAGAGCGCAAAGGCGAGCAGGCGCACCATCATGCGCTCGTCGGTCTCCGAAGGATGGCGGGCGAGGGTGAGACTGTAGTCGGCGTAGTGGTGCCGATCCATGTCGGCGACCTGGATCTCGGCCTTGAAGATCGTGGCCTTGAGTGCCATCAGTGAATCTGCGCCGAGCCGCGGCTGGCTTGCTGCCAGGCCACCACCGCGCGCGCGGCATGGGCCATGACGAGGTCGCGCTGGGGTGCCGGAAGCTCGCGCGCCAGCGCCGCGAAGAGGGCCTGGGTGGCCTCCTGGCCGACGCCATCGGCGGCCAGCCCGTCCGCCAGGCAGCGGATCTGGATGAAGGCGAGCGCGTCGGCCACCAGTCGCCACCCCGCGACTGGCATGACACGGTTGAGCGCGAGCAGCTGGCTCCCGAGATGAGTTGCCAGGCGAAGCGCTTCGTCGCGGTTCTCGGTCGCGATCGAGGAGTGCCAGAGCGCGAGGTGCAGGCCGCGTCGCAGCTCGACCTTGAAGTCGATCGCGTTTGCCTCGGCGGCGTCGATCCCTTCGAAATGCCGCAGGAAGCGCGCCTCCCCGGCTTCGTCGAGGCCGGTTCGCAATGCACCGATGAGCTCGGTGAGTCCGGGTATCGCCACCAGCCCGAAGGCCTGGCTCCACACCAGGCCCCACTGGTCCATGCCGCTCAGCAGCAACGCCAGGCGCAAGGCCCGGGCCTCCTGGTCATGGCCCCGCGCGGTCCATTGCGCCAGTTCGAGCCGCAGCGATTCCACGCCCTTGCGGCGCACCGCGTCGGTCTCGGCCACGCTGAGGCGGAACACGCGGGCGAACGCCTCCTGCGCCAGCCGCGCGGCCTGGCGCTGGGCATCGGCGTCGACGTAGGCGGCAAGCTCGTCGGGCGGGAGCTGGATGTCGGGAGCGTTCATTCGCGCAAACTCAGGCAATGTTGCGCGCCCACAGCGAGGGCGCTGCGCGTTCGAGGCGGTTGCCGGTGCCGGCACGAAAACCCTCGAGCACGCGCCGCAGGGCATCCGCGTCCTCGGTCGTGAAGCCGCGCTTGAAGTCGGTGAGGATCAGGCGCGAACGCGACAGCCAGTTGCCAGGGGCGTCGTCGATCGCGCACCAGGCCGCTTCCGCGGGATTGGGATCGTGCTGGGCGAGCCACAGCATGGCCTCGCGCTCGCGCAGCCCGTGCAGTTCGGCGCCCGTCTTGGGCAGCATGTGGGGCGTGGCACCGGCGATCTGCGGACGCACATCATCCGAGAAGCGGGCGACCAGCTTCTGCATCGAGAACAGCATGCGCCAGTCCGAAGCGATGACGATCCGCGCTTCGGCGAACTCCCGCACCACCGCTTCGATATGCGGCAGGCAACGAAAGTCCTCGACTTCGCCCCAGGGGTGGGTGACGCCATCGAAGTCCATGAAGATGTATGCGGTCCGTGTCATATTCCACTCGGCGGCAGGCAAAATCCGCGCTCGGTTTCCAAAGATGCTGCAATGCGCAATATACTCGAAACCGAGGCACACCGCCGCGTACCTAATTTCACGACCGGTCGCATTTTCGTAATCCGGCAAGGTTTCAATCCGCCTTTGTTGCATTGCACCAACACCCTTCCCCCTCCCACAAGGAAAAAACATGAGCCCCATCATCAGCCTGGAAGGCAAGGTCGGTCTGATCACCGGCATCGCCAACGAGAAATCCATCTCTACCGGTGTTGCGGAAGCCTGCGCGCAGGCTGGCGCCAAGCTCGTCATCACCTATCAGAACGAGAAGACGCGCGCCTTCATCGAGCCGGTCATCCACCGCCTCGGCGTGCAGGACGTGCTGTTGCTCGACGTCACCCGTCCCGAGACCATGGACGCGGTATTCGCCGAGATCGAGGCGCGCCACGGCAAGCTCGACTTCGCCATCCACAGCATGGCTTTCGCCAAGCGTGACGATCTGCACGGCCGCGTGGTCGACACTTCGCCCGATGGCTTCGCGATGGCGATGGACGTGTCCACCCACTCCTTCGTGCGCCTGGCGAAGAAGGCCGAGCCGCTGCTCGAGAAGGCAGGCGGCGGCGCGCTGGTGACGATGACTTACCTCGGCTCGGAAAAGGTCATCCCCAACTATGGCGTGATGGGCCTGTGCAAGGCGGCGCTCGAGGCCGCGACCCGCTACATGGCGGCCGAGCTCGGCGGCAAGGGCATCCGCGTGAACGCGGTCTCGCCGGGTCCGCTGATGACGCGCGCAGCGTCCGGCATCGCCGGCTTCGACGGGCTGATGGCGGCCGCCGTCGAACGCTCGCCCATGCATTCCCTGGTCACGCCCGAAGACATCGGTGCCCTCACCGCCTTCCTGGTGTCCGATGCCGGCCGCCTGGTCACCGGCGGGGTGCATTTCGTCGACGCCGGCTATAACATCATGGCGTAACGCACGGAGGTTCCATGATCGATCTGGCGGCGGCACGCGAGGCGATCGGGCGGCAGGCGATCACGCTGCCCGACCCGGTGCCGCCCCATCCCCTGCTCGACGGCAAGCCCGAGATCGGTCGTGGCGAGTACTCGGTGGTCCTCGACAAGGGCGACGGCGAGCGGGTGTACAAGATCGTCAGTTCGCCTGCCGACTATTTCCTGTACACCGCCGACGACCGCCCGCGCGGCGAGCACTTCCCGATCGTGTATGCCGATCACGGCATCATCGGCCGCGCCGCATCGGGCTACCCGCTGCACCTGATCGAGATGGAGCGCCTCTATCCGCTCGCCGAGGACTCGCCGGCCGCCGAGCTCGCCAAGCGCCTGATCGAGTACTACTGGTCCTCGTGCCAGCAATGGAGCCGCCTGGGGGCGGACATGGGTCGCATCGCGCTCTACCACATCACGGTGAATCCGCTGGCGATCAGCCTGAGCCTGCAGCAGGCGCTCAAGGCGCTGTCGGATTTCGTCGAGGACTATCAGGTCCTGCCCGACATCCTCAACGCCAACAACCTGATGATGCGCAGGGACGGCACCCTGGTGTTCTCCGACCCCGTGTTCATTGCCTGAGCCTTCCGGGCGCGTATCATCGGGGGCTCCGAGGCACGGCCTCATCGCAGGAGCCTCTGGCATGAGCACGTCCGAACACGACCACACCCGCCACGACCATCCGCCCGCTCGCCCTTCCGGCGCGATCGGCATTCCGCGCAGCGGCGACTTCGATGTCCGCGCCTTCGAGCGCGCGGTCGGCGACCTGCTGCGTGCCTGCGGCATCGCAGCAGACAACGCCCACACCGGCCGCACCGCGCAGCGCGTGCGCGAGCTCTGGCAGCGGCGCTTGCTCGGCGGCTACGACCTCGACCCCGCCGACGTGCTTGGCGACGGCTTCGAGGATCCTCGCCGCGACATGGTCATCGTGCGCGGCATCGCCGTACATGGCGTCTGCCCGCATCATCTCGTGCCGTTTCGCGGTGTCGCCCATGTGGCCTATTTGCCCGGCGGGCGGCTGCACGGCTTCGGTCGCATCGCCCGCCTGGTGGACGCGATCGGCCACCGCTTCACGTACCAGGAGTGGATGACGCGCGACATCGCCGACGCGCTGATGACGCACGGCCGCGCCGCGGGCGCCGCCTGCATCATCGAGGCCGAGCAGCTGTGCCTGCTGCTGGGCGAGGACCGCCGGGGCGACGAGCGCGTCGTCACCCAGGCCTTCGCGGGCGAGTTCGAACGCTCGGCGCAAGCGCGCAACGAGTTCCTGCGCGCGATCGACGGCACGCGGAGCTGAGTCCCCGCGCTTGCCGCGCGGACCGGCCTTGTCAGTGCAGGTCGATCACCACCGCACGGCGCGCCAGGCGGTGGGCGGTGACGTCCACCAGCACCACTTCGCGCCCTTCGAGCACGACCGAGCCCGCGTGGCGGTCGTCGCCGCTCACCGAATACTCGAAGGCGAACGCACGGCGCAGAACCACGTGCCCACGGTCGTCGCGCGCCGGACGCAAACCGTGGCCCACCACGGTCTCGTCGAGAAACTGCACCCCTTCGCGCAGGCAGGCGCGGCGCGCAGCGTCGATCCCCGCCTCGCGCGCCTTGAGGCTGTCGAACCAGAACCACACGAGCGCGCCAAGCGCGAGGACGAGGAGCAGCTCGGCGAACGTCATGCGCGCCCCGCTGCCGAACTGCTGCGTGCGACGCTCATGGTGACGCGGTCAGGGCAGCATCATGCCGCGGATCGTGAAGAACAGGATCGCCGCCATCAGCGCGGACGCCGGCACGGTGATGACCCAGGCCGCCGCGATGCGCATCAGCTGCGAACGCTTGACCAGCTCGCGCCGGTAAACCTTCTTCAGGTCCTTGCGCTCACCCTTGGAGAAGTGCGCGGGGTCCTCGGCGTTCTTTGCGCGATTCTTCAGATCCTGGAGCATGAGCCCCTTCTCTTCCACCGAGGCCTTCTCGAAGCGCTTGATGAACGACTCGATCGCGGCCAGGTCGCCTTCCGGGTGGTGCGCCTTGATCTCGGCGACCATGCGGTCGTAGTTGCTCTTGAGGTATTCGCGCAGGAAGCCGACACCGAACACACCGCCCACCGCGATATGGGTCGAGCTGACCGGCAGGCCGAGCTGGCTCGCCACGATCACCGTGATGGTCGCGGCCATCGCGATGCAGTAGGCGCGCATCTGGTCGAGCTCGGTGATCTCCGACCCCACGGTGCGGATCACCTTTGGGCCGAACAAGGCGAGGCCGAGCGAGATGCCGATCGCGCCGACCATCATGACCCAGGTCGGAATCGGCGCCGCCTTGTGCATCTCGCCGCCCGAGGTCACCACATCGACGATCGCGGCGAGCGGTCCGACCGCGTTGGCGACGTCGTTGGAGCCGTGGGCGAAGCTGAGCAGCGCGGCGGCGAAGATCAGCGGCACCGTAAACAGCTTGTTCACGCTCTGCTTGGTGTTGGCGACGATGCCCGAACCGCCGCTGAGCACCTTGCGTACGACGAGGAAGACAAGCGCACCGACGATGAAGCCATAGAGCAGGCCCGCGCCGAAACCGACCTTCCACACCTTGTTCAAGCCCTTGAGGATGAGGTAGGTCGCGAAGGTCCATGCCATCAGGCCCACCAGCAGCGGCACCATCTTGCGCGCTGCCTCCGCCATGTCCGCCTGGTAGGTGATGCTGCGCTTGACGAGGTACAGGAAGCCGGCGGCGAATACGCCACCGAGCAGCGGCGAGACCACCCAGCTGGCAGCGATGCCGGCCATGGTTCCCCAGTCGACGATGGACGGGCCGGCGGCAGCCATCCCTGCGCCGAGCACCGCGCCGACGATCGAGTGCGTCGTCGACACCGGCGCACCGACGGCGGTCGCCAGGTTGAGCCAGAGCGCGCCGGCCAGCAGCGCCGCCAGCATGATCCACACGAAGGTGTCGGAGTTGGTGATGAGGTCGGGGTTGATGATGCCACTGCGGATGGTACCGACCACCTCGCCCCCGGCGATGAGCGCCCCCGCGGCCTCGAAGACCGCCGCGATGACGAGCGCGCCCGCAAGGGTGAGGGCCTTCGAGCCCACCGCCGGTCCGACGTTGTTGGCGACGTCGTTGGCGCCGATGTTCATCGCCATGTAGCCGCCGATCATGGCAGCCATCACGAGCGTGAGGCTGCCCTCGCCGGAACCGTTCAGCGCGGCGTAGAACATCACGCCGACGATGAAGATCACCCCCATGCCGAGGCGGAACACCTCTCCACGGCCACTGTGCGCCGCGCGCTCGATGTCGCTGATGTGCTGCAGGTCCACGTTGGGAATCCGAAGGTACGAAAGTCGATATTGTTTCAGAAAAATTGCAGCGACCCAATGCGCACATGCGCGGAACCGCTCATTGCGCTCAGGGTTCTTGAAGCCGGTCGTACTTGTCGGCGCGCCCGCGTGCCAGCGCCGCCGGGTAGCGCTGTGCGTTGATCGCGATCTTGCGCCGTGCGGCGGCGGCGAGATCGACCTCGAGAACGTCGGCCAGGCGCACGAGATAGAGCAGCACGTCGGCCATCTCCAGGGCGACGGCTTCGCGCGTCGTCGCATCGAGCGCCGCCGACTGCTCCGCGCTCAGCCACTGGAAGTGCTCGATCAGCTCGCCCGCCTCGCCGGAGAGCGCCATCGCCAGGTTCTTGGGCGTGTGGAAGCGCTCCCAGTCGCGCTCGGCGGCAAACGCGCGCAAGGCATCGCGCAGTTCGGCCAGCGCGTCGGGCGCTGCGCCCCGTTCATCCAAGCGCCGCTCGCTCATTCGATGTGATGCTCCAGGTCGAAGCCGGCGCCCTCGTCCACGGCGAGGCGGGCACTCAGCCACGCCAGGGCGGCCTCGAGCCGCTGCGGGAGCAGCCAGGGCGGATTGATCACGTAGACCCCGCTGCCGAACATGCCGAGACCGTCGCGCGGCGGCTTGCGTACGGCGAGCCGCACGTCCAGCCAGCTCTCGGCGCCGAGCTCGGCGAGGCGATCGGGCAGCCCCCGGGCCTCGGGACGGGCGAGCATCGGATACCACACGACGAAGGTGCCGGTCGGAAACCGCCGCATCGCATCGCGCACCGTATCGACCACCCGCCGATAGTCCTCCTTGAGCTCGTAGGGTGGATCGATCAGCACCACCGCGCGCCGCGAGGGCGGCGGCAACAGGGACTTGAGCGCGCCGAAACCGTCGCTGCGTCGCACCTGCACGCGTTCCTGCTCACCGGCGAAGGTGCGCGACAAGGACTCGAAGTCGGCAGGATGCAGTTCGAACAGGCGCAGCCGGTCCTGCAGCCGCGCGCGCGTCATCGCCAGCGCCGGCGACCCCGGGTAGAACAGCAGCCTGCCATGCGGGTTGAACTGCCCCACCGCGGCGAGATAGTTGGCCACCGCCGGCGGTGCGTCCTCCCGGCCCCACAGCCGGCCCACGCCGTCGACCGCCTCCGCGGTCTTGTCCGCCTGCTCGCTGTCGAGCGCGTAGCACCCGCCGCCGGCATGGGTGTCGATGTAATGCCAGGGCTTGTCCTTGCGGTTGTAGTAGTCGAGCAGTTCGAGCAGCACGAGGTGCTTGAGCACGTCGGCATGGTTGCCGGCATGGAAGGCGTGGCGATAGCTGAGCATGAAGGTTTTCCGATAGCGGCCGGCATCGTAGCACCGCCGGCCACCGCACAAAACCCTTGGCAGATCAGCCACATTGCACGGGATCGCAGTGTTTCCATGCTGCACCGCAGTTGTTATGATGCGCGCCCCGACCGCCGCGACCGACCGGCGACAAAAATACAAAGCGAGAATGAGCATGAGCATCTTTGCCCTTGGCGACCGCAAGCCCAGCTTCGGAGAAGGAAGCTGGATCGCGCACAACGCGACGGTGGTCGGAGCAGTCCACGCCGGACGCAACGTGAGCGTCTGGTACAACGTGGTGATGCGCGGCGACAACGACCCGATCACCATCGGTGACGACACCAACATCCAGGACGGTTCGGTGCTGCACAACGACGAGGGCGTCCCGCTCACGATCGGCAGCGGCGTCACCGTCGGCCACATGGCGATGCTGCACGGGTGCACCATCGGCGACGGCAGCCTGATCGGCATCAACGCGGTGATCCTGAACAAGGCGGTGATCGGCAAGGAATGCATCATCGGCGCCAACGCGCTGATCCCGGAAGGCAAGGTGATCCCCGACCGCTCGCTGGTCGTCGGCTCGCCCGGCCGCGTCATCCGCACGCTGACCGACGCCGAAGTCGTGCACCTGAAGTGGAACGCCCAACACTACATCGACAACGCCCGCCAGTACGAGCAATCGCTGTGTGCGCTCGAGCCCGCGAGCGTGATCCGCAAGGAAACCCCCTGATGCGCATCGTCCCGCGCGCCCTCGCCCTGCTCTGCGCGTCGATGCTGTTCGCCACCGCGCCCGCAGGCGCGGCCGAACACACGCCGCAGTCCGCGGCCACCACCATCGAACTCTCCGCCGAAGCGAGCAAGGCGGCGGTCAACGACCTCGCCACCGCGGTCCTCTACGTCGAGCGCAACGGCCCCAACCCGGCTGCGGTCGCACGCGAGGTCAACCGCGAGATCGCCGCCGCACTCGACATCGCCCGCGCCCGCAGCGAGATCAAGGTTCAGTCCGGCAACACCTCGACCTGGCCTGTGTATGCGCAGGATGGCAAGGGCCGGATCACCGGCTGGCGAATGCGTTCGGAGATCGCGCTCGAGAGCCGCAATCTGCCGGCCATGTCCGAGCTCGTAGGCGAACTCCAGTCCTCCCTCGCCCTCGCGCACATCAACATGCAGCCCGCCCCCGAGACCCGTCGCAAGGCCATCGACGAGGCCACCGTGGACGCGCTGCAGGCATTCGAACAGCGCGCCGCGCTGATCGCGGGCGCGCTCGGCCGCAAGCACCGCATCGCCCATCTGTCCGTCGGCCATTCGGGCTTCCAGCCACCGATGCCGCGCATGCGTGCGGCAGCCGCCATGGCGGCCGAGGCGTCGGCCCCGCTCGAGGGTGGCGAGAGCCAGGTGTCGGTGCATGTGAGCGGACGGATCGAACTGGTCGATTGACACGCCCCCGGCCACGCGCGCGACGCCTTCCGGCCGTCGCCGACGCGCCGGGCGCACACCTCCCCTGCGCCCGCTCTGGCTTCACGCGATTTCGAGAAAAACGCGGCAAACGACTGATTTAGCGTCGAACCTTGCACACAGCAGTGCTCTGGGATACGCTGGCACAAATCTATTTTTCGCCCGTCATCGAGCACGTGCTCGCACCCGCCATGAACCTCACGGTCTGGTCGCCGCCTCACACACCCTGCCGCGGCGCGCCCGCAGCGCCACCGCGCGCCATGCGCCTGACGATGCTGGCCGTCGCAGTCGCGGTCACGTCGCTCCTGTCCGGCTGCAGCACCACCCCACCCGTGGTCAGCACTCAGCCGCCGGCACCGGTCGCTGCGCCCAGCGGCCCGTTCTTCTCGCTCGAAGGCGAGCATCAGACGCAGGAGATGGTGCTCTTTGCGCTCGGCCTGCTCGATACCGGCTATCGCTTCGGCGGCCGCAATCCGGAAGCCGGGCTCGACTGCAGCGGCATGGTGGCCTACATCGTGGAGAACATCAGCGGCCGCAAGCTGCCGCACAACGCCGCGCAGATTGCCGACCGCACCCGCCCGATCGACGTGGACGCGTTGCGCCCGGGCGACCTGGTGTTCTTCAACACCCTCAAGCGCAGGCATTCGCACATGGGCATCTACATCGGCGACGGTCGCTTCGTGCATGCGCCGTCGAGCCGGGGCCGCGTTCGCGTCGAACGCCTGGACAACCGCTATTTCGCGCAGCGCATCGACGGCGCGCGCACCCTCCTGGCGAGCAACTGAATCAGCGCTGCGGGGTCTGGACGAAGATCTCGCCCTGCTTGGTCAAGCCGAGCTCGAAGCGTGCGCGCTCCTCGATCGCCTCGTTGCCCGACTTGAGGTCATTCACCTCGGCTGCGAGGCCGGCGTTGCGCTGCTCGAGACGCAGGTTCTCGTCGCGCTGGGCCTGCAACTGGCGATCGACCTCCCATACGCGCAGCCAGCCGCCCTTGCCCAGCCACAGCGGGTACTGCAGCAGGATGACGAGAGCAATCAGGATCAGGATCGGCCAGCGCATCGGACGGGAATCAGGCTCGAGAATTGAACGGGTCGGGATCGGCGGCGGCAATCGCGCGCAAGCCCGCTCCCACGGGACCGCATGCATGGGCATGCCGTGGGAGCGGGCTTGCCCGCGAATGTGAGCTCAGCGCACCCACAGGGCCGATGCTCGGGCATCGGCCCTCTGGGTGCCACGCATCAGCGCAGGTTGTAGAACGCGCGCTTGCCCGGATAGAAGGCGGTGTCGCCGAGATCTTCCTCGATGCGCAGCAGCTGGTTGTACTTCGAGATGCGGTCCGAGCGGCTCAGCGACCCGGTCTTGATCTGCATGGCGCGCAGGCCCACGGCGATGTCGGCGATGGTCGAATCGTCGGTCTCGCCCGAGCGGTGCGAGATCACCGCGGTGTAGCCGGCGAGCTTGGCCATCTCGACGGCGGCGAAGGTCTCGGTGAGCGTGCCGATCTGGTTGATCTTGATCAGGATCGAGTTGGCCACGCCCTGCTCGATGCCCTGCGCGAGGATGTTGGTGTTGGTGACGAAGAGGTCGTCGCCCACCAGCTGCACGCGCTTGCCCAGGCGCTCGGTGAGGATCTTCCAGCCGTCCCAGTCGCCTTCTGCCATGGCGTCCTCGATCGAGACGATCGGGAACTTGTCGCACAGGGTCTCGAGGTAGTCGGTGAAACCTTCGGCGGTCAGCGACAGGCCCTCGCCCTTCAACTCGTACTTGCCGTCCTTGTAGAACTCGGAGGCGGCGCAGTCGAGGGCCAGCAGCACGTCCTGGCCGGGCACGTAGCCGGCGGCGACGATCGCTTCCTGGATCAGGTTGAGCGCTTCCTCGGTGCCCGAGACGTTGGGGGCGAAGCCGCCCTCGTCGCCGACGGTGGTGGGGTAGCCCTTGGCATCGACGATCTTCTTCAGGTGCTGGAAGATCTCGGCGCCGCAGCGCAGGGCCTCGCGGAAGCTGCCCATGCTCACCGGCATGATCATGCATTCCTGGATGTCGAGGCTGTTGTTGGCGTGCTCGCCGCCGTTGATGACGTTCATCATCGGCACCGGCATCACCATCGGGCTGGAGCCGCCGAAGTAGCGGTACAGCGGCAGGCCGGCCTCTTCCGCGGCGGCCTTGGCCACCGCCATCGACACCGCCAGCATGGCGTTGGCGCCCAGGCGCGACTTGTTCTCGGTGCCGTCGAGCTCGATCAGGGTGCGGTCGATGAAGGCCTGCTCCTCGGCGTCGAGGCCGATGATCGCCTCGGCGATCTCGGTGTTCACGTTCTCGACCGCGCGCAGCACGCCCTTGCCGAGGAAGCGCGACTTGTCGCCGTCACGCAGCTCGATCGCCTCGCGCGAGCCGGTGGAGGCGCCCGACGGCACGGCGGCGCGGCCCATCACGCCGGACTCCAGCAGCACGTCGGCTTCGACGGTGGGGTTACCGCGGGAGTCGAGAATCTCGCGGGCGATCACATCAACGATTGCACTCATGTCTTGTCCTGTAGCAGTAGGGAAGGATTCAAATGAAGCGTCCGGAAGCTTGCTTCACGCTGTGGGAGCGGGCTGGCACGCGAAAGCGGCGATCGAGGCTGTGATGTTCGCGGGCAAGCCCGCTCCCACAGCCAGCCCGCCGCCGGCAGCGCTGCGACCACGAAGGCTAGTCGCGCAGCCGCCGAGCAGGTGATGGCCGACGCGATACGGCTCATTCGCCTTCACGTGTGTCGCCGCACCCACAACGCGTTATCAGAGCGTGGTCTCGAGGAAGCCTTGGCGCTTGACCAGCGCGTCGATGTCCTTGAGCGTGGTCAGCAGCGCCTTCATCTTCGGCAGCGGCCACGCGTTAGGCCCGTCGGAGAGCGCCTTCGCGGGATCCGGATGGGTCTCCATGAACAGACCCGCCACGCCCACCGCAACCGCCGCGCGCGCCAGCACCGGCACGAACTCGCGCTGGCCGCCCGAGGCCGTGCCCTGCCCGCCCGGCAGCTGCACCGAGTGGGTGGCGTCGAACACCACCGGGCAGCCGGTGTCGCGCATGATCGCCAGCGAACGCATGTCTGAGACGAGGTTGTTGTAGCCGAAGGAGGCGCCGCGCTCGCACACCATGATGGTGTCGGCACCGCCATTGGCCTCACGCGCCTTGTCGGCGACGTTCTTCATGTCGCCCGGGGCGAGGAACTGGCCCTTCTTGATGTTCACCGGCTTGCCGCTGGCGGCCACCGCATGGATGAAGTCGGTCTGGCGGCACAGGAAGGCAGGCGTCTGCAGCACGTCGACCACCGAGGCCACGAGCGGGATCTCCTCGACCGTGTGCACATCGGTCAGCACCGGCAGGCCGAGCTGCTTCTTCACCGCCTCGAGCATCCTCAGGCCGGCGTCCATGCCGTGGCCGCGGAAGCTCTTGCCCGAGCTGCGGTTGGCCTTGTCGTAGGAAGCCTTGAAGATGTAGGGGATGCCCAGCTCGGCGCAGATTTCCTTCATCTGGCCGGCGATGTCCAGGCACATCTGTTCGGACTCGGCCACGCAGGGGCCGGAGATCAGGAAGATCGGCTTGTCGAGGCCGACTTCGAATCCGCAGAGGTTCATGCTTCGCTCCTTGAGGCCGCGGCCTGCTTGCGTGCGATCGCCGCCTTCACGTAGGCGGTGAACAGCGGGTGACCCTTGCGCGGGTTGGAGGTGAATTCGGGATGGAACTGGCAGCCGACGAACCACGGATGCACGTCGGCGGGCAGCTCGACCATCTCGCACAGGTCGGTGACCGGCGCGCGGCCCGCAACGACGAGCCCCTTCTCCTCCAGCTTGGCGAGCAGGGTGTTGTTGACCTCGTAGCGGTGGCGGTGGCGCTCCATGATCTCGGCCGAACCGTAGACCTCACGCGCCAGCGTGCCTTCCTTCAGCTGGCAGAGCTGACCGCCGAGGCGCATGGTGCCGCCGAGGTCGGACTCTTCGGTACGCTTCTCGATCTTGCCCGTGCGGTCCTTCCACTCGGTGATGAGCCCGATCACCGGAAACTTCGTGTCGCGCTCGAACTCGGTCGAATGCGCGCCTTCCATGCCGGCGACGTCGCGGGCGAACTCCACCACCGCGAGCTGCATGCCGAGGCAGATGCCGAGATAGGGCACCTTGTTCTCGCGCGCATGGCGGATGGCGGCAATCTTGCCCTCGGTGCCGCGCTTGCCGAAGCCGCCCGGCACCAGGATCGCGTCCATCGCCTCCAGCACTGCGCAGCCGTCGCGCTCGATGTCCTCGGAGTCGATGTAGTGGATCTTGACCTTCGACTCGGTGTGCATGCCGGCGTGGTTGAGCGCCTCGATCAGCGACTTGTACGACTCGGTGAGGTCCACGTACTTGCCGACGAAACCGATATTGACCGTCTGCTTCGGGTTCTCGAGCGCGTGGATCAGCTTCTCCCACACCGACAGGTCGGCCGCGCGGGCGAGGATGTCGAGCTTGTGGCAGACGATCTGGTCGAGCATCTGGTCGTGAAGCATGCCGGGGATCTTGTAGATCGAGTCGGCGTCCAGGCACTCGATGACCGCCTCGGGCATCACGTTGCAGAACAGCGCGATCTTGCGCCGCTCGTCGGCCGGGATCGAGCGGTCGGCACGGCACAGCAGGATGTCGGGCTGGATGCCGATCTCGCGCAGTTCCTTGACCGAGTGCTGGGTCGGCTTGGTCTTGAGCTCGCCCGCGGTCGGGATGTAGGGCAGCAGCGTGAGGTGGATGAAGCAGGTGCCGTGGCGGCCTTCCTCGAAGCCCATCTGGCGGATGGCCTCCAGGAAGGGCAGCGACTCGATGTCGCCCACGGTGCCGCCGACCTCGACGATCGCCACGTCGGCGCCCTCGGCGCCGCGCTTGACGTAGGCCTTGATCTCGTCGGTGATGTGCGGGATGACCTGCACGGTCTTGCCGAGGTACTCGCCGCGACGCTCCTTCTTCAGCACCGACTCGTAGATCTGGCCAGTGGTGAAGTTGTTGCGCTTGCTCATCTTGGCGCTGGTGAAGCGCTCGTAATGGCCGAGGTCGAGGTCGGTTTCCGCACCGTCTTCGGTCACGAAGACTTCGCCGTGCTGGAACGGGCTCATGGTGCCCGGATCGACGTTGATGTACGGGTCCAGCTTGAGGTGCGTGACCTTGATGCCGCGGGACTCGAGGATCGCCCCCAAAGAGGCTGCCGCGATGCCTTTGCCCAGAGAGGACACGACACCGCCGGTAACGAAGACGTATTTGGTCATGGGAGATGTGCTGCGGGAAAGCGCGATGATAACCGAAGCACGCGCGCCAAGTCAGCAGGCGACCCGGCGAGCGGCGTCGGCGGGGAACGGACCTGCCGTCCGCGGCCGACGCCGCCCGCCGCCCCGATCAAGCCATCCCGCGCAGTTCGCGCAGCAGGACCGACACCATTGCCAGGTCGATGCTCTGAGCCGCGCGGATCTCGCCGAGCAGATGGCGATAGCGTTCGATCGCGAGAGCGCCCCGCTCGCGCCAGGCGCCGAGCATCTCCTCGACCTCGCCGCCCGCCGGTGCCAGACGGATCGCCTCGCCCGCGAGCGTGCGGGCGAGTGCCGACAGATCCGTACGCAGCGCGCCGCGCGCCAGGTTCTGCCAGCGCGTCTCCGCCGGCAGGGCGGAGATCTGGGCGCCGAGCCAGTGGAGGTCGAGTTCGCCGCCGAGAGCGAAGTACACCCGCGCCACCACCGCCTCGTCGCGCCCGCTCTCGGCCGCGATCTCCACCAGGTCGAGCGCGGAATAGAGCTCGTCGAGCGCGGCCACCCGGCGCGCGAGCGCCTCCGGCACGCCTTGTTCCACCCGGCGCGCGACCGACGCCTCGAGTTCGCTGCGGTAGGCCGGCGCCACGTATTCGCCCAGACGCTCGGCGAGCGCCGCCACCCCCGGCGAGAAGTGCGCCAGCGTCGCCTGCAGGTCCGCGAGCCAGCGGCGCTGGCGCAGGAACCACAGCGTTCCGCGCTGCACCAGCCGCCCCGACTCCATGATCAGTTCGGTCTGCACCGCGTTGTCGATGCGGTTGTCGAGCGCCTCGATCTCCTGCCACACCGACACCAGCCCGAACACCTCGCGCGTGGCCATGTAGGCGCGCACGATGTCGGCCGCGGCCGCACCGACCTCCCCCTTCAGGCGATGCACGAAGGTCGGGCCGACGCGGTTGATCATGCTGTTGATGACGTGGGTCGAGATGATCTCGCGGCGCAGCGGATGCGCCTGGATCTGGGGCGCGAAGCGCTGGCGCAGCGGCACCGGGAAGTAGCGCTCGAGCGCGCTGCGGATGTAGGGATCATCGGGGACGTCGGAGGCCAGCACCTCGTCATAGAGTTCGATCTTGCTGTAGGCCAGCAGCACCGCGAGCTCGGGGTTGGCAAGCCCGATGCGCGCCGCCTTGCGCTCGACGATCTCCTCGTCCATCGGCAGGAACTCGAGCTTGCGGTTGAGCCGACCGGCGTGCGCCAGGCGGCGCATGAAGTCGGCCTGCTCGTCGAGCAGCGCCAGGCCGCGCGCCCGCGTCACCGACAGGATCTGCGTCTGCGCGTAGTTGTCGCGCAGCACCAGCGCAGCGACCTCGTCGGTCATGTCGGCGAGCAGCTGGTTGCGCTGCTTCATCGTCAGCTCGCCCTCTGCCACCACCCCGCCGAGCAGGATCTTGATATTGACCTCATGATCGGAGCAGTCCACGCCGCCGGAGTTGTCGATGGCGTCGGTATTGACCCGCCCGCCCTTGAGTGCGAACTCGATGCGGCCGAGCTGGGTGGCACCGAGGTTGCCGCCTTCTCCAAGGACCTTGCAGCGCAGATCGCCGCCATTGACGCGCACCGCATCGTTGGCGCGGTCGCCGACCGCGGCGTCGGTCTCAGACGCCGCCTTGACGTAGGTGCCGATGCCGCCGTTGTAGAGCAGCTCGACCGGTGCGGTGAGGATGGCGCGGATGAGCTCGGTCGGCGTCAGCTTCTCGGCCTGGGTGTCGAGCGCCGTACGCATCTCGGGCGAGAGCTTGATCGACTTCGCGCTGCGCGGCCACACGCCGCCACCGGCCGAGATCAGCGACTTGTCGTAGTCCTCCCAGCTCGAACGCGGGAGCGCGAAGATGCGCGCGCGCTCCTCCCAAGAGCGCGCCGGATCGGGATCGGGATCGATGAAGATGTGGCGGTGATCGAAGGCCGCGATCAGCCGCGTCTGCTTCGACAGCAACATGCCGTTGCCGAACACGTCGCCCGACATGTCGCCCACGCCGGCTGCGGTGAACGGCTCGTCCTGGATGTTCTTGCCCATCTCGCGGAAGTGGCGCTTGACCGCCTCCCAGGCCCCGCGCGCGGTGATGCCCATCTTCTTGTGGTCGTAGCCCACCGAACCGCCCGAGGCGAAGGCGTCGCCAAGCCAGAAGCCGTACTCGGCGGAAACCTCGTTGGCGTAGTCGGAGAAGCTCGCCGTGCCCTTGTCGGCGGCGACCACCAGATAAGGGTCGTCCTCGTCGTGGCGCACCACGTCGGCTGGCGGCACCACCGCCCCCTGCACCAGGTTGTCGGTGAGGTCGAGCAGGCCGCGCAGGAAGTTGCGGTAGCAGGCCACGCCCTCGGCCAGCAGCGCCTCGCGCCCGCCCTCCGCGGGCGGGCACTTGACCACGAAGCCGCCCTTGGAGCCCACCGGCACGATCACCGCGTTCTTGACGATCTGCGCCTTCACCAGGCCGAGGATCTCGGTGCGAAAGTCCTCCATGCGGTCCGACCAGCGCAGGCCGCCGCGCGCGACCTTGCCGCCGCGCAGATGCACCCCCTCGAAGCGCGGCGAATAGACGAAGATCTCGAACATCGGCAGCGGCTGCGGCAGGTTCGGGATCCGCGCGGGCGAGAACTTGAACGAGACGTAGGGCTTGGGCGCGCCGTCCTTGCCACGCTGGAACCAGTTGGTACGCAGGGTCGCCTGTATCATCGCCAGGAACTGGCGCAGGATGCGGTCTTCGTCGAGGTTGGCGACGTTGTTGAGCTCGGCCTCGATCGCCGCCACCTGACCCGCGCACGAGTCTTCGCGCTCGCCGGCGAGCGCAGGATCGAAGCGCGTGCGGAAGAGCTCGAACAAGGCGCGCGCGAGCTTCGGATACGCTGCCAGCGTCTGCTCCATGTAGGCGAGGCTGAACGTGAACGCGGCCTGGCGCATGTAACGGGCGTAGCCGCGCAGCACACTCACCTCGCGCCACGACAGACCGGCGAGGAGCACGAGGCGGTTGAAGTCGTCGTTCTCGACCTCGCCTCGCCAGGCGCGCAGGAAGGCGTCCTGGAACAGCGGCCGCAGCGCATGGATGTCGAGGTTCTCCGCACCGGCGAAATGCAGCCCGAAGTCATGCAGCCAAACCGTCCGTCCGTCCTGGCGCTGGATATCGGAAGGGCGCTCGTCCATCACCTTCACGCCCATCTTCTCGAGCATCGGCAGGCTCTGCGACAGCGGCACCGGCGCATCCAGCCGGTACAGGCGCAGGTTGAGCCGCCCGGCCGGCGCCTCGAGCGGCACGTAGAGGTTGAGTCCGAGCGCATCGCCATCGGCGAGCGCCTCCATCTGCTCGATGTCGAACACCGCCATGCGCGGCGAGTAATCCTCGCGATAGCCCGCCGGAAAGCCGCCGCCATAGCGCCGCATCAGCAGCAGGCCGCGCTCCTCGCCGCACTGCTCGACGAGCGCCTGCTGCAGCTCGTCCTCCCAGCGCCGCGAGGCGCGCACGAGGCGCTGCTCGAGCTCGCGTGCGTCGAAGGGCGGGATCGTCGAGTCCTGGGTGCGCACGGTGATCAGGATGCGGGCGAGCGCCGAATCGGAGAACTGCACGTCGAACTCGGAAGAGGAGCCGTTGAAGGCCTCCATCAGCACGGCCTGCATGCGCTTGCGCTGGTCGGTGTTGTAGTGCTCGCGCGGCACATAGACGAGGCAGGAAACGAAGCGCGCGAAGGGGTCGCAGCGCACGAACAGCCGCGTGCGCAGACGCTCGCCGAGGCGGAGGATGCCCATCACGTGGTTGAACAGCTCGTCGGTGCCGATCTGGAACAGCTCGTCGCGCGGATAGCGCTCGATGATGGTCTGCAGCGTCTTGGCCGCGTGCCCGCCCGGCGGGAGTCCGGCGCGCTCGATCACGGCGGCGACCTTGCGCCGCAGCAGCGGAATCTGCGCCGGCGTGGTGCCGTATGCGGTGGAGGCGAGCAGGCCGATCACCCGGCGCTCGCCACACACCCGACCGTCGGCGTCGTAGCGCTTGACGCCCAGAAAGTCGAGATAGGCGGGCCGGTGAACAGTCGAGCGCGTGTTCGACTTGGTGATCGTCAGCACGCCCGGCACGTGCGCCTGGGCCCTGAGCTGCGGCGGCAGCGCGGCGAAGGAGCGCGACTGCCCGGCTTCGCCATCGCCCTGCAACAGCCCAAGTCCGGAGCCGGTGACGACGCGCAGTTCGTTGCCCTCCTCGCTGCTGACGAGGTCGTAGTCCCGGCAACCCAGAAGGACGAAGTTGTCGTTGGCCAGCCACTCCAGGAAGGCGCGCGCCTCGGCGCGCTCCTCGGCGTCAACCGCGGCCGGGATGGCGTCGATGTCGGCGATGATCTCCTGCATGCGCTCGCGCATGCGCGGCCAGTCGCCGACCGCTGCGCGTACGTCGGCGAGCACGCGCTCGAGCCCCTCGCGCAGCGCCTTGAGGTCGGCCTGGTCGGTGCGGCGGTCGACTTCGAGATGCATCACCGATTCGCTGCGAGCGTCGGCGTCGCCCGCCTCCGCCAGCCGCAACAGCTGACCATCCCGGTCGCGCGCCACGCGCAGCACCGGATGAATGATCAGGTGCAGCGTGAGCCCCTGGCGGTTGATCTCCATGGTGACCGAGTCGACCAGGAAGGGCATGTCGTCGCCGACGATCTCGACCACCGTGTGGGCAGACTCCCAGCCGTTCTCGTCGAGGCGCGGATTGAAGACGCGCACCACGCTGCCGCCGGCGCGGCGGGCGATGAAGTGCCACTGGCTGAGCACGGCGCCGTAGAGGTCCGATACGGACAGCGCCTCGAGGTCCTCCTGATCGACCTGGGCGAAGAATCGCGTCGCGAACGCGCTCACCGCCTTCGCCTGCTCCGCCGGCAGGCGCGCGGCGATCTGCTCGACCACCGCGCTCACGTTTGCGGCCAGCCGGATCTGTTCTGTCTTTTCCATGTCGCCCCCTCGTTGATCAACAAGACGGCAAGGCGATCGGCGCACTCCGACGGTCGGCGTGGCGGCTATCCGTATCGCGTCACCGTGGAACAAGCAGAAAGGATAGGCAGCGCGGCGAGCGCGGGCTACCCACGTTTTCCCTAGTCCGGGGACGCGGGCGGGGAACGCATCAGGCGTGCATCGGGGCGGTCTCGCGGGGCTGGCGGTGATACCCGGCGCGCGCCCACGGCGAGCGCTCCATCCAGCCCTCCAGGTCGGATGCGGCCATCGGCTTGCCGATGAAGTAGCCCTGGACGAGGTCGCAGCCAAGCTCGCCCAGACGGCGCAGCACGGCCTCGGTCTCCACGCCTTCCGCGGTCACCACCAGGCCCATGTTGTGGGCAAGCTCGATCGTCGACCGCACGATGATCTCGTCATCACGCTGGGTGAGCAGGTTCATCACGAAGCTGCGGTCGATCTTCATCTCCTGCACCGGCATCTGGCGCAGATAGGACAGCGAGGAGTAGCCGGTGCCATAGTCGTCGATCGAGAGCGGGCAGCCGATGGCGCGCAGGCGCTCGAGGTTGGCGAGCGCCTTGCGGGGTTCGTCGAGCACCGCGCTCTCGGTGATCTCGAGCGTGATCCAGCCCGCCGCGCAGCCGTGGCGCGCGAGCATGGCGCGGAACTGCTCGGGCAGCTCGGGCTGCAGCAGGTCGCGCGCCGACAGGTTGATGCCCACGCGCAGCGCCCGACCGGCACGGCGCCATGCCGCGCACTGCCGCACCGCCCGCTCCAGCACCCACAGCGTGATCGCGCGGATGCAGCCGGTCTGCTCGGCGAAGGGGATGAACTCCATCGGCGGCACGAAGCCGCGCTGTGGATGCACCCAGCGCACCAGGGCCTCGACGCAGAGCTCCGCGTCGTCCTCGAAGGCATATTTGGGCTGGTAGAACAACACCAGCTCGTCGGCCTCCACGGCATGCCGAAGCTCGGTGAGCAGCGACAGGCGCGCGGCATTGCGACTGTGGTGGCTGGGGTCGTACACGCTCACGCCGGCGTTGGCGTGCTTGGCCCGGTACATCGCGACGTCGGCGCAGCGCATGAGTTCGCCAGCGTCCGCACAATGCTCGGGGAAGAGCGCGATACCGATGCTCGCGCCGACATCGATCAGCTGCCCCTGCAGGCTCATCGGCTGCTCGAGCGCGGCGGCGATGCGCTCGGCCACCACCTTCGCCGCCCAGGCGTCGGCGCCCGGCACCAGCACGGCAAACTCGTCGCCGCCCAGGCGCGCCACGCCGCTGTCGCCATCCTGCAGCGTCGCGTCGGCCTCTCGCCTGCGCACCCCTGCGGCGAGCAGCCGCCGCCCCACCTCCTCGAGCACGAGGTCGCCGAAGGCGTGACCGAGGGTGTCGTTGATGAGACGGAAGCGGTCGAGGTCGAGCGTGAGCACCGCCAGCCCGCGCGCGTGCGCGCCTTCCGCCTGCAACGCGCGCGCCAGGCGGTCGAGGAAGTGAATGCGATTGGGCAACCCGGTGAGGGTGTCGCGATAGGCAAGCTCGCTGATGCGCGCCTCGCGGCTCGCGATCGCCTCGGTCATCAGGCCGAAGGCATCGGCGAGGCGACCGATCTCGTCATCGCGGACGGCGGCCGGCGGCGCCCCGTAATCACCCGCCTCCACGCGATGGGCGAACTCGGCCAGCCGGGTCACCGGCGCCGCGATCGTCCGCCCCATCCACACGCTCGCGAACAGCATCAGCAGCGTGGCTGCGACCGACAGCCCGGCCCATTCCCGGTACAAGCGCTCCCACGGGGCGAGCGCCTGCGCGAGCGAGAGCTGCAGTACGGCAAGCACCTGCTCGTCCGTCCGGGCATCGACCACATGGCGCAGCCCCAGATGTTCGCCGCCATCGATGTGCACCGCCTCCACGTCGCCGGCCGCGAGCAGTGCGGCCTGGGGTGCCGTCGGCAGCGTGCTGGCGACGATGCGCGCCGGCGCGGATGGCGGCTGCAGCAGCAGGCTCACGTCGAGCCCGGTCAGGCGCTGGAGATCACGCGCAAGGACCTCGTCCACGGCGAAACCGAGCAGCACCCAGGCCACCGGCACAGGCGCCATCACCGGCACCACCACGAGTTGATACACAGACCCGCCCGCAGCGCGAAAACCGGTGGCGCTACCCTGCGCGCGCGCCTCGTCGATCAAGGCCCCAAGGCCCGATATCTCCAGCTCGCCACGCGGCGGATGCGCCGCAATCGGCGTTGCATCCAGACCGACGAGCAGCATCAGGCTGGCGCCGATGCGCGAACCGTGGTTCTCGAGCGCCGACGCGATGGTCGGTCGATCGGAAGACAGCAGCGCCGCGCGAAAACCATAGTCTGCGGCGAGTACCCTTGCCGCCTGGGCCAGCTGGTCGCTGCGCTGCTCGAGCACGCGTGCGAACACGCGGTCGCCGGTCTCGAGCCGGCTGCGCACCTCCTGCAGCGCACTGCCGCGGCCGATCTGCTCGAACAGGAACAAGCCCCCGATCTGCACGGACAGCAGGATCAGCGCGGTCCACGCCGCGATTCGCCACTGCAGGCGCCTGAAGCCGGGCCGCATCAGGGACGCGCCCCGACCACCAGGCGGCGCTCTGCGCCCTGATCCAGGCGCAGGGGCATGCGCGCGGGCGCGTTGCTCGTCCCCGCCCAGCGCGGATGCCAGTAGGCGAGCACGTAGTCGCCCGGTGGAACGCCCTCGATGCGCAGCTTGCCCGCGCCATCGCTGACCCCCACCCAGGGGGTGTCGGAGACCACCACGTAGGCCACCATCTGATCGTGGATGTTGCAGCCCATCACGACGATGCCTGGCGTATCGAACACCACCGGCTCTGCCGGCGTGCCGATGTAGAGCTTGAGCTCGAAGGTCCTGGCCGGCGAGAACGAATACACGTGGTGGCGGACGGTGTCGCGATTGGGGAAATGAACCGCCGTGCCGGTCGGCACCGCAGTCATGAGCGGGATGAAGCGCTTGCCCTGCTGCACGATCTCCGCCGTGCGGGCACGCGCCTGCATGGCCGGCCGGGGCGCCCCGACCGGCTCGAGGGCGACCGCGACATCCGCCAGCGCCGCACCGTTCTCATCGACCACCTGCAGGGCAAGGCTGGCGGGATGCGCCAAGGGCACCACCAGGCTCAAGCACATTCCCGCCACGAATCGCCGCAAACACCCTCTCCCGAATGCCAATTCGATCACGCTCCCGTTGCCACGAGGGGGTTATCTTCGACGCCCCACCCCTGAACCACGCCCGCATTGCGCTGGAGGACCCTCGATGCCGAACTCGTCCGTGGCCCCATTCGTTTCCCTGCTCGCCCTGTCGGCGACGCTCCTCAGCACTCCGGCAGCAGCCGATGCGGAGCTTGCGAAGATCCGCCTCTATGCGGTCAGCGCGTCGCACCAGCTTATCGCCGTTTCTGCAGCCGAGCCGGGGAGAATCATCCGCAGCGTGACGCTTTACGGACTCGATGCGAACGAACGCCTGCTCGGCATCGACTACCGTGTCGCGCACGGCGTGCTGTATGCGCTCGGGAGCAGCGGGCGGGTATTCAGGGTCGACGTCGCCAGCGGGGCGCTGAGCGCGGTGGGCGAGACCCGCTTCGGCCACGCACTCGAGGGTGCGCAGTTCGGCTTCGATTTCAACCCCGCGGCCGACCGCATCCGCATCGTGTCCGAGCGTGGACAGAACCTGCGCGCCCATCCCGAAACCGGCGCGCTGGTGGACTTCAAGCCCGATATCGACGGATTCCAGCCCGATGGCGCACTCGCCTTCCGCAGCGACGACGCCAATGCCGGGCGCGCGCCACGGGTGATCGCCGCCGCCTACACCTACAACACCGAGAACGAGAAGCTGACGACCAATTTCGCCATCGACGGCGAACTCGGCGCGTTGCTGCGCCAAGGTTCGGTCGAAGGCACGGAACCCGTGGTTTCCCCCAACACCGGCGCGTTGAGCACGGTCGGGAGCCTTGGCACCGGCAGTCTGAGCGAGGCCCACTTCGACATCTCGGACGTCACCAACACCGCGCTCGCCGCGCTCAGCACGCGCGCGGCGCCGGTACCGACGCTGTACCGGATCGACCTCGGCAGCGGCCGGGCCTACGCCATCGGCCCGATCGGCACGGGCGAGCCGCTGCTCGGGATCGCGATCGAGCCCTGAACCGGCACCTTCGACCGAAGCTGAGCCCCTGGAGGGGAGCGCCCGCGCCGCGCGCCCCGCCGGACGCATCCGTGGGAGCGGGCTTGCCCGCGAATGACGGGCCCCCGAGCGCCGCGTTCGCGGGCAAGCCCGCTCCCGCGACGCCGGAGCTACCGGATGAAGTCGCGGTTGACCTCGCGGAAGAGCTCGGTACCGCCGCGCTGCAGCCACTCGAAGGCCACCATCTCGCGCGACACGATCTCGATGCCGTGGCTGCGCATGCGCGCAAAGGCCAGGTCGCGGTTCGCGGGGTCGCGCGAGCCCGAGGCCTCGGCGACGATGAAGACCTCCTTGCCCGCCCAGCGCAGGTCGAGCGCGGTCTGCTGCACGCACACGTGCGCCTCGGTGCCGCACACAATCACCTGGCGGCGCTGATCCACCGCGGTGCCCGCGAGGCAACCGTCGGCCTGGGCCGAGAAGCACTGCTTGCCCACGTACTGCGCGTTGGTGGTCACCTCGCGCACGAGGTCGAGCGTGCCACCGATCTTTTCCGGAAAGTGCTCGGTCACCACCACCGGCACACCGATGCGCTCGGCCACCTGCGCCAGCCAGGCGCAATGCTCGGCCACCTGCTGCCCGTCGTGGATGTACGGCGCGAGGCGCGCCTGCACGTCCACGATCAGCAGCACCGACTTGTCGCGACTCATCAGCATCGGGTGATCTCCTCAGCCCTGCAGTTCGGCGCGGTCGCGGAAGTGCGCCAGCGCCTCGGGGTTGGCGAGCGCCTCCTGGTTCTTCACCGGGCGGCCGTGCACCACGTTCCTCACCGCCAGTTCGACGATCTTGCCGCTCTTGGTGCGCGGGATGTCGGCCACCTGCAGCACCTTGGCCGGCACGTGGCGCGGCGTGGTGTTGTCGCGGATGGTCTGGCGGATACGTTTCGTGAGGTCGTCGTCCAGCGTCAGCCCTTCGCGCAGCTTCACGAACAGCACCACGCGCACGTCGTTGGGGCTCTGCGGCGGCCAGTCCTGGCCGATGACCAGCGACTCGACGACCTCGTGCAGCTTCTCGACCTGGCGGTAGATCTCGGCGGTGCCGATGCGCACCCCGCCCGGGTTCAACGTGGCGTCCGAGCGACCGTAGATGATCAAGCCGCCGTGCGCGGTGATCTCGCAGAAGTCGCCGTGGCACCACACGTTGTCGAAGCGCTCGAAGTAGGCGGCGCGGTACTTGCTGCCGTCGGCGTCGTTCCAGAAGCCGACCGGCATCACCGGGAAGGGCCGCGTACACACCAGCTCGCCCTTCTCGCCGCGCACGGGCTTGCCCTCATCGTCCCACACGTCCACCGCCATCCCGAGGCCGCGGCACTGGATCTCGCCGCGCCACACCGGCAGCACCGGCGAGCCGAGCACGAAGCAGGAGATGATGTCGGTACCGCCCGAGATCGACGACAGCTGCAGGTCGGCCTTGATGTCGCGATAGACATAGTCGAAGCCCTCGGGCACCAGCGGGCTGCCGGTGCTCATCAGCGCGCGCACGCTGTCGAGCCGGTGGGTTTCCCGGGGTTTCAAGCCGAACTTCGCCGCGGCGTCGATGAACTTGGCCGAGGTGCCGAAGTGGGTCATGTGTTCGGCGTCTGCGTAGTCGAACAGGATCTGGTTGTCGCCGGCGAAGGGCGAGCCGTCGTAGAGCAGCAGCGTGGCCTCGGCGGCGAGCGCGGAGACCAGCCAGTTCCACATCATCCAGCCGCAGGTCGTGAAGTAGAACACGCGGTCGCTCGGCTTCACGTCGCCGTGCAGCTTGTGCTCCTTGAGGTGCTGCAGCAGCGCGCCACCAGCGCAATGCACGATGCACTTGGGCACGCCCGTGGTGCCCGAGGAGTACATGATGTAGAGCGGATGATCGAAGGGCAGTTCGGCGAACTCGATATCGTCGACGAAGTGGTAGGGCGCGATGAAGTCCGCGACCATGCGCGCGTGCGGCACGTGCGACAGGTCGTGTTCGGCATGCACGTAGGGGACCACGACCACCCGCTTCACCGAAGGCAGTTGGCCGACGATCTCGCCGAGCTTGCCGAGCACGTCCACCGTCTTGCCACCGTAGTAGTAGCCGTCGCAGGCGATCAGCACCTTGGGCTCGGTCTGCCCGAAGCGGTCGAGCACGCCCTGCACGCCGAAGTCAGGCGAGGCCGAGGTGAAGATGGCACCGATGCTCGCCGCCGCCAGCATGGCGATCACGGTTTCGGGCATGTTGGGCATGTAGGCGGCGACGCGGTCGCCGGCGACCACGCCCTGCTCCTTCAACGCAGCGACGAAATGGGCCACGGCGCGATAGAGCTCGCCATGGCTCATGCGGTTCATCACACGGTCCTCGCCCCAGAACACGATGGCGTCGTGGGCGTCGCGCGAGCGCAGCAGGTTGCGCGCGAAGTTGAGCTTCGCGTCCGGAAACCACTTCGCGCCGGGCATCCGGTCGCCATCGACCAGCACGCGCTCGCCGCGGTGGCCGATGACGCCGCTGCCGATGCCGTCGCCTTCCCAGACGCTCACCCAGAACTGCTCCGGATGCGCCACCGACCAGGCGTAGAGCGCGTCGTAGTCGGGCAGGCTCAGGCCCCAGCGCCTCTCCGCCGCCAGGCGGAAGGCAGTGACGTTGGCGCCGGCGATGCGCTCGGCGGACGGCGACCACAGGGGTCGATCTTCATGCAGATTCATGATGTCTCCTCACCATCAATCGAAACTTCGGGTCGTTTGTTGTGCGGGCCACGCTCGTCTCGGCGGGGTGCCCGGTCATGCCATCGTACCGGCGTCGGCGCCGGTACCACTCAGTCGAACAGCGCGCGTACCACGTCGGGAATGGGCGCCGATTTCCCGCTGCGCGTATCCATCCACACCGTCTTTGCAGAGCCCTCGCAATAGACGCGGTCCTCGCCTTCGATGAACAGTTCGTACCAGGTCATCACGCTCGAGCGCCCCGGTTCGCCGGCGTACATCTTGATGACGACCGTCGCAGGATAATTCACTGGCGCGAAGAAGGTGCAGGCAGCATTGATGATGACCGGACCGATCGGCTCCTCCGGGCTCACCCGGCAACCCATCTGCTCCAGCCACTCCACCCGCGTCTGCTCGAAGTAGCGAAAGTACACCGTATTGTTGACATGGCCATAGGCATCCATGTCGCCCCAGCGCACCGGCATGCGAGTGGTGTAGATCAGCTTCGCCTGCTCGTTCATGCGGAGATCTCCTCTTTGTGTTTTGTGAGCAAGCTAATGTAACATACGCCCCCGTATGTTGTGCAGCGCCCAGCCACGCCCGAGAGAGGCATGCGGGTCGCGTGCAAGGTTATAAACTGGCGGCACCGCAGTGCCACGCGAAGGGAACAGGAGAACAGGATGGAACGCGAATCGATGGAATTCGACGTGCTGATCGTCGGTGGCGGCCCGGCCGGGCTGTCGGCGGCGATCCGCCTGAAGCAACTGGCCGAGGCCAAGGGCCAGGACCTCTCGGTGTGCCTGATCGAGAAGGCCGCCGAGATCGGCGCCCACATCCTGTCGGGCGCGGTGATGGACCCGAAGGCGCTCGGCGAGCTCTTCCCCGACTGGAAGGAGCGCGGCGCCCCGCTCAACACCGCCGTCACCGAGGACAAGGTGCTTTTCCTCTCCGAAACCGGTGCCCGCCAGGCGCCCAACGGCCTGCTGCCCGACTGTCTGGTGAACCACGGCAACTACATCGTGCGCCTGGGCAACGTCGTGAAGTGGCTCGGCGAGCAGGCCGAGGCGCTCGGCGTCGAGGTCTATCCGGGCTTTGCCGGTGCCGAGATCCTGTTCGATGAGGCCGGCGCGGTGAAGGGCGTCGCCACCGGCGACATGGGTCTGAACCGTGACGGCACGCCGGGCCCGCACCACCAGCCGGGCATGGAGCTGCACGCCAAGTACACGCTGTTCGCCGAGGGCTGCCGCGGCCACCTGGGCAAGCAGCTCGAGGCGAAGTTCAATCTGCGCGAAGGCGCCGACCCCCAGACCTACGGCATCGGCAT